>CAZOGW010000232.1:0-2544 GCA_964579415.1 uncultured Acidimicrobiaceae bacterium | reverse complement strand
TCCCGGTGACCAGGACGAACCGGAGCGTCGACTACCTGGGGGCGGTCCTGCTGGTCGCCGCGGTGACCACCGGCCTGCTCGTCACCGTCTGGGGCGGCAGCGAGTACGCCTGGGACTCGCCCACCATCATCGGGCTCGGGGTGTCCTCACTGGTGCTCGCCGGGCTCTTCCTGCTCCAGGAGTCCCGAGCCGAGGACCCGGTGCTGCCGCTGCGCCTCTTCCGCAACCGGGTGTTCACCATCACCTCCGCCGCCGGGTTCATCATCGGTCTGGCCATGTTCGGCGGCATCGTGTTCCTGCCGCTGTTCCTCCAGGTAGTCACCGGGGTGAGCGCCACCGATTCCGGGCTGCTGCTGGTGCCGCTGATGGGCGGCCTGCTCACCACGTCGATCCTCTCGGGCCGGCGCATCACCAGCACCGGTCACTACAAGCGCTACCCCGTCATCGGCACCGCCGTCACCGCCGTGGCCCTCGTGCTGCTGTCGACGATGGGGCCCGACACTTCGATCACCGCCGCAGTGGCCTACATGATCATCCTCGGCATCGGGATCGGGCTGGTGATGCAGGTCCTGGTGATCGCCGTCCAGAACGCCGTGGACCGCGCCGACCTGGGGGTGGCCACCTCGTCGAGCCTCTTCTTCCGCTCCCTCGGAGGCAGTTTCGGCACCGCCCTCTTCGGCGCCATCCTCACCAGCCGCCTCGCCGCCAACCTGGCGGCGGCGCTTCCCGCCGGAGTCACCGACCTCCCGGTGGAGAGCCTCACCGGGTCGCCACAGATCATCGCCGAGCTCCCCATTGCGGTGCGGGAACCGGTGATCCTCGCCCTCTCCGACGCCATCACCACCGCCTTCCTGTTCGCGGTGCCATTTGCCCTGCTCGCCACCGCCTTGGTGGCGTTCCTCCCCGCCCTCCCCCTGCGGACCGATGTCGACACCGGCGCCGCCGCCATCGAAGGCGTGGCCGTGGATCCCGACCCGGTACCCTCGCCGGGCTGACCGCGCCTTTCCACGACGCCGGAGCCGGCGGGACGCCGCCCGCCGGGATCCGGGTATCTCCCAGGCTGCTACATGCTCTGGTAGGCCGATGCGAGGAGGGGTCCCGCAATACCTGCAAGGAAGGCAGCCATGCAGCACACCATCTCCAGCGGCGAGACCCTGAGCGGGATCGCATCCCGCCACGGGATCACCATCCGGGCCATCCTCGCCGTCAACCCGCAGATCACCGACATGAACCTCATCCGCACCGGCCAGGTGATCACCGTCCCGGCAGGCGACACCCCGCCTGCCCCCGACACCTACCAGGTCAGGTCCGGCGACACGCTGGCGAAGATTGCACGGCACTTCGACGTCACCCTGTCCGCGCTGAGGGCGGCGAACCCCCAGGTGAGGGACGCCGACATCATCCGGATCGGGGAGGTGCTCTCCCTGCCGGACGGGGCACGACCCTCGGACCGGGCCACCGACGTCGAGAGCGACGGCGATCTCCCCCGCTGGCTCAGCATCGCCCGGCGCGAGATGGACACCGGGGTCGACGAGGTCCGCGGGACGGGACACAACCCGCGCATCCTCGAATACCACGCCACCACCACGCTCCCGGCGGGTGCCGCCGGCCAGGACGAGACACCGTGGTGCTCCTCATTCGTCAACTGGTGCGTCCGCCAGGCCGGCCTTCGTGGCACTGACAGCGCCCTGGCCCGCTCGTGGCTCGACTGGGGCGACCGGCTACCGCGGCCCCGCCGGGGCGCCGTCGCCGTGTTCCAGCGGCACGATCCCAACAACTCGAGGGCGGGACACGTCGCCTTCTACTGGGGCAGGGCAAGCGGCGGCCGGATCCTGGTGCTGGGCGGCAACCAGGCGAACCAGGTGAGCATCACCGGCTACCCGAGCGCCGACCTGCTCGGCTTCCGTTGGGCGGCGTGACCGACTTCTAGCCTCGGTGCGATCCGTCGCTCTGCGGGGGGAAGATCGTCTCCCAGTCACGCTGCATGCTGACGACGACCCAGCCGAGCTGCTCGGCGACGTCGGTGATGGCTTCGGCGTCCTTGAAGGTCGCCGCGGTGCTCTCGTAGGCGAACTCGCGGTCGGCGTCGTCGTGGTTCACCAGGACCGCCAGCCCGCCATGAGGGCTCGCCTGCGCCCATTCGAGCATCTCGCGATCCCCGCCCGAGTTGCCGATGCAGACGATCGGCGCCCGGCCGACCTGCGACTGGATGTGCTCGACCTTGGCGCCCCCCTCGTTGGCGCCGCCTATCTGCGAGACGGTGCGGCGCACCACAGGACGTCCGGCGTCGTCGCGGTCGAACTCGTAGCCGATGAGGGTACCGACGACCATCCCGGGCTCCACCGAGTACCACCGCTTGCTGACGCGGCGGACGAACTCGGTCCCTCCGCCGGTCACGATGCCCACGGTGAACCGGTGAGCCCGCAACTCGTCGAGCAACTCCAGCATCGGTTGGTAGATGATGCCCGTAACCGGGACACCGAACGTCCTGTGGCGGTAGCGATCGAGGAAGTCGTCGACGGCGGCGCCGAACTGCTCCGGGGT
>CAZOGW010000231.1:0-2597 GCA_964579415.1 uncultured Acidimicrobiaceae bacterium | reverse complement strand
TCCCCCACCGAAGCGGCGGGGAGGATGACGACGGCCAGACGGTCGATCGGTCGCCTCCAGGTATAACTGTCAGCTTGATGGTTAGATCCCTGATCTGGCAGCTCCGGTTGCCAGTCCCGGGCCGTCCGGCTCGTTCGACATGGGCCGATCGACCCCTGGTATAGGTTTGGTTCCGGGATACCTTGGTATGTGAACGGTGTCACAAGCAGCCGGTAGGGCGCTGGTGAACGCCGTGGATTGGTGGGGACACTGCGGGGGGTCTCTTCTCCTCTCCTCATATCGAGAGCCTGCGGCAGGGCTCGAGCCAGGAAACGAAACCGGAGGCGAGACAATGACCTACTCGAAACGCTGGAGGGCTGCGGCCATGGCCTTGATGGCCGCCGTGACCCTGATCGCGACGCTCTTCCCCGCAACACCAGGCGTCGCATCTGAGTCGGATTCCCTTGCATTCGTCAACGAAGGCACCACCAGCGTGGTGAGCACCGACGAGTCAGCAGCCGAGCAGGATCCCGTGACCGACGACGGAACCACCGTCGATGACGATGCCGTCGAGGAGGACGTCGACAATGACGCCGCCGACGACGAGGCAACCGACGAGGACGAGGGCACCGTCGACGAAGACACCGACGACGTCACCGACGACGAGTCGGTCGACGAAGAGTCCGTCGGCGACGACGACACCGCGATCGATGACGAGGGCGCCGGCGGCGACGATCCCGCCGACGACGGAACCGAGCCCCGTACCGAAGACGAGCGCCGCGACCCCAAGGAGCGCGACGCCAAGGACAAGGGCAAGGAAGACGACACCGAGGAAACCCTCGACCTCGAGTTGATGACTGTCGAGGAGCCCGGGACCGTCAACAACCCTCCCCTCCCCGCCGCCTGCGGGATCCGGGTGATGCTGGTTGTCGACTCCTCTGCCTCCATCACCAGCCCGACCAACTACTCCCAGCAGGTGAAAGACGCGGTGATGACCTTCGTCACCGCCATGTCCGGCACCGGCTCGTCCGTGGGCATCGTCGACTTCGGCATCAACGCCCGCGTCGCCGTCCCCTACACCGTGGTCACTCCCGACGCGGTCAACGGCGTCTTCACCAACTACGTCAACGGGTACTCGACGACCGCCGGCACCAACTGGGATGACGCCCTGTACCGCACCTACCAGGCGGGATCTCCCGACCTGGTCCTCATGGTCACCGACGGGCGCCCCACCTTCAGCAACGGCCAGCCCGCCGACAACCACGACCACAGTCAGCCCGGCACCGGCGGCAGCGGCAACACCACCCGCCCCCAGGACCGCTCCCGGGCCGCCGAGCACGCCGACGAGCTGAAGACGGCGGGTTCGCACATCTTCCTGGTCGGCGTCGGCAACGCCCTCTCCAACCCCGACGCCGGGGACCTGCAGAGCATCCACGCCGTGACCGGCGACGTCCGCTACCCCAACTCGGGGCAGTCGTTCGGTAACTCCGACTACGCCCTCATCTCGAACTTCAACCAGCTCGCCGCGTCGCTGCGCGACCTCGTCGTCGAGCTGTGCTCATCGTCGGTGAGCATCCGCAAGGTCGTCGACGACGGCACCGGCAGCCCCACCCCCGCCTCCGGTTGGGACTTCACCGCCGACGTCGACCTCACCAGCGGCAACCCGCACGCCTACCGGTGGCTGTCGCCCGACGCCTCGGCGCCGGCGGGGACACCGGTCACCGCCACCACCGGAGGCGCCGGCATCGCCTCATGGCAGTGGCGTCCCGACAATCCGACCACGCCGGCGACGGTGACCATCGTGGAGACCCCGCAGGACGGCTACCGGTTCGCCGGGGCCAGCTGCACCACCCAGACCGGCGCCGACCATCCCATCCAGGTCGACGTGGCGACCGGCACACTGACGGTGCCCGCCGGTCCCGGCCTGGTGATCGCCTGCGAGGCGGTCAACGAGAAGCTGGGCACCATCATCGTCGAGAAGCGCACCGATCCCGCCGGGTCCGCGGAGGAGTTCACCTTCACCGGCGACCTCGCCGGCACCATCGGCGACGGCGAGCAGATCACGCTCACCGACCTCGAGCCCGGCACCTACACCACCACCGAGATCGTGCCCGACGGCTGGACCCTGGCGGACATCTCCTGCGACGACCCCAACTCGTCGGTCGATCTCTCCACCGGGACCGCCAGCTTCGTCGTCGACGGCCCCGAGACCATCCGCTGCGTGTTCACCAACCATCAGGACGGGCGCATCGTCCTCAAGAAGCTGGCCGACCCGGCGTCCACCGACACCGAGTTCACCTTCACCGGCGACCTCGCCGGCACCATCGGCCACGGCGGCACCCTCGCCGCCGACGTCACCCCGGGGACTTACACCGCCACCGAGGTCCTGCCCGACGGGTGGGCCCTCACCGGTCTGTCCGCCGATGACGCCAACTCCACCGGCGACCTGGAGAACGCCACCGCAACCTTCAACGTCGAGCCCGGCGAGACGGTGACCTTCACCTTCGAGAACACCCAGTTGGGCACGCTGCGGCTGGTCAAGCAGACCATCCCCGCCGGCACGCCCGGTTCGTTCGAGTTCACCGGTGACGTCGCCGGCACCATCGGCGACGGCGGCG
>CAZOGW010000230.1:0-2600 GCA_964579415.1 uncultured Acidimicrobiaceae bacterium | reverse complement strand
GCGGGCGGCCAGGAAGAAGTAGATCCTCGGTTCACTCTTGTGCAGCCAGGTGCTGGGTCGCCGCCACCAGCGCCCCCACCGACAGGTCGTTCTCCGAGGATGGTCCTGCGCCGGCTGGCCTCGCCTTTGAGATCGATGGACTTGAAGGCGAGCTCCTTGACGCGCTTGCCAATGTCGGCCGAGCCGCGGCGACCCTTCGGGTCTTTCTGCTTGCGGTTCAGCGCGTGCTTCGGCGTCCCCATCATCTTCGCCTCGACCAAGAAGCCGATCTCGCCGGTCGGCGGGTAGACGCCATCGAGGTTGTGGACCTCGACGACCAGCCCGGGGACGCTGGCACGTGCGTAAAGGTTCTCGATACCTGAGCATTCTTCGAGCAGGAGGGCCAGAAGGTCGTTGAAGAAGTCGCCCTTGCCGTTCTGCAGGTCGGCAACAAGGTTGTCGAGGGCATCGGGATCCGGGGCAGCCGCCGTAGCTGCAAGCGTGGAATCGAACTCCCCCATCGCTTGCAGGAACCGGTCTTCAACCTGGTTCCAGCTCGCGACAGCAGCGCCGGACGCCCACTCATACAGATCCCGGAGTGGGCGACATGCGGCACTCCGGGCCACTACATCACTTGTCTTCCGCGGCCGACCGGGCGGAATGGGCGGCAGGTCCTCAGCCAACTCAGCTACACCCCACGAGGAGGCTCGACTCCGTAGAGCTTCGCCGCGACCGAGGTCGCCCGTTCGGAGTCTCGGTCGAGGAAGGCTGCAGCGAGTTGCTTGCGTTCAGCTACCCGCACGCTCGAGGGAGCGGGTACGCGGATTCGCCTGAGGTATTGGGCCTGGAACCGGTAGCAGCCGCCGCGCATCTTCACGCAGTAGGCGCCGACGAACAGATTGGCAAAGTCCGACAGGAGCAGGCCGCCGAGCACCTCCAGGTCCCACGAATCAGAGCTGACGAAGTACAAGTTGTGGTGCGGATAGTGACCACCCTCGTCGAGGACTGGATGAGCGGCCGCCTTCAAGTCAGGGATCAGTAGCTTCTCTCGTCCAGCAAGGGCAGGGTTCACCTTGTCGATCGTGCGGTACCAGGATCCCGGACGCCGTCTGGCCACGAAGCGCCGCCGAAGTCGATAAGCGTTCTCCGCAAAGTGCGCCGCAAGCTTCGGGTAGTCGTCGAGGTCGACGAGTGCACCCTCGTCGTCCCAGGGGTTGAGGAGGTACCCGCCTCCCCAGTCGACAACGCCGCTCGCGATGTCTTCCGCTTGGACCATCGGCAGCATGCGGTCGGATTCTGCCTGGGCAGCATCGGTGGTGATGTACACGTCGTCACACCCGCTGGCGAGACCAATCCCGACGGTCGTTCCCGTGGCGGGGTCCTGCAGGGAAGGGAATCGAGATTCGAGGTCAGCGAGCAGGGCGAGGTTCGAGGGCGAGCCTGCAGGCCAGAGGTCTCGGCCATCGCGCCATCCGTCGACTCGACTGGCTTCGAATGCCGGTTCGGTGAGCGAGGTCTCGCGGCCCCCTCGCACCCAGGATGACAAACGATGCGCATCTGATGCGCCGAAGGCTGCAGTGGCGTCGGCCACGACGGCCTTGCCTTGGGAAGCCCTGCGGAACACGACGATTGCCGGGTAGGCCGACACGTCGTCGTCGAAGGCGTCGACGTCATGCATGGCGATGACGGTATCGACGGCGTATTCGGCGGTCACGAGTTCACGGAGGTCGGCGCCGTACTGGTTGCGCATCCAGCGGTCCGCACAGATGAACGAGAGTGCGCCATCCAACCTGAGTAGACCCAGGCCGCGCTCGACGAACCCGACGTAGATGTCGGCTCGGCCCCGCATCGTCGAGCACTGACGCCGGTAGGCCTCCATCGTCGCTCGCGGCACGTTCTCAAGCCGGATGTACGGCGGATTGCCGACGACGTAGTCCGCGCTCGACGGCTCGTGGTGGTGGAGCAGGAAGTCGCCGGTGGTGACCCACTCCCCCACGATTGCCTCGGCCTCATCGACGTCGAGGCCGTGTTCAGTCAGCAGTTGGGCGACGGCCTTGCGTGCCCGCTGCGCGTTGACGTCAAGCAGGTCATAGGCCCGGATGGCCGGGCCGAGCGAGCGAAGGTCGTGGCCGTGAGTAGTGGCCGACTCGATCAGTCTCTCAGCCACGGGAACGAGAAACGCTCCGGTTCCACACGACGGCTCGACGAGGACCTGCCGGCCAAGGTCACGGTCGGCGGTGTATCCCACGAGGTCGAGGATCAGCTCGACGACCCACCGCCGGGTGAAGACCTCGCCGTAGTCGGCTCCAGGATCGGGGGTGAGCTCAGCGATGGTCACGGGGTTGCCAATGAGGGTGAGCTGCTGGTGTGGTGGCACGAAGGTCGCCTCTCACGAACATACGTTCTATCATAGGGCGTCTCGTTGCCAGAGCGGAGGACCTCGCACGGAACATGAGCGTAGGGCTCTCCCCCTGGCCCGCGGCGGATTGCTCGACCACGAAACACCGGACCGCCGATTGGAGCGGCTTCGTCGTCCGTCGCGCTGCCATGGGCCGGCCCGCCGATGCCGGCGGCCACCCTGGCGAGCGGTAGGGACGCCACGCCGAACCCTACCGACCACC
>CAZOGW010000229.1:0-2608 GCA_964579415.1 uncultured Acidimicrobiaceae bacterium | reverse complement strand
ACGCGGAGGGCGATGGTGCCGGTGGCGCTGACGCCGCACTCGCCGACGAACTCGCCGGCGGCGAGGAAGCGCTGGCGCAGGGTCTCCTGCGGGCCGACGTAGAAGGGCCCGATGACGTAGCCGACGTCGTCCTCGTTGACGATGCGGATCACCTCACCGACGGCGACGTTGAGCTCGGAGGGCATGATGTCGACGACGATGCCCTGATCCACCAGCTCGCCGGTGCCGGCAGGGATGAGGTACTCGTAGTCGGCCTGCTCGCCCGCCTCGTCGGCTGCGGCGGTCTCGATGGTGTCGGCCAGGATGCGGGGGATCTCCCCGCTCTGCTCCAGCCAGGTGACGCCCAGCGCGTCGATGGCTCCTTCGGTGTGGAGCGTCCCGATGGCGGCGTCGGCACAGGGCGTCAGGGTGCTGCCTGCGGGAAAGGCCAGCCCCAGGCCGCCGCTCTCGTCACCGTTGCGGGGCAGCACCGAGGCGATGACGGCGTCGGGCGCCTCGGCGGGGGTGAGTCGGTAGGCGGTGGGGAGGTCGAGGACCAGTGCCTCGACGTCGCCCTCGACCAGCGCGGCGAAGGCGTCGGCGGTGGTGGCGAAACCGGTGACATTGGTGGCGCCGGTGACGTCGTGGGCGTAGCCCGGCGCCGCGGTGCCTTCCACCACCCCCAGGGACAGGGCGGAGACGTGGTCCATGGTGGTGGCGAGGGCGCCTCCGCTCCCGGGGAGCGCCACCAGGGCGTAGGTGGTGGGGTAGTAGGCGATGGAGAAGTCGAGCGACGGGTCGCTCCCGATCTCGTGTTGCCCGATGGCGAAGTCGTACGCCTCCTCCCCTTCGCCGGTGACCCAGGAGACGTCGGCGGCGCTGAAGCCGAGGCGCTCGGCGACGGCGTAGGCGACGGCGCTGTCGAATCCCGCCCCCGAGGAGGGGTCGCCGATCACCCAGGGTGGGCCGGCGTCCCCGGCGGTGGCCACCGTGAGCACGCCCGCCTCGACCAGGGCCAGGTCGCCGGGCGCACATCCTTCGTCGGGCGCCGTTGATGCCGGGGGGATCGACGGCACCACGAACATGGTCGTGGCGGGCGCGCCGGTGGTGGTGACCGGCCCGGCGTCGGGATCGCCGCCCCCGCAGGCCGCCAGGGCGGTGAGGAGGAGCGTCAGCGCCGCTCCCGCAACCCGGCGGTCAGCCCAGCCCGTCATCGACGGGGACGTTCTCCGGCTCCACGTCACGTCCGGCGGCCCGCGCCGCCTTGGTGAGCAGGGCGGCGAAGTCGAGGTCGCCGTAGCCGAGCCCGATGCCCTCGGTGACGATCTGGTGGACCAGCGCCGCGGTGGGCAGGGGGACGTCGAGCTCGCGGCCGGCGGCCAGACCCAGCTCGAAGTCCTTGCGCAGCAGGTGCCAGGTGAAGGTCGGCTTGTAGTCGAGGTTGACGTACGCCGGCGTCTTGTAGCGGGTGAACACCGACCCCATCACGCTGTCGTTGAGGAACTCGAGGAAGTCGGAGCGGGCGATGCCGGAGGCTTCGGTGAGCACCGTGATCTCGGCCATGGTCTGGGCCACCACCCCGAGGAGGAGGTTGTGGGCGATCTTCACCAGGCGGGCTTCGTCGCCGGCGCCGACGTAGGTCACCTTGCGCCCGAACTGCTCCAGGTAGGGGAGGACGGTGTCGTAGGCGTCACGGGGCCCGGAGGCGACCGCGGTCAGCTTGCCCGCCTTCACCACCTTGGGGTTGCCGCTCACCGGCACCGCCAGCACCTGCACCCCGACGGCGGACGCCTGCTCGCGGAGGAGGGCGGAGGTGGTCGGGTCGATGGTGGTGGAGTCGACCAGGATCGAGGGGCGGGCGTGGGGTCGAGTCAGCACGCCGTTCTCGCCGGTGGTGACCTGCTTGACGTCCTCGGGCCCTCCCACCATGGTGAACACGATGTCGCGCTCGGCGAGATCGGCGGGAGAGTCGACCACCTTGGCGCCGAGCGCCGCCAGCGGCTCGGCCTTGGCCCGGGTCCGGTTGTACACCCACACGTCGGCCCCGGCGGAGAGAAGACGGGTGGCCAGTTCCGTGCCCATACGGCCGGTGCCGATCCACCCGACGGTGTGCGGGAAGGTGTCCTCCGCCATCGCTACTCCTCTCAGAATGCCGCAATCGATTGCATTATCGAGGAGCATGCCGAGGAGTGTCAAGCCCGACTTGGGTCGTCGATCCTCTCGGTGTCAGCGGATCTCCGTGGGTCATGGCGCCGGGCCTGCAGGTAGGCGACGGCGCCGAGCATGGTGACGGCGCCGCAGATGAACATGCCTGCCTCGACGGACATGTTGTCGGCGACGAGCCCGATAGCGATGCCGGCGACGGAGAAGGCGGCGAAACCGACCATCGAGTTGAGCGACACCGTGGTGGTGCGGTTGGCGCCGGTGACCTGGCGGTGCAGCAATGTCATGTGAACCGGGTTGGAGGCGCCGTGGCTCAGGTAGGTGACGATGAAGGCGGCGATGAGCCCGGCGGTTCCCGCCGCCAGCCCCATCACCACGATGGTGGCGCCCTGGCAGAGCCGCAGCAGGGCCGCGGTGGGGTACTCGCCGAGGCGCCGTGACAGGCGTATCACCAGCGCCGCGCCGA
>CAZOGW010000228.1:0-2610 GCA_964579415.1 uncultured Acidimicrobiaceae bacterium | reverse complement strand
CCCAGTAGCCGGTGAAGTTGCGCTGGTTGTCGGCGAACGGGTTGTTGTAGTTGTCCGGCAGGCCCCGCAGGTGGCTGAACTCGTGGGCGAACACGCTCTGACCCGAGCTCTCCGCCTGCGTCGAGGACCCACCCCCGGCGTTGGGCCAGTGGTTCGCCGCGGCACGCCACGACGTCCACGGCACGTAGCGGGTGGTGGCCCAGTTGGTCATCACGGTGCCGTTGTTGTTCAGCACCGGACCCTCGGTCGCACCGGGGGGGCCGAGCGCCGCCGGGACGTCCTCACGGACCTCGAACAGCATCTCGCCGAACTCCTGCCACGTCGACGACTCGTCGTGGCCGGCGGTCACGTAGAACAGGTTGTTGTAGCCGCACAGCGCGTTGGTGCAGGTGCCTCCGTTGGCGATCACCTCGGCCTGGAAGGGGACATTGCCGTCATTGCGGATGTTGCGGTTGCAGGTGTGGCCCTGCGGGCAGTACTGGTTGGTCGGGGCGTTGAAGGACCCGTCCGGGATGCCGTATTCGAACGACTTACCCGGCATCGTGTACGGTCCGTAAACGTCCACCGTGACGCCGATGCGGCCATGGGTGGTCTCCATCCAGTACCCGTGCAGCGTCTGGCCGCCGTTGTACTCGTTGGGCACCGCGTAGTAGTCGTGGAACCACTGGTTCACCTCGGCCTGCGGCACCGGGGTCCAGCCCGGCTGGGGATTGCCGAACGGGTGGCTCTCCGCCGCCTGGGTGATCAGGAACGGCTGGTCGGAATAGTCGACGAGCACGATGGCCGTCCGGTACTGGTTCTCCGTCGCCGTGCTGGTGGCGTCGCTGTTCCACGCCTCGGGACGGACCGGGGTGTAGTCGTCCCAGGTCAGGTCCGCCTGGTCCACCCAGTTCTGCGGGTCAACGGGCCCGAACGGGCTCTCCGCCTCCTCATCCTGCGCCCGGGCGCCGGTGGGAATCATGACGGCCGCCAGAAGGAGTAGGGCGAGACAGGTGACGATGACGCTCACCCTCCCCCCGGATACCCCGCGACGGTCGCGCCAACTTAACGCACTCATGTAGCGAATTCCTCCTCGGCCGGTTGCTACCGGCCACTCTCTCGCCATTCCCGGCGCCGGTGAGAACCCGACACCCGAGGTGAGAAAGTAGTGGCCCCTACCGGCCCCGCGCAAGGTTTAAGCGCAGGTAATGCTTGGAAGGGCCGGCCCGGTGGTCCCGGGCCGGCCCTTCTCTCACTCAACGTGTCCGGGGGGCTATCCGCAGCCGAGGGAGGCGGAGACCTCCATCGCGGCGGCACGGAGCAGGTCGGCGTCCTCGGGAGGCAGCGGGCCATGCTGGGGACGCAGGTTGGCGAGCCGGTCGATCTCCGCCAGGTATGCGGCGGTGGCGGTGCAGGCCGCAGCCCAGTTCCCGGCGTCGACCTCACGCTCGATGCGGTCCACGAACCGCACCAGCTTCCACTGCGCATCGGTCGGATCAACCGCAGCGACAGCATCGGCCAGAGCGTCCACCGCAGCCGACGGCGACAACACCTCGACCACCGTGGTCTGGGTCTTCGACGGGTCCGTCTCCGAAGTCGCCGTCACCGTCAACGTCGCCGTCTCAGACGCCCCGTCCTCACGAGTGGCGGTCACCGTCACCGGCACCGTCTCACCCGCCTCGGCCGACACAACGTCATAGGGCTGCCACGTCGACCAACCATCACCCTCGATCGACGACGAGATCCGGTAGATGTCCGACCCGAAGATGCCCTCACCGGCCTGACCCGTGTTGGTCAGGTCGATCTCGTACTTGGTGTTGAACGGATCCACACCCACCCGGGTGCTGCCACCCAACTCCACGCCACGCTCGAACGTACCGGTGCCGGTGGTGCGACGCACCCCGATGTCGTACATCAACTCGCCCTTGTCGTTCTCGTACTTGTCCAGCACGTAGAACTGCAACCCGTTGTACTGGTCGTACAGCTCGTACTCGGACCCGGAGTCGGTGCCGGCGTGGAAGGTGGCGTCGTTGAGCTGGCGCGGGTCACCACGCACCACCATCACAGGCGTGCCGTCGGGACGGTAGAAGTCCACCATGTTGATGTCTGCCGGGTTGGGGTCGACCATGAAGACCTGCGGCGAGCCGCTGGACCTGCTCTGGTTGATGAGAACGCCGTGGCCCGGGATGAACGAGTCGTTGCCGACCTGGTCGACGACCTCGATCCGGTAGGCGGTCCAGTTGTTGGCCAGGCAGTAGAACGCCGGGATCCCCTGCTGGGCGCACGTCGGCGTCAGGTTCGTCGTCCAGTTCACCGTCACGCCCACGATGTCGCCGTCGGGAACGTACTCACGGGCCTTGACCGGGATGACGGCGGTGCCGCCCTGACCGAGGAGCGCATCACGTCCCAGCGTGAGCTGCTCGTCGGCGGTGAGCACGTTGAGCGAGTTCTTGAAGTGCAGGGTGTGGTGCGGGCCCAGGGCCGAGCCGCCGGCGTTGGGCACCTGCCACCGGTTATGGGTACCGCCGGGACCGTTGAACGAGCCGCGGCTCATCATCTCCCAGTAGCCGGTGAAATTGCGCTGGTTGTCGGCGAACGGGTTGTTGTAGTTGTCGGGCAGGCCACGCAGGT
>CAZOGW010000227.1:0-2622 GCA_964579415.1 uncultured Acidimicrobiaceae bacterium | reverse complement strand
GCCGGCACACCCTGTTCCAGGCGATCACCCGCACCAACCGGCGCTTCCAGCACCCGATCACCGGGCGGGAGAAGCGCCACGGCCTGGTCGTGGACTACATCGGCCTGGGCGAGCAGATCGCCAAGGCGCTCAAGGCCGCCGACCCCGACACCCAGGGCAAGCGGCCGGTCTCGGTCGATGAGCTGGCCGCCGAATTCGCCGGCGCGATCGCGGCGTGCCTGTCGCCGCGATTCGACGGCATCGACCGCGCCGACACCACGTTCGAGTCGCTGGCCGCCGCCCGGGAGCGGATGTCCGACAAGGACGCCCGGGACGGCTTCGCCCAGGACTTCATCGCCGTGGAGACGCTCTGGGAGTTCCTCGACCCGCACCCCGTCCTCGACGAGCACCGCGCGGGCTACCGGTGGCTGGCCCAGGTGTACGAGGCGGTCAAGCCCACCAAGGTCAGCAACGAGCTGCTCTGGCACCGCCTCGGCAGCAAGACGATTGCCCTGGTCCACGGACACATGACCGAGGTCGCCGTCACGGGCACGGGCCTGGAGGAGGTGGTCGTCGACCCCGACGCGATCGAGGCGATGCGCCAGCTCGTCGCCCAAGGAGAACTCGACATCACCGTGCCCGACGATCCGGCGAAGGACCCGATCACCGTGGGGGAGGTGTTCGACACCATCGACGCCCGCATCCGCCGCCGCCTCGAAGCGAACCCGCACCCGGTCTATCGATCGCTGGCCGAGCAGATCGAGAAACTGCGCAGCCAGGCGGTGCGCAACGCTGAAGAGTCGATCGAGTTCCTCAAGAAGGCACTCGAAGTTGCCCGGACTTTGGTCCAAGCCGAACGGCTCGAAGCCGAAGGCCTCCTCGAAGACGCCGAACACCTGCTCGACCCGAACATCGGTGCGCTGACCCAGATCGTCAACGAATACCAGCCCGAAGGCACCCCGGTCGTCGTGGACGACCTGGTCCGTGACATCGACGCCATCGTGACGCAGGTCTCCTACACCGGCTGGAACGAGACCCAAGCCGGGGACCGCACAGTGAGAAAGGAGATCCGGCTGGTGCTCAAGAGGTACGCCCTGCCCCCGTCAGGACCGCTGTTCGATAACACCTACGCCTACATCCGCGAGAACTACTGAAGCGCGGAGGCTGGGCTGGAGCCCTCACGGACACGACACCTCCTGCACAATGTCGCGGCAGCCACCCGCTCAAACCCTCCGGACGGTCAGGAACCGGTTGACGCGCTTAGGCCGGAGACGCTCGATCCTCGCCCACTATGCGGGCCGCTCCCCGTCGGGATTCTCGATCGCGGCGAATTCGTCGTGGCGGCTCTCCTGCGTGCCAACCGGCCCGACCCGGGTAGTGGCCTCGCCTCCACTCAGGGCGTGCGCGTTGGCCCATACGGTGATGCTGCCGTCGCCGCAGGTGTCGCACCCGAGCGCGCGGATCTTGCCGCGTCGCCGTGTCTCCCATTCTCCGGCGGCGCTGATCGAGGCCGACGTCCACGGCCCGCCATGCATGGTGCACAGGTCTCCGCGCTTGGATCCGGGGACGACCGGGCAGGTCGCGGTGGTGATCCGGCCCAGACATGCCGGACCGCTCGAGGCCACCCGCCCATGCAGGTCAGCCAAGTCGATGACGTCGATCACCCCAGCTGCGTGGTCAGGGGTCCGGTCGCCAGACTGAGAGGAATGGCTGGAGGTGGACCCGCGCTGTGAGGCGTACCTCGAGATCTGGTGTGTAGTCCACCAGCAGCGAGGAATCGATCCATCGCCTTGCTCGGTCCATCGCCAGTACCGGTCGGGAGTCGATGCCCTGCTGTTGCAGGGCAGCCTCGATCTCCTCAACGAGGTGGCGCCCCAGCGCCTGCTCCGCTGCGGCTGCGGGCGGCGTTGATCCGATGATCGCAACGGGGCCGGTGAAAGGGAACGCGGCGACGTCGGAGGTGTCCGCGTCACAGAGGGACAGCCGGGCTGTCACGGTCGGTGCCCCGTCGAATTCGAACTGGACGTCCTGACGCAGATGGCTGGCAATCACCGCTTCGGTGGGCACGGGGGCCAATCGGCGCGGGGTGTACGGCCATAGCCGCGTCTCGGGAACAGGGCCGGTGCCGCGGCAGCGTGCCTTCGCGTACTCCTTGCGCTCCGCCTCGGGTTGCGACTCGTCGATCAGGTACCCCCACGGCTGGATCCCCGCCACCGGGGGGGTCAGGTCGGGCAGTTTCTGCGGGTTGAAGCCGGGCCGCAGTGTGATGCGCCCAGCAGTGACTTGAGGGGACACAGACGTCTCCAATGCCGTCGGTTCCCCACCACATCCGGCGGGGCCGGTCTTCCTCCGGGGGCACCGTGACCGAGCATTCGCTGCGGTTGCCTAGGCAGCACACCGGAGGGCGCATCCGCTGCCAGTTCTTGACCTGCGTCGAGCATACGACCGAGACGGAAACGCCAAGCAGCGGGACAGCGGGTCATCGGGCTGCGATGAGACAGTGGGGCGCAGGTGGAGGTAGCGCTCGCCCACGCCCAAGCGTGGACCTCGACGAGCTGGGTGGCTCACATACCCTGACTGAGCCTCAACGCTCAGCCGGGGGGCCAGGAGTGGGCGCGGCCGCCCAGCACGTGGGCGTGGAGG
>CAZOGW010000226.1:0-2625 GCA_964579415.1 uncultured Acidimicrobiaceae bacterium | reverse complement strand
GCTAGCGGAAATACGCCGAAGATATAGGGTTTAGCGCAAGTTTCATCGAACGTTTCTGTATATTTCTTGAGGGCATAAAACCTGCAATTTGGATTGGAAAACGGGAGTGCCCCGTCAATGTCCGCGATGCCCTGACGTGACAGGTCATCGACCGCCTCGATTGGATATTGCGTATCGGGTAAAGGAGCGTTGCCTAACGCTCACCCGCGGCTTCACGGAGCGACGCAGCAACATCGCTGATCGAACGAAACAGGATCAGCTCATCATCCCTGGAAGGCTCAAACCCGCGCCGCCTCCAGAATTCGGCCGCCTCCCCGTCGACAGCATTGACCACCAAGGCCCGTCCGCCAATGAGCGACGCGACCTGAACGCAGCGCTGGAGCGCGTGCTTCAAAAGGCCAGTCCCGACGCCCAGCCCTGCCCATGCTGTGTCTGTCGCAAGCTGTGCGAGAAGTATGCAGGGGACCGGGTTGGGCGGCTGTCCCGTCCGAATAGAGCGCGGCATCACCGAAGGCACGATGGCAGTCGGCGCGAGACCATAATACCCAACGACGCGACCCGCCTCATGCACGACGATTACGGCGGTAAAGCCCTTCTGCTGATTGGAGAGAGCGCGTGTCTTCAACCAGTGGTCGAGCGTCGGCTTACCACAGGAAAACTCAGAAACATCGTGGACGGCCGAAAGCGGTTCGGGACTTGAGATCAGCAAGACGGTTACCGCTTCACCGCGTAGCCGGGCTCCCACGGCGCAGGCCGCTTCAACACGTTCACCATCTCCGGAACAGGAGCGACGGGGCGCGACAGCACATCCATGAACTGGGCAAAGCCTTCTGCGCTCATCCGGATCAGGCCCTGCTCCATGACGACCTCCTCAGCCGCGCGTACAGCAGCATCGCGCACGAAATCGGTGCGTGAGCGGCCCCGCAGGCTCGCAGCGCGATCGATCATTGCAACATCTGCCTCGGGCAGGCGCATCGAGATCGGATATTCCTTGCGTTCGGTTGTGTTGGCCATGGCGTGTCTCCTTAGCGGGACGATAGTATCTTGTATCGCTATTTGCAATACGATAGTGTCCCCCAAGCGATCAGCAATACGCCTGGAGAGGCATCGAGGCGACGGATGATGGGACCAGCGAGAAATTCCGATAGGTCATTTCACTATGCCACAGCGCGCCAGACTACGCTGCCTCACGCCATGACGCGCATCAGCACACTAATTGCCGCCGAATGTTCTCCTGTAAATTCCATTGCTTATGCCTGGCACGGAGCGAATGCTGCCAGTTATGACCTTGCGAGCCCAACAAAACAAAGCGAAGATGACAGGAGCAGAGCGCGAAGCGTTGCTCGAATCCCTGCTGCTGGACGAGCCGGAGCTGACGTTTACGCCGCGCGGCCATCCCGACCCACGCCTTCTGCGTCTTGTCGGGCTCCTGGCGAAGCAGGCGGCGCGCGAGTGCTTTGCACAGGAAGTGAATTTGTCCAGGAAAAGGAGGGAACCCACCTCCTGATGCGGATGGGAGCCATGTTTTGAAAGTCGCAATCTACGCCCGCTATTCTTCCGACAATCAACGCGACGCCTCCATCGCCGACCAGCTTCGCATGTGCCGCCTTCATGCCGAAAAGCAGGGTTGGCACGTTATCGAAGAATATACCGACCACGCGATTTCAGGTGCGTCCCTGATCCGTCCGGGTATCCAGGCGCTTATGGCCGACGCCATGAGCGGTCGCTTCGACGTGATCCTTTCAGAGGCGATGGATCGCCTCTCGCGTGATCAGGAAGACATCGCCGGCATTTTCAAACGCGTGTCCTATGCGGATGTGAAGATGTTCACCCTGTCGGAAGGCGAGGTGAGCCATCTACATGTCGGACTCAAAGGCACGATGAATGCGCTCTTCCTCAAGGATCTTGCCGACAAGACCCGCCGCGGACAGCGCGGCCGTGTCGAGGCTGGCAAATCGGGTGGCGGCAATTCTTACGGCTATGATGTGGTCAAGAAGCTGGACGCCAACGGCGAACCCATTCGCGGCGATCGCACCATCAACGAAACCCAGGCCGACGTGGTCCGTCGCATCTTTCGCGACTACGCCGCTGGAAAATCAGCCAAGACCATTGCTTTTGCCCTGAATAAGGACGGTATTCCGGCCCCTTCGGGCGGCGACTGGGGTTTCAGCACGATCAACGGCAACCCGAAGCGGGGCAACGGCATCCTCAATAACGAGATGTATGTCGGAAAGATTGTCTGGAACCGGCAGCGTTTCGTAAAGGACCCGAATACCGGAAAGCGGCAGGCCCGACCCAACCCGGAATCGGAATGGGTCATCCAGGAGACGCCCGAACTCCGGATCCTTGATGATGATCTCTGGAGCGCCGTGAAGGCACGGCAGGACAAGAACAAGCTCACGCGTGACGAAAGCGGCAGCACGGATATCCGCACCGTCAATCTCCGGCGGCGGCCCAAATACCTCTTCTCGGGCCTGACCAAATGCTCATGCTGCGGTGGAGGGTATTCGGCAATCTCGGCAACGCTGATTGGATGCTCGACAGCCCGCAACAAGGGCACCTGTGACAACCGCGTCAACATCCGCCGTGATGAGTTGGAATCACGCGTGCTGAATGCGCTGCGCA
>CAZOGW010000225.1:0-2678 GCA_964579415.1 uncultured Acidimicrobiaceae bacterium | reverse complement strand
CCACCGCCGAGTCGTTCGTGGGCGGCAGGTCGAGGCGTCGCACGAATCGGGCGGGGTTGCCGGCCACGACGATGCCGTCTGGTACCACGTGACCCACCACGGCGCCCGCAGCGACCATCGAGGACCCTCCGACGTCGGCCATCACGATAGCACCCTCGCCCACCAGTGTGTGTGGGCCTATCGAGATTTGCCTCAGTCGCCCGTGCTCGTACGGGGTCCAGCGAACATCGCGGAACTCGTGCAGGTCAGTCCCGCTCAGCAGGCTCGCGCGACTCCCGATGGACGTTCCTTCTCTGAGTCGAGATGAGCCGACCAGCGCATAGCAGCCGATATAAACACCAGACTCGATCACCGTCTCACGATGGGTGACGACCGCACCGAAGCCGATGTGGCACTCCAGCGAACAGGCGTCCAGAGTCTGGCGGTAGAACGCGCGGCGGAGGTAGGCGCCTGGAAGACCCGGCAGCATGGCCAGGAGTTGAGTCCCCAGCGCGAAGAGGCTCTCATGACCGGGACGCGCACGCGCCTCGAGTCCGCTGAGCGCGGCGAGTGGTGCCACCAGACATGCCGCGACGACGTTGGCAGCGCGCTTTGACATCGAGCGAACGCTGTACACGGGGGAAGCCGACATGGCGAGCTATCGTGTGCGCTTGAAGCGTGGCGTATAAAGCGGGCCGTCGGCCAGCCTGACTCTCGTCGGAACCTTGTAGGCTTCCAGTCGATCCACGCACCACGCACGCATCCGCGTCTTGAAGGCGGTGAGTGTTTCGACGTTCGACAACTGCACTGTGGCTGTCACGGTGTGTCCGGTGATGGCGTTCGGCTCTCCCTTCACGCTCACATCTTCCACGCCTTCCATAGCCAGCAGGACGCTCTCGACTTCCGCCGGGTGCACCTTGCTGCCGCCCACGTTGATCACGTCGCTGCGCCGGCCGAGGATGCGAAGCCAGTCACCATCCTCCTGCACGAGATCACCGGTATCGAGAAAGCCATCTTCCGAGAACGGCGAGGGGGCGTTCAAGTAGCCCAGCATCGCTGATTCGGCTCGAATCCAGAGCCGTCCATCGACCACTTTGGTCTCGTAGCCTTCGCCACCCACACGCACCCACAGTGATCCCGAGTCGCGCGATTCGGATCGAAGGATCCCGACCTCGGTCAGTCCGTACGTCTGCTGCAGCCTGACGCTCGGGAACGCCGCCGCGATGCCGGCGAGGGTCGTGGCGGGCATGGGCTCCGTGCCGTAGGTGATGAGTCGGAGCGATGAGAGGTCGTGACGCTCTGTTGCCCCCGAGATCAGCAGCAGGTTCAGGAACGTCGGCGACGCGGGCAGCAACTCGGCCCGGTGGCGCGCGATGGTCCGGCACACGCCATCGGGGCTTCGGTCATCGGGGACGATGATGGCGCCACCGTTCGACAGCGTGTAGAAGAGCGTGTTCACCCCGCCGATGTGATCGAGTTGCAGGAACACGATCGTGCGGAACGAGCGCTTCCTGACGGCGAACTTGTGCAGCAGCTTTTCGAGGTCGTGGACAGCGGCCTTCGGCTGACCTGTCGAGCCTGACGAGAACAGGACGAGTCCGGGGGTGCCGCGTGTGCGGAGGGTCTCGTAGAGCGGGTGCGTCGCGGTGCCGCCCGTTGGGCTGATGGCCAGCGGGCCTTCGGACTGGCACGTCACGCGGATCTCTTCCATCGCAGTTTCACGGAAGCGATCATGGTGAGTTCGCGCCGACTCCGAGAGTGGCACGATGATGGCCCGCCGGTCGGTGAGCGCAAGAAAGGCCGACACGCCGGCCAGCCCGTACTCTGCCTCGAGGGTAACCACACGTCCCGCCAAGGGGCCGGCCCTGTCAATCAGGGCGCCCACCTCTTCGATGGCGGCTCGCACGTCCGCCCCGGTCCAGACCCGCTCGTCGGCGGCGAGCGCCGTTCGCTCGGCGGCCTCGTCCAGCGCCCGGAGCACGAAGGCGATCATCAGCTGATTCCGCCCAGGTACACGACCTGGCCGGTCACCATGCGGCTCTCCGGCCGCAGGAAGAAGTCGAGCACATTGTAGACATCGTCAGTCGATGCCCACTCCGTGATGGCCTGGCGTGCGACGAGCGCGTCGAGCTTCTCGGTCGCGACGCCGGCCACGAGATCCGTCCGAATCGGCGAGGGGCCGATGGCGTTGCAGGTGATGCCCATCGGACCGAGTTCGCGGGCTGTGATCCTGGTGAGCGTCTCGACGGCGGCCTTGGACGCCGCATAGATCGCTTCACCTTCGAGGCGGAGCGGCACGGCTACCGTCGTCATGTTGACGATACGCGGGGCATCGGAGTGGCGAAGGAGCCTGATCGCCCGCTGCGAGCAGTACACGACGCCGAGGAGGTTGGCGTCGATGATGTGTCGCACGTCGGCCCCAGGGGTCAGCGCGAGGAGATTCATTCGGGCGACCCCGGCGTTGTTCACGAGGACGTCGAGGCCGTCAGCTTCGCGGCGGACGGCGTTGAAGAGGGCCTTCACGTCGGCCTCATCAGCCACATCTGCTTGCACATAGGCGGCAGCGGCAGGGAAGTCTGGCGGCCTTTCCGACCGCCCGCAGCCGATGACGTGGTCGCCAGCTGCCAGCAGGCGAACGACGAGGCCACGGCCGATGCCGCGACTCGCACCGGTGACCAGCACGCGCCTACGCTTCATGC
>CAZOGW010000224.1:0-2685 GCA_964579415.1 uncultured Acidimicrobiaceae bacterium | reverse complement strand
CCGCGCCCGAAGATGGAGTGGAGGCAGGCCGGAGCCGTCACCGACACCCGCCGCCACGGCTCGCGGGAGTGGATGTCGGAGATGTGCACCTCCACGGCAGGCACCGCGGCGGCGAGGAGGGCGTCGTGGATCGAGTAGCTGTAGTGGGTGAGGGCGCCGCCGTTGAGGACCAGGCCGTCGAACTCGCCGCGGGCGGCCTGGATGCGGTCGACGATGGCGCCCTCGTGGTTCGACTGGTACGTCTCGACCTCGAGGCCGATCCCGGCGCCCCACTCGGTCACCATCGCCTCCAGGTCGGCGATGGTGGTGGTTCCGTAGACGTCGGGCTCGCGGACGCCGAGCAGGTTGAGGTTGGGGCCGTTGACGACGAGGACGCGTCTCATCGTGGCGAGGGTACCGCCACGGCCCCTGCCGGGGAGGCATGCTCGGGGGCGAGCCGGCGAGCCAGTTGCAGGGTGGCCTCGTCGACGGTGCCGGGGACGGTTCCCCTGGCACCGGAGAGCTCGGCGGCGAGGCGGGCCGCGATGGCCGGGATGGTGACGCCGGCGGTCACGTCGGCCACGGACCCCACCGTGGCCGGGTCCCAGCTCAGCCCGAGGGCGTCATAGACCGGGACCAGGGCGCCGCGTGCCAGGTCGGTCCCGTCGACGACGATGACACCCCCGACGTGTGCCGCTTCCCTGGCGAGGCGCTGGCCCACACCCATCAGCTTGATCCGGCCGCGGTGATGCACGCTGTAGCGGCCCGGGCAGTACTCGCCGGGGATCTCGCCCACCTCGGCGTCGACGCCGACGGAGGCCAGGGTGCGTACCACCGCGGCGGAGAGGTATTCGAAGCGGGCGGTGATGTTGCTGCGCGGGTCGGGGTCGGGGACGGTCCAGGCGAACGACAGCGTCAGCTCGGTGAATACCGCGGCGCGGCCGCCGGCGAGCCGCTCGATGGGAGCGAAACCGGCGTCCCTGGCGGTGGTAACGGCCGCGGCGTAGCCGGGCTCGAGGGTGTCCCGCTTACCGAACGCCATCACCCTCCCCGGGACGTGGAGACGCAAGGTCTCGGGGATGAGCCCTTCCGAGGCGCCCAACAGCAGGGCGCGCGACAGCGCGGTGTCCAGGGGAGGGTCGTGGGACAGGTCGTCGCCGAGCAGCCGGATGGGCTCGCCGGTGCCGGTGCCAGGTGGGGATGCCATCGGGGAGAGGCTAAACGACCGGCCATTACTTCAGATACCGGCCGCGTCGCCGTATCCTGGGACGGTTCCCCGCACGCACCGCCAAGCGGTGCGGTGAGCGCCCAGCGAGTCACCGGAGAGGGTTCTTGAGGAAGGTAGCGGTAACCCTGGCCCTGATGGCCCTTGTGTTGACGGCGTGCGGTGAGCAGGGCTGGCTGGACGGCCTCGGCGAGCGCTCCCACGACTACGTCGAGGGAAGCACCACTATCGGCCCCGTCGAGGTTTCCTCCACCGTCGCCGGCGACGAGGCCACCCTGGTGCCGGTGGAGACGGTGTCCTGGCTCAACGAGGCCATCGCCGGGGAGATGATCAGCGAGCCCGGCATCACGGTGTCGGCGGTGTGGGCCCGCCGCGGCGACTCGAGCCGCTTCGTCCAGGCCAGCCCGGCGGAGATCGTCCTGCCGCTGCCCGGCATCCAGTTCCCCGGACTGCTCCCGGAGCGGTCGGAATGGATCACCAGCCAGCTCGTCTTCGACACCGCCTCCGCCACCATCGACGTGAACACCTCGGCCGCCTTCGGGGTGTGGGCAGGGGAGCCCTACGCCGAGGAGACCGACCAGCTGGCCGTGCTCCGGGTGGGGCAGAACATCAACACCGGCGTCCCTATCGGCGAGATCCGCGCCCTGGCCTCCAACGACGGGATCAACCTCAACTGGTCGGACGGGGCGTATGCCTACGAGCTCACCTGCATCGCCCCCTTCACCGAGCGGGCCTGCATCCGCATGGCGGAATCGATCGGCCCGCTGGAGGCGTTCGCCCCGCCCCCGGGCCCGGCGGGCTGAAGCGGCAGCGGCGGGCGGTTACGCTTCCGCCGGTGGTACGCACACGCCGCACGATCGTGACGAGAGTTGTCGCCCTGTGCGCGGTGATGGCGTCGCTGGCCGCCTGCACCGACTCCGAGCTGACTCCCGAGGCCTACTTCGAGACGTTGCGTGACGAGACCGCCCGGTACTCGGAGGCGGTCACCGGCCTGCGCACCGAGTTCGGCGAGGATCTGGGCGCCGAGATCCAGGAGCTGAAGGACGACACCGATTTCTCCGATACCTCTGCCGTCGGAGCCTTCTTCAGCGAGGCCCAGGAGGTCGCCATCGTGAAGACGGCGGAGATGTTCTCCGCGTCCTCCACCCACCTGCGCTCCATGCTGGACAGTCTCGGCGACATCACCCCGCCACCCGGCTTGGAGCAGGAGCACGGCGATCTGGTGGCGGCGGGAGAGGCGCTGCAGGCTTCGATGGCGCCCACTATCGAAGCCATCCGCAACCTGGGTGCTATCGGTGACCTGCAGTCGACCATCGATGCCACCCCCTATACGGTGGCCGCGCAGCGTTTCGGCATCGCCTGCGTCAACGTCCAGAAGGCCGCCGCCGACCGTGGCGTTCCCGTCGAACTGGTGTGTCCGGTCTCACTCGCCGACGGCGAGGGGACGTGACTGCCACCCGCCCGGTGTGGACCGGCAGCGG
>CAZOGW010000223.1:0-2713 GCA_964579415.1 uncultured Acidimicrobiaceae bacterium | reverse complement strand
GCCACGTGGTCGGGCAGATGCTGCCCGACCTGATGTTCGGCTGCCTCGAACAGGCACTGCAGGGCCACGTGCCCGGCGAGAGTGCCGGCAGCATCTGGGTGCTGGCGATGAGCGGCGATGCGGGGGCCTTCAACACCATGAGCGTGGGCCTGGGCGGCATGGGCGCGCGGCCGGGCAAGGACGGGCTGGCCACCACCGCCTTTCCTTCGGGGGTCGGCGGCATCCCGGTGGAGGTGACGGAGACGCAGGCGCCGGTGGTCTTCTGGCACAAGGAGTTCCTGGCCGACAGCGGTGGCGCCGGCCGCTACCGCGGCGGGCTGGCACAGCGCATCGTCGTCGGCGGCCGCGACGGCGTGTCTTTCAGCTGCGCCGCCGCCACCTTCGACCGCCGCGCCAACCCGGCACGTGGCCGCGCCGGTGGGCGCTCGGGCGCGCCCGGCGTGGCCGTGGTGCAGGCCGCCGACGGCCGCGCGATGGTGTTCGAAGGCAAGGGGGCCATCCACGTGCCGGCCGGGGCGACGCTGCGTGTCGACCTGCCCGGCGGCGGCGGCTTCGGCGAAGCGCAGCAGCGTGCACGCAGCGCGATACGGGCCGACGTGGCCGCCGGCTACGTCAGCGCCGAGGCCGCGCGTCAGCTCTACGGCATGGCCGAGGACCAGAAGGAGACCGCCGCATGATCACGCTCGCCGCCTGCGAGGCCCTGGATGCCGTCGACGCGACGGCCGCGCTGCGCGAGCAGTTCGAGCCCGCGCCCGAAGGCACCATCTTCCTCGACGGCAATTCGATCGGCGCGATGCCCAAGGCCGTGCCCGAGCGCATGGCGCGCGCGCTGCATGGCGAATGGTCGGCGCTGCGCCGCCAGGCCTGGCACCACGCCGACTGGCTGGATGCGCCGCAGCGCATCGGCGCGGCGATGGCGCCGCTGCTCGGCGCGCCGCCGCAGGACGTGATCGCGGTCGACAACACCACGCTGAACCTGCACAAGCTGCTGGCCTACGGCTTGCAACTGGCACGGCCCGATGCTCAGCGCCGCTTCATCGTCTACGAACCCGAGGGCTTTCCCACCGATGCGCACGTGGTGCAGGGCCTCGTGCACCATGGCCAGGGGCGCTGGGCCGAGCGCGCCATCGATGCGCCGGCCGAACTGGCCGGCGCGCTGCGCGACGATGTCGCGATGGTCGTGCTCGCGCACGTGGACTACCGCAGCTCCTACCGCTGGGACCTGGCGGCCAGCACCGCCGCCGCGCATGCGGTGGGCGCGCGCGTGCTGTGGGACCTGTCGCACAGCGCCGGCGTGGTGCCGGTGGGGCTGGCCGACAGCCGTGCCGACTTCGCCGTGGTCTGCGGCTACAAGTACCTGTCCTCCGGGCCGGGCGCGCCGGCGCTGGCCTACATCCGCCGCGACCTGCAGGACCGCGACTGGCCCGCGCTGCCGGGCTGGCTGGGGCATGCCGACCGCATGAACTTCCGTGGTGCCTATGCGCCCGCACCGGGGCCGCTGTCGCTGGTGACCGGCACCATGCCGGTGCTGCAGAACGCGGTGATGGACTGCGCGGCGCACATCTGGGGGCAGGTCGATCCGGCGCTGCTGTTCGCCAAGCACGAGTCCTTGTCGACCACGCTGGCGCAGCTGATGCACGAACAATGCGGCGGCTTAGGCGTGCGCCAGATCTCGCCCGCCGACTACGGCCAGCGCGGCGGCCACATCGCCTTCAGCTGCCCCGGCGGCGGAGCGACCTGCGAGGCGCTGCTGGTCGCGGGCGTGGTGAGCTCGTTCCGCCAGCCCGACGTCATCCGTTTCGGCTTGGCGCCGGCCACCGTCACGCATGCCGACCTGTGGCATGCGGTGGCGGGGCTGAAACGCATCCTCGAACAGGAAAGCTGGCGCGAGGCACGATTCCAGGAGGTGTCGGTATGACGACGCGGCGGCACATCAGCAGCGGTTCGCCTTGGGAGGCGCTGGCAGGCTATTCGCGCGCGGTGGTGCAGCCCATGCCCGGCGGCACATGGATCTTCGTTGCCGGCACGCTGGGCATGGACGACCCCGCCAGCGGGCGGCTGGCCGAAGGCGCACAGGCGCAGACTCATCGCGCGCTGGACATCGTCGAACGGGCGCTGGCCGAAGTGCCGGCCCGCCTGAGCGACACCGTGCGCGTGGTGGCCTACGTGCCCGAGCGCGCTGACGTCGCGGCCGTGTCGGCGGTGCTGAAGGAGCGGTTGGGCACGGCGCGCCCGGCCAACACCACCGTATGCTGCCCGCTGGCGGTGGCCGGTGCGCTGGTGGAGCTGGAGGTCACGGCCCTGTGTGCGGCGGTGGATCCGACAGCGAATCAGCCTTGAACACCCCGGCCAGCGCTGCGCTGCCGCCGCTGCTGGAATTGCGCGGCGTCGCCAAGTCCTTCGGCAGCCTGGCCGCCGTGCAGGGCGTGGACCTGGCGCTGCAGCCCGGCCGCATCACCGGCCTCATCGGCCCCAACGGCGCGGGCAAGACCACGCTGTTCAACCTGATGGCGGGCACGCTGCTGCCCGATGCGGGCGAGGTGTTGTTCTGTGGCCAGCGCATCACCGGCGAGGCGCCCGAGCGCATCTTCCACCGCGGGCTGGCGCGCACCTTCCAGGTGCCGCGCCCTTTCCCGCGGATGACGGTGCTGGAGAACCTGATGCTGGTGCCCGGCGCGCAGGCCGGCGAACGCTTCTGGAACAACTGGTGGGC
>CAZOGW010000222.1:0-2733 GCA_964579415.1 uncultured Acidimicrobiaceae bacterium | reverse complement strand
CCGCTCCTGGCGTCGGCGGCGGCCCGCAAGGTGGAGTCGGTCTCGGTGCGGCGGCGCATCGACTCCGCCGACCGTCGCGAGAGCTTCCTCCCCAAGACCGGCCACGGCCTCACCCGGGAGGCGTTCGCCACCGCCGTCGACGAGGGCACGGTGGGGCACCGGGGCCTGTGGCACAGCGCCAAGCTGCTGGCGCACACGCTGGGCTGGCCCAACCGGGACGTCAAGGAGATCATCGAGCCGATCATCGCCGACGACGTCGTCATCGGGTTCCGGCAGCACCTGACGCTGCGGGCCGAGGAGAAGCGGATCGACCTGGAGATAGTTGCCGCCTGGGACCTGGAAGACACCGGAGACACCATCGTCGTCGAGGGCGAACCGTCGCTGCGCATCGAGATCGTCGGCGGGTACCACGGTGACCTCGGCGCCGGCGCCCAGATCGTCACCGCACTGGCGCGCTGCACCGAGCTGGAGCCATCCTTCTACCGGCCCAGCGACCTGCCGCTCCGCTTCGGTTGAGCACCGGAGCCACTACCGTCGCTGCCATGCGCCGCCTCGCCTCCCTCCTCGCCGTTCTCGCCGCACTCCTCCTCGCCGCCTCCCCCGCCCTGGCCGCAGTTCAGGACGAGCAGCTCGAATGCGGTGACTTCGAGGGCATCCAGTGCCAGGGGTGGTTCACCGACGACGCCGGCCTGGTGGACGACGACGCCCGGGTCGAGGCCGCCATCGACCGGCTGGTGGGCCGCTACGACCAGCAGATCGCCATGGTCATCGTCGACGACAACCGCGGCATCGAGCCCCTCGACCTGGCGCAGCAGATCGGCGACGCCTGGGGAGTCGGCGACCCGCAGCTCAACGACGGCATCGTGGTGCTCGTCGACACCTCCACCCGCCAGACCGTCCTTGCCACCGGGCCGGGTATCTCGCTGCCGGCCGAGGAGATCACCGGCGCCGGCAACAGCTTCTTCGGCGGCGGGGACTTCGAAGGCGGGATGCTCGCCATCGTGGGCAGCCTGGAGCAGCAGCTCGCCCGGCTGGAGTCGGGCGGAGCGGTCGACGACGGGGGTCCGGTGGATGACGGGGGCACAGTCGAAGACGGGGACGACGGCGGCGTCGTCGCCGGCGGGGACGAGAGCGATGACGGGGGCGGGATCCGGCCCGGTGTCGTCATCCTCGGAGTCGTCGCCACCATGGGAGCGCTCGGACTCGGCGCCGGTGTGGTCGCCAAGCGGAGGAACGCCAACGAGGCCGAGCGCAAGCGGCGGCGCCGCCTCATCGACGACGACCTGGCCGGGCTCGAGCCTGCCGGCCACGAGCTGTTCCAGCTCACCGACTACGCCGTCACCGTGCCCGCCCCCGCCGGAGACGTGCCCACCGACGCCGTGGTGGCCGTGCTGGGCCTGATCGACGACGGGCGCGGCATCGACGACGGGAACGCCACCGCGGTGGCGGTGGCGCACTCCCTCGCCGTCGCTGTCGACACCGACCGCCTCGTCGCCGAGAACCTGGTGCCGTTCGAGCTGCGCGTCACCGACGAGCGGCCCATCCTCGAGGAGGCGGTGCAGGCCGCAGCCCGGGAGGCGCTGGAGGTTCCTGCCTCCAAGGACGATCTCTTCTCGGTCCGGCGCGCCGACGTGCAGAGGCTGGTGGAGAGCCTGCGGCCCCATCGCGTCGCCGCCGAGCGTCACCGGCTCGCCGTCGCTGTGTCGGCGAAGCTGGCGCAGTCTCCCATCGGCAAGGTGACCATGACCGACGCCGGGGAGCGTTTTCTCAGCGCCGCCCCCGCCCTCGACGGCTCGGCGCCCGCCGCCGCCTCCGTGGCCGAGCTGGATGCGGTGTACCGGACGGCCGAGTCCAAGACCGATCGCCTCGGCCGGCTCTACGACGAACTGCCGGAGTCGGCGGCCCGCCCGGCGGTCGCCGCCGCCCTCGCCGACCTCGACACCAACGTGGCAGGCGCCGTGTCCCGCTACGAGCTGGTGCGGACCACCCTCGAAAAGCGCGGCGCCGAGCTGGTCGCCGACGGGCTGGAGATACCCGCCCTGGCCGCCCTGCTGCTGATGAACAACGACGACGACGACGTGGTGGAGTTCATCGATTCCTACCACACCATCCGCAACGCCGGCTTCGACCCGGGAGCGGCGGTGGAGTACGCCCTCGCCGGCCTGCGCACACCGGCGCAGCGCAACCTGGTCAAGGACGAGGCCAAACGCCTCGACCTCCCCGTCTCCATCACCGCGGCGCTGCTACGCCGCCGCGACGACGGCCCCGCCGTCTACGAGGCGCTCGTGGAGGAACTGGCCTCTCACGACGTCTCCGCCGAATCCCGCAAGACGATCGCCGGTGTGCTCGCCATCTCCCTGGAGCCGGCGCAGGCGCTGCGGCGCTGGGACGAGGCCCGCAACGCCCTCGGCGAGCTGGGTCTCGTCGGCTCCTACGCCGATGTCGCCGCCGCCTTCGGTGCGTCCGATCCTCGGGGGCCGCGTGTGTTCGCCCTGGCCTACGTCGCCCAGCGTCAGGCGCTGGCCCGCAGCAAGGTGGACGACGCCGAGCGGTTCGCCCCCGAGCTGGCCCACGAGGGGACCAAAGACGGGGTGGACACGTGGACCGGCGAGCCCATCCCCCGCGGCCTGGCCTCCTTCGACCCGTTCACGCTCCTCTACTTCCACTGGGTCATCACTCGGGGCCACCACGGCACCTTCGGCTGGGAGCCGATGTACCGGGAGTCGTCGTGGT
>CAZOGW010000221.1:1583-2767 GCA_964579415.1 uncultured Acidimicrobiaceae bacterium | reverse complement strand
CGTGATGTCGTCGGCGTGCTGGAGAAGGTTGCGCTGGTGCGGCGCATGGGCGCCCAGATCAATCGCATCGTTGTCGAGCTCGGCGGCGGGGCGCACCTCACCTCGATTCAGACAGCCGACCTTGTCGAAGGAGTCGACGAGCTCGGCGAGCTCATCTACGACGACTACGCCCCGGCCCGGCGCCGGCGGTCGGTGTTCGACAAGCTCTCTAAGATTCCCACCGAGAAGCTGCACGACGCCGCCCACGTCGCAGAGGCGATGGGTTTCGGCCACGTCGACGAGTTGGTGTCCCCCCGCGGTTTCCGGGCGCTGGCGTCCGTTCCACGCCTTCCAGAGGCGGTCCGGGCCGAGCTGGTCGCACACTTCGGCTCCCTGGCGAAGCTGAAGGCAGCCACGGTGGCCGAACTGGCGGAGGTCGAGGGTGTGGGCAGTGCCCGCGCCGAGCTGGTCTACGGATATCTGGACCGGCTCGGCAACGGCGACCCCTCGCTGGCCGGGGCGGGCTGAACGTTTCCGGCAGCCTGTAAACTGCGGGTCCGTCCCCGACCTGAGCGAGACTCGTGGCAGACAACAAGACCGGCAAGTCGCGCGCCGCTTCTGCGAGGAAGTCGAGCGCACGAACCCCTGCGACCCGCAGCGTCCCACCCGGCGACGCGGCGAGTGCGGCCAAGAAGCCTCCCTTCAACGTGGGCGACAAGGTGGTCTACCCGCACCACGGCGCCGCCACCATCATCAAGAAGGAGAAGATCAGCTTCGACGGCGCCAGCCAGGACTATTACGTCCTCGACCTGGCGACCGATCAGCTCACCGTGAGGGTGCCGGTCGCCAACGCCCTCGAGCTGGGAGTGCGGCCGGTGATCTCGACCAACGTCGCCCGCAAGGTGTTCGCCACGTTCCGTGACGAGCCCCAGGAGGCCGGGTCCAACTGGTCCCGCTGGTACAAGCTTCTCACCGAGAAGATCAACAGCGGCGACATCTTCCAGGTCGCCGAGGTGGTCCGGGACCTGACCTACGCCCAGCAGGTGAAGGGGATCTCACCGGCCCTGAAGCGGATGCTCGCCAAGGCCAGGGTGATCATCATCAGCGAGCTGCGCTTCGCCCTCGCCCTGGACGAAGAAGAGGCCATCCGCCGCCTGGACAAGGCGCTGCCCAAGGTCGAGGACCCTGTCGAACTCTGACGGGAA
>CAZOGW010000221.1:0-1483 GCA_964579415.1 uncultured Acidimicrobiaceae bacterium | reverse complement strand
GCGGCGGCCGGGGCCACCAGCTCGGCGAGCGCCGCGGTCCTCGCCACCAGTAGCCCGGTGGGAACGGAGGCGTCCAGCCGGCGGACCGCCTCCGTCGTCACCGGGTCGAACGAGGTGACCATCACCCGGCGGTGCAGCCGGTTACCGGCGATCCACCGCACCACCTCGGTCGCCACCGAAGCGTCGGGGTCGTGGTCGGGCTCCCCGGGGGTGTTCTTGATCTCGACGTCGAGCAGCAGGTCCCCGGACACCAGCAGGACCTCGTCGAGGGTGGGGATGTGGGGCGCCCGCTCACGGATGGTGGCGAGTGACGCCTCGACGAGAGCGGTCCCGTCGGGCAGCACCGGATCGTGGCTCAGCACCAGGGCACCGTCGGCGCTGCGGCGCACGTCGATCTCGATGCCGTCGGCGTCCTGATGCACCGCCAGGGCATAGGCCTCGAGGGTGTTGTCGGGCGCTGCCGCCGAGGCGCCACGGTGGGCGATCACCAGTGGGTATGTCCCGGTCACCGGGTCACCCTACCCCCGGGAAGTCCGGCCCCTGCCGCCGCCCGGTACCATGACCTCCCCATGTACGTCTTCAACACCCTGGGCCGCCGCCGTGAGGCTTTCCAGCCCGAGAACGGGAAGGTCGGCATCTACGTGTGCGGTCCCACCGTGCAGGCGCGGCCTCACGTCGGCCACGGCCGCGCCCCGGTGGTGTTCGACGTCATCCGCCGCTACCTGGTGTCGCGGGGCTACGACGTCACCTACGTGCAGAACGTGACCGACGTCGAGGACAAGATCATCGCCGCCGCCCAGTCCGAGGGCACCGACCCCGCCGAGCTGGCCAAACGCTACGAGGAGGTCTTCTCCGACGCTTATGGCCGCCTCGGTGTGCTCCCTGCCGATGTGGCGCCCAAGGCCACCGACCACATCGCCGAGATGATCGACATCGTGGAGCGTCTCATCGCCGGCGGCCACGCCTACGCCTCCGGCGGCGACGTTTACTACGCCGTCCGCACCTTCGACGGCTACGGGAAGCTGTCGGGAAAGGTGATCGATGATCTCGTCTCCGGGGCCAGGGTCGAGCCGGGGGAGCTCAAACGTGACCCGCTCGACTTCGCCCTGTGGAAGGCGGCCAAGCCCGGTGAGCCGAGCTGGGGATCCCCCTGGGGTGACGGCCGGCCCGGCTGGCACATCGAATGTTCGGCCATGGCGCACAAGTACCTGGGCCACGGGTTCGCCATCCACGCCGGTGGCCAGGACCTGGTGTTCCCGCATCACGAGAACGAGATCGCCCAGTCGGAGGCGGCGTTCGGCGGTACCTTCGCCCGGCACTGGCTGCACAACGGAATGGTCAACCTCGCCGGCCTCAAGATGTCCAAGTCGACCGGCCATGTCGTCGACCTGATCGACGTGCTCGACGAGTACCCGCCGCTGGCGGTGCGGCTCTTGTACCTGCGCACCCACTACCGAAAGCCGCTCGACTACACCGACGAGGC
>CAZOGW010000220.1:0-2776 GCA_964579415.1 uncultured Acidimicrobiaceae bacterium | reverse complement strand
TGCGCCGTTCGCTGCGACTGCCCGTCATCGCATCGCCGCTGTTCATCGTTTCCTCACCCGAACTCGTCATCGCGCAGTGCAAGGCCGGCATCGTCGGCTCATTTCCGGCGCTGAATGCCCGACCGGAACCGGTGCTGGAGGAATGGCTGATCCGCATCCGCAGCGAACTGGACACGTATCAGCGCGAGCATCCGCAACGCCGCGTCGCGCCGTTCGCCGTCAACCAGATCGTGCACGGCTCGAACAACCGGCTCGCCCATGACATCGAGATCTGCGCAAAGCACAAGGTGCCGATCTGGATCACCAGCCTGCAGGCACCCGATGCCGTCGTCGAAGCGGCGCATTCCTACGGCGGACTCGTGTATCACGACGTCACCAACATCAAGCATGCGAAGCGTGCGCTGCAGGCCGGTGTCGACGGACTGATCCTGGTGTGCTCCGGCGCGGGCGGACATGCCGGATCGCTCTCGCCCTTTGCCCTGCTCGCGGCGGTGCGCGAGTTCTACGACGGCACGGTGATCCTCTCCGGCGCAATCTCGACCGGCGCCGGCATTCTTGCCGCACAGGCCCTCGGCGCCGATCTCGCCTACATGGGCACGCGCTTCATCGCCAGCAAGGAAGCCAATGCCGTCGATGCCTACAAGCAGGCGATCGTCGACAGCAACGCCGAAGACATCGTCTACACCAATCTCTTCACCGGCGTGCACGGCAACTACCTGCGCTCGAGCATCGTGGCTTCGGGCCTCGATCCCGACAACCTGCCCGAAGCCGACAAAAGCAGGATGAACTTCGGCAGCGGCGGCGAACAGAAGGCGAAGGCGTGGCGCGACATCTGGGGCAGCGGGCAGAGCGTCGCCGGCATTCACGATGTGCTGCCGGTCAGCGAACTGGTGGACAGGCTCGAAATCGAATACGGCGCGGCGCGGGAGAAACTGCAACTCGATGCGAGCGGCTGGTCGCGCGATGGCTGATCACGGCAAGGTGCTGCTCTTGACGAGAGAGCGGCTCGAACAACATCAGATCGCGATCTATTTCGGATCGATTTCTGTCGCCGCGATTGGAGGATTCGCTGCACCGGTCCACGCACGCGGCCTCGACATTCTGGTCACTCCAGCCATCGCGATCCTCATGTACTCCATGTTTCTGCAGATTCCTTTTTTCAGTCTGCGTTCCGCGTTGAAGGACCGGCGATTCATCGGAGCGTTGCTCCTGGCAAACTTCGTGCTGATTCCCATCCTGGTCTGGGCACTGACGGCACACCTGATGCACCACAAGGCCATCATGATTGGCGCCTTGCTGGTACTGCTCACTCCCTGCATCGACTACGTCGTCGTCTTCACCCATCTGGGCAAGGGCGATTCCCGATTGATCCTGTCTGCTACACCGGTGCTGCTGTTGCTGCAGTTTGCGCTGCTGCCGATGTATCTGAGCTTGATGCTCGGGACTGATGCAGTGGTATCGATTCCCTTCACGCCCTTCATCGAGGCGTTCGTGTTCCTCATCGCATTCCCGCTCCTGCTTGCCGCCACGACTGAACTATTCGCAAGCCGTTCACGCATCGTCAGTGTGTGGCGCGATGGTTGGCTGTGGCTGCCGGTACCGGCGATGGCCACCGTACTGCTGCTTGTGGTCGGTTCGCAAATAGCTGCGATTGCCCAGGACATCGCAGAACTGGCCCTCGTTCTACCCGTTTACGCAGCGTTCGTTCTCCTCGCCCCGGTAACTGGTGCAGTGACCGCATGGCTCTTTGATCTGGGGGCACCCGCCGCGAGGGCCGTTGCCTTCAGCTCAGCCACGCGCAACTCGCTGGTGGTGTTGCCACTCGCGTTGGCACTGCCTGCCGACCTGCGCGTGCTGGCCGCTGCTGCGGTCATCGTGCAGACGATGGTCGAGCTGATCGGCGAGCTTGTCTATCTGAAAGGGATTCCCGCGCTCATCTGGCCATCGCGGAAGGCAGGGCCGACGAGCGGGAAGTAGCCGCGGGAATTTGCAGCGTGCGGATGTCGGAATGCGGGTCCGGGCTTCGTCCTCTCAGTAACGGATGCAAGGAGAAAGAAGATGCGAAAACCGATGCTTCATCCTTTCGGTCAGATTCCGGCGATGCAATACGGTCCGACGGAAGGCTACATGCCGCTGCGCGAGTGGGTCGTGCAGCGTCCCAGCCAGAGTGCACACGCGGTGCCGGGATTGAGCTCGCTCCTGGGCTGCCGTCTACGCGGCGTGACACACTCTATTGTTGCTTCTGCTGCTCCTCGTCGCGCGCCCCCGCCAGCATGCCCGGAAGCGCGTAGTTCCCCTCGTGGCACGCGTATTCGTAAACCGGCTCGTTGATGCGGTTGAATGGCAACTCGCCGCTGTATGGCGCAGTGAGCGTCTCCGGGTCCTCTACCGTGAACTTGTAGAGCAGCACGTCCGGACCCGGGCGCGTGAAGCGTTCGGTCACCTTCACCTGGTCGGACGCCCCGCGATAGGGACCGAACCCTCCCGTCTGCGCCAGTTGCGTCGGATTGATATTCGTAGTCTCGACTACGAGCGTGTCGCCTTCCCAATGTCCGATCGAATCGCCATACCAAGGGCGGATTTGCGGCGGTACGTGCTGCGTGGCTCCCAAGCGGATGATGCGCGCGTCATGGACCATTTCCGTCAGGATCACGACGTGATCCTTCGTCTGCACGATGGTGTAGTTGTTGTTGTAAAAATAATTCGGGAGCATCGGCGGCCCGGCATTCGATCCGAATGAAGTGAGGCAGCGGTCGGAGAGCGACATGACTTCGGG
>CAZOGW010000219.1:0-2816 GCA_964579415.1 uncultured Acidimicrobiaceae bacterium | reverse complement strand
CGAGACGCTCGCCGCGGCCCAGGGCCTCCAGCCACCGCTCGGTGTGGTCGCGGAAGCCGGTGGGGCTCGAGATGGTGGACGAACCCTCGGCCTGGAGAGCGGCGAGCTGGAAGGAAGAGCGCACCTGCGCCGAGGCCAGCAGGATGGTCACGTCGGCTCCTCGCAGCGCCCCGGCGGGCTGGACGGTCACCGGGGGCGTGCCCCCGTCGCCGCCGGGCACGATCCGGGCGCCCAGAGCTGCCAGCGGGTCGACCAGCCGCCGCATCGGGCGCCGGCTCAGCGAGGGGTCCCCGACCAGACGCGAGGTGAAGGGCCGGCCGCTCAGGGCACCCGCCATGAGCCGCAGCGTCGTGCCCGAATTGCCGCAGTCGAGGTCTCCCGGCGGCGCTGTCCAACTCTCCACGCCGGGAGAGGTGACGGTCCCGGCCATGGGGTCGATGGTGACCCCGAGGGCGCCGAGGACCGTCGCCGTCGACTGCACGTCCTCCCCGGGTCCGAGACCGCGCACCACGCTGGTGCCGGCGGCCATGGCGCCCAGGATGAGGGCGCGGTGCGACAGCGACTTGTCGCCGGGCACGCCGCGCTCGGCGGTGAAGGGCCCTCGGGGAAGCTGCACGGAGTGGGAGGTCATGGGAGGCTCGGGTCGGGGTCGCCCGCATCTTGCCATGCCGCCCCGGAGGCGGCGTAGAGCGCCCGCACCTCGTCGAGGGTCAGGTCACGCACCTCGCCGGGGCGCAGGTTCCGGTCCTGGAGGGGTCCGATGGCGGTGCGCACCAGGCGCCGGACCGGATGCCCGACCGCGTCACACATGCGGCGCACCTCCCGCTTGCGACCCTCACCCATCACCAGTTCCAGCAGGCTGCGGTCGCGGCGCCGGTCGATGACCCGGGCCGCCAGTGCCGCCGCCGGCCCGTCGTCGAGGGCCACCCCGGCGGTGAGGCGCCGGGCGGTGGCGGTGTCCACCGAGCCGTCGACCAGGGCGTGGTAGGTCTTCGACACCCCGTGCGAGGGGTGGGTGAGCCGCTGGGTCAGGTCCCCGTCGTTGGTGAGGATGAGGAGCCCCTCGCTGTCGGCATCGAGGCGTCCCACCGGGTAGACGCGGGTATCGGCGCCTGCCAGGTCGACCACCGTCGATCTCCCATGAGGATCGTCGGCGGTCGACACCACCCCGACCGGCTTGTACATCAGGCGGTAGACCAGACCGGGCCTGACCGGCAGCGGCACGCCGTCGATCTCGATGTGCACCGTGTCCGGATCGACACGCTGACCGATGGTGGCGGTGACGCCGTCGACCGTGATGCGGCCGGCAGCGACCAACTCTTCGGCACGGCGGCGGGAGGCGTAGCCGGAGGCGGCGACGACCTTGTGGATGCGATCGGTCACGTCTCGGGCCGGAAGGGCCTCTCCAGAGCCTCCACCACCGCGGCGGGAGGCACATGGTCCCCCAGCGGAGGAAGCTCGCCCAGGGATCCCACACCCAGCTTTTCCAGGAACAGCTCGGTGGTGCCGTACAGCACCGCCTGCCCCGGTCCCGGTGCCCGGCCCACCTCCCGGATGAGACCGCGACGCTCCAGCGTCTGCACCGCCCGGTCCGAGTCGACGCCACGGATCTCGGCGATCTGGCCACGGCTCACCGGCTGCTTGTAGGCGATCACGCTCAACGTCTCCAGAGCTGCACCGCTCAGCTTGCCGGCGCGCTCGGTTCCGGCGAACCGCTCGATGTAAGGATGGAGGTCGGGATGGGTGTAGAGGCGCCAACCCCCGGCCACCGGCCGCAGCACGATGCCGGCCTCCCGCTCCTCCAGGGCGTCACCGAGGGCGGCCAGCTCCGCCTCGACCCGGTCGATGGGGAGCTCCAGCAACTCCGCCAGCTCCCCGGTGCGCAGCGGCTCCTCGGCGACGAACAAGACCGCCTCGAGGATGCGCCTGGTGTCGCCGTCGCTCACCATTCCGATCCCAGCGCAGCCAGACCTTCGACGGGCGCCTCGGGATCGTGGCGGACGGCGATGGGCGAGATGGCGTCGGCCTGATCGATGCGGACAATCCCCCAGCGGGACAGCTCCAACAGTGCCAGGAAGTAGGCGATGACCTGGCCCGGGCTACGGCAGTGCTCGACGAGGGCGTCGAACTCGGTCACGGCGTGGTCGGAGAGGCGCATCCGCAGGTCGGCGATGGCGTCCCCCACCGAGGGGAGGTCGAGCTCGAGGTGGTCGACGTCGGGCTCGTCCGGCTTGCGGGTAAACACGGCTCGCGCCACCGCGGCCAGGCCATCGGCGTCGACGCCGATCCGCATCTCCGCCGGGGGCGGCGTGATGCCGGGGTCGAGCCCGACGCTGCGCGGCATGAACCGTGCCGTCGCCGTCATGCGATGTTCGAGTACGGCGGCGACGTCCTTGAAGGTGAGGCAGGCGAGGAGTCGTGCCAGCAGCCGGTCCCGCTCCTCTTGGAGCGCCAACTCCTCGTCGAGGTCGAGATCGTTCCTGCCGGGGAGCAGGTAGCGGGCCTTGAGCTGGATCAGCGTGGCGGCGATGAGCAGGAACTCCGACGTCACGTCGACGTCCATCTCCCGTATCGCCTCCAAGTGCTCCAGGTACTCCCCCACCAGGAGGCTCAGGCTCAGGTCGGTGATGTCGACCTGATGGGATGTGATGAGCTGCAGCAACAGGTCGAGCGGCCCCTCGAAGACGCGAGTGGAAACCTGGTAGGACATTGGGGGGATGGTATCGCTGTGGGAGGGTTTCGAGGCGGCATTCGTGAGAGAGGTACTAAGTACTAGGTACTAAGTACTAGGTACTACGCGGTGCGTTGGGGATTGG
>CAZOGW010000218.1:0-2816 GCA_964579415.1 uncultured Acidimicrobiaceae bacterium | reverse complement strand
GGGCCTCTAGCTCAACTGGCAGAGCAGCGGGCTTTTAACCCGACGGTTGTGGGTTCGAGTCCCACGGGGCCCACAACTTGATCCATGCACGCGTGCGGAGAAGGCTGCGGCGGCACCAAGTCCGGATCAGGGTGCCTGATTCGCTTCTTCGATGAGCCGGCGCTCGTCAGGGCTGATACCGGCTCGTTCCAGGACGGTGGACAGGAACGCAGACTTCTCCTCGACGTAACGGTCGATGTCGGGAACACGGGCGGCGATGGAGCGCTTGCGGGCCGCGTACTCATCACGCAACTGGGGATCGCGGCGAAGCGCGTCTCGGACCCCGAGGTGGTTGCGCAGCGCGAGGCTGCCATCGACGACTACGTAGGTATGGGTGCGCGGCAACTCCGCGGGCGCCTCCAGCGCCCACCGGTCCGGGATCCCAAGCTCGCCGCGGGACCGGAAGCCGGCGCTCTCCAACGCCCGGATGGCGTCCTGGACATGCTCGGCAGCGACGACGACATCGACGTCGATGACCGGCTTGGCCGCCAGTCCGGGTACCGAAGTGCTCCCCACGTGCTCGATGGCGATGACGGCGATCCCGGCCAGCACCTCCTCGTACCTGGCTCGCAGCGCGTCGAAGCGCTCGGGCCAGGCCGGGTCGTAGTCGACGACTTCGATCATGCCGGACATTGTCGTCCGCGGAGAGCCTTGCCTGCACACGACATGAGTTGCTCCAGGTTTGCGTTACATGTAACGTGGCCGCCATGGCGGTCAACGAGCGAGTCGACAAGTACCGTGCCCGCATGCGTGCGCAGGGTCTCCGCCCCGTGCAGATCTGGGTGCCGGATGTCCGTTCGCCCGAATTCGATGCCGAGGCCCACCGCCAGTCCGTGCTCGTCGGTCGCGTGGATGCCCGAAGTGACGATCAGGACTTCATCGAGGCCGTCTCGGTCGCTTGGGGCGAATGAAGCGCGGTGACATCGTCCTTGTCGCCGGAGGCGTCTATGCGAGCAAGCCTCGTCCTGGTCTTGTCGTGCAGGACGATCGCTTCGATGGAACCGACTCGGTGACGGTCTGCCCTTTCACCACAACACGTGTCGATGCGCCCCTGCTACGGCCGGCTATCGCCGCCGACGAGACGAACGGGCTGACGGAGGACAGCTTCCTCATGGTGGACAAGCTCACGACGGTCCGGCGCGCCAACGTCGGCGACCGGGTGGGACGCCTGCCGGATGCGCAGCTCGTGGAGCTCGAGCGTCGGATCATGGTGTTCCTGGGACTGGCGGGATGATGCCGGACCGTCTGCTCCGGATCGCAACCCGACCGGGTCGTTCCGCTTGGGCCGAGTTCTCGTCCGTCCCGCGGGACCATAGGCCCTATCCCGCCTCCGCTGCCGCGCCTACCTTCGGTGGTGATGTCCTGAACCTCAACGGGAGGAACCCATGATCAGCTTCGACTTCTCCGGCAAGGTCGCCATCGTCACCGGAGGCGGATCGGGCATCGGCGAGGCCTGCGCCCGGACCCTCGGCCTTTCCGGTGCCAGCGTGGTCGTCGCCGACTTCGACGAGATGGGCGGCTCGAGGGTCGCCGACGCCATCAACTCCGAGGGTGGGACGGCGGCGTTCTTCAACGTCGACGTTTCCGACGCCTCCGCCGTCGAGGCGATGGTGGCGTTCGCCGTGGATACCTTCGGCCGGCTCGACGTCGCGGTGAACAACGCCGGCATCGGCGGCGCCTCCGCTCCCGTCGGCGAGTACCCGGTGGAGGCCTGGAAGCAGGTCACAGGCGTCAACCTCGACGGCGTCTTCTACGGCCTGCGCTACGAGATCCCGGCGATGCTCGCCTCGGGCGGCGGGTCCATCGTCAATGTCGCCTCGATCCTGGGCAGTGTCGCCTTCGCCAACGCCCCGGCCTACGTCGCCGCCAAACATGGCGTCGTCGGCCTCACCAAGACGGCGGCCGTCGAGTACGCCACCCAGGGCATCCGGGTCAACTCGGTGGGCCCCGGCTTCATCGAGACGCCGCTGCTGTCGAAGAACCTCGACGACTCCATGCTGGCGGGTATCGCCGCGATGCACCCGGTGCAGCGGCTCGGCCAGTCTCAGGAGGTGGCCGACCTGGTCGCCTTCCTCTGCTCGGACGCCGCCTCGTTCTGCACCGGCGCCTACTACCTGGTGGACGGGGGCTACACCGCCCAGTAGCACCTCCGGCTCAGGCACTCCCCGGCGGAGGCCGGCGTCGTGGCCGCCCGTCGACGCTACTGGATACTGAATACTGAATACGCCGCCGCCCACCAGGAAACGTCAGGGTGTGCGGCGGCACCGAGTCAGGTGCGGTCTACGGCGCCGAGGATGGCCTCTGCCAGCTCGCCGGGCTTGGTGAACTGGGGCCAGTGCCCGGTGGGAAGGTCGACATATTCGACGTCGCGCATGGCGGCCAGCTCGGACACCCAGGGATGGCCCTCCTCGATCCATTCGAGGAGCTGGGCGCTGGTGACCTCGCAGGCGATGATCGTGGCCGGCACGTCGTAGCGGCGCTCGTCGTCGAGAACCTGGGGCTCGAAGGCCACCAACGCCGGCTGCGGGATCGCCCTGTCCCGGAACACCGTCCGCAGCTCGTCGTCAAGGTCGACCAGAGCCTCGTCGTCAAAGTCGTCCCACTTCGGGAGCGGGATCTCGCCCCCGATGGAGCCGAGCCCGGAATTGATGGACTGCCCGTCGCCGAGCGGCTCTGAATCGACGTACACCACGCGGGCGACCTGGTCGGGTCGGGCGTCGGCGGCGGCATGGGCGACGGCGCCGCCACCGGAGTGGCCCACCAGCACCACCGGCCCG
>CAZOGW010000217.1:0-2906 GCA_964579415.1 uncultured Acidimicrobiaceae bacterium | reverse complement strand
CCGCAAAGCCTCCGGGCTGCCACCTCCCCCACCGAAGCGGCGGGGGAGGACGAAAACGGCCCCACGAGGCGGCGGGGGAGGACGAAACAAGCTGGGACGGGCGGGCCCCATCGGGGCCCGCCCGTCCGCCTCTCCCTCTGGACTTACCTGCGGAAGCGGTAGATGGCCTGGTGGGTGGTGCCGTCGGCGAGTTCGATGGCGAACAGCCGGCAGGTGTTGGCCCACGCCGCCGAGCTGACCCACGGGTAGCGGTAGGTAGCGCTGCCGGCGTCGTACGAGATCGCTCCGTCCCCGGTGGCGGGCACGGCCGCGCCGATGGGCGCCAGGCTGTCGCAGTCGAGCGGCTGTGACGTCGGTGACCCGGCGATCGGCGTCGACGGGGCACCGTCGCCTCCGGCGAAGCGGACCGGCACCGTGCTCCCGGCTTCGACCATGTGGTCGATGCGGGAACGGGCCGCGGTGCCGACGATGGCGTCGTACTCCCGCGGCTCGATCCACCCGTCGGCGAGCAGTTCGTCGGCGACACTGGTGACGTGCGCCATGAAGGCCGCCGCCGACGGCCAGTCCTCGCCGTCCATGAGATGGGAGTTGATCGAGCAGTTCCCCACCAGCGTGTGGTTGGGAACCCGGGTCTCCAGACCTCGGAACGACACGGTGGACCGCTCGTCGGCGGTGTCGCAGATGCCCAGGGCGAGGCGCCCGCCCACCACCGGGACGTGCAACTGCGTCGCGGCCAGGTCGACGCTGAGCTCGGTGCCCGGCGTGGGCCGGATGGTGAACTCACGGTCGCTGGGCGTGATGACCACGCCGAGGCGGGTCCCCGCGGGGAGGATCTGGTCGTCCGGCTGCAGCGGGAAGGTCAGCTCGACGAACTCGCCGGGAACCAGCGGCTCGCTCTCCCACAGCGACTCATGGTTCTGCGGGTCGGCCCAACCCCGGGTCACCACGCTGGTGGCGGTCCCGATGGTGCTCGACGTGCAGGCGGACGCCCCGCTCCACGGCAACCGCACCAGCGTCACGGCAAGGCTGGTTCCTGGCCGCGACGAGGCCAGCCGGATGTCCACCTCGACGGTGCCGGAGATGTGCAGCGGGTCGGTGAGCGTCGGCGACACGTAGAGCAGGCGGTTGGGCGACGAGGCCGCCACCGCCAGGTTGCCGATGTTGCAGGCGACGTCGTCGACGACGACCTCGGTGGTGTCGTCGGCAAGCGCCATCGGCGTGAAACCTCCGGACGCAGTGCCGCCCTCCTGCAGGTTGAACGTCACCTTGGCCGCATCCGGGTTGGGGTAGTCGCCGTAGGGCGTCGGGTTGGCGGCGCTGCAGACGATGCTGACCACCGCCCCGTCGGCAACCCGCTGACCGGCGGCCGTCGCCACCGCCGCCGAGAGCACGATGGTCTGCGGGTCGGGCAGCGAGTTGATGGTGCGGGTGGTGTTGGTGATGGTGCCGCTGGCGTTGGTCTGCGGCACGGTGAGCGTGAAGCCCAGATTGAGGCTGCTGTTGTCGGCGACCGTCAGCGTGGTCACGTTGGACTGGTCACCGACCACGGTGGCAGTCCGCGGCGGGCAGGTCGCCGCCTCACGGGTCACCCACGCCTTGGTGTCGTTCTCCACGCCGTTCTCGACGCCGTACAGGTAGCGGGTGAACCAGCGGTTCTGTAGCACCATCGGCGGGGCGCCGCCGTGGCCGCCCTGGTGGTAATAGATCTGCACCGGGACGCCGTTGGCCTTGAGCGCGTCGGAGATGCGCAGGCTGTGCTCGGGAATCACGTTCCAGTCGTTGAAGGCGTGCGCCATCAACGTGGCCGCCTTGACGCCGTCGATGGCGTTGAGGTAGTCCCGTGATGCCCAGAAGTCGTTGTAGTCGCCGGTGACCCGGTCCTGGTTGGCGTTCATCAGCCCGACCCGGACGGTGTCGATGCAGTGCTGGCGCACCGCCGGGAAGCCGCTGTTGATGTAGTCGAACAGGTAGTCGACGTCCTCACCGACCCACCCGCCGGGATTACGCACCATGCCGTTGGAGCGGTAGTAGTGGTAGTAGGACGTGTTGGGGGCAATGGGGATGATGGCCTCCAGGCCGTCGACGCCGGTGGTGGCGGCGGCGAGCGGCAGGGTGCCGTTGTAGGAGGTGCCGGTCATACCCACCTTGCCGGTCGACCAGTCGGCGACGACCTCGGTGTCACCGCTGATGGAGGTGTAACCCTTGGCCCGCCCGTTGAGCCAATCGACGATGGCCTTGGGCGCCAGCGACTCGTTGATACCGCCCACCGTGGGGCAGCCCTGCGACAGCCCGGTGCCGACCGAGTCGGAGTGCATCACGGCGAAGCCGCGGGGGACCCACGCGCTGACGTGGCTGGTCGACACCTGGGTGCGGTTGGGCTGGTGGTTGATCAGCGGCGGCGAGAGGCGCGGTGGCGGCGCCACTCCCACCTCGTGGTTGACGTTCCAGAAGTACTGGCTGTTGGTCGACGCCGTTCCCGCGTAGTAGGGGCTGGTCTCGTAGATCACGGGGACCTTGAGCCCTTCGGTGGACGTCTGCAGCGGCCGGGTGACGTCGGCGTGCATCCGATCGAGCTTGCCGTCACCGTCGCTGTCGAACTCGGTCTCGATCCACAGTTGCTGGCGGACCCACTGCGCCGAGTTGTTGAAGCCGGGCACGATCTGCGCCTGGCCTTCCTCGAACACCGGCAGGGTCGGCTCCTGCGCCCTGGCGGTGTCGACGGATACGAAGGCCAGTGTCAGCAGCAGGCCTAGACAGGCCGCGGTCGCCACCAGCCGGATACGAAGCGTCATCAGGGTCTCCCTCTCCCCTTCGGACCGGTCACGCCGGACCGGTCCTCCTCTCTCCTTGATCCACGCCCGTCCCCGCCGACCATCGACCTGATCGCGCGGGGCGGCTGAGCGCTG
>CAZOGW010000216.1:0-2964 GCA_964579415.1 uncultured Acidimicrobiaceae bacterium | reverse complement strand
TGACCGACCAGCAGTCGGAATGGTTGGGCAAGGCCACCGAACAAACCGCCGCCGGCTCGGTGAAGGCGGTGGACGTCGACGACGAGCTCGTGGTGCTGGCGTGCGACATCGGGAGCCGCTTCGGCACGGCATCGGAGGCGGATCTGGAGGGACTGCGTGAATCGGTGGCACCGGTGTACGACCGGATGCGGGAGGACCCCGCCCTCGCCGAGCTCCTCGCCGACATCGAAGACCTGAAGCGGGGAACGCCCGCCGAGGCGCTGGCGATTCCCGAAGGGTGTACCGGTGCCAGCCCTCTCAGCGAACCCGGCACGGCGTCGGACCAGGCGACACCCATCGACGGCACCTGGGAGGCATCGTTCACCCGGGACGAGCTTCTCGCCGCCGGCATCCTCGACGCCGGCGAGGACAACAACGGCAACTGGGGGGACATGGTCGTGACGCTCGACCGTGGCTCCCTCGACTGGGACGTCGCCAACGAGGTGCAAAGCGACTCCTACTCGGCGGAATACGAGGTGGAAGGTGACGTCATGCACCTGCGCTTCCCGGGCGAAGAGCTGGCATGCCGTTGGAGCATCTTCCGGGACACACTCACCTTCACCCGAGACCAGAGCCTGGGGATATGCCCCACGCCCCTCATCGTCGAGCCGTGGACACGCCGTGCCTCTTAGCCCAGAAGCTCCTGACGGGAGGTGCGCCCTCACGGTCGCACCTCCTACGTTGTACGTAGTACGATGTGCGTACTTGCGCACATCTCCCGCTCACGCTTAATCTCAACGACGAAACGCGCTCATCCAGAGCGGTGGAGGGACAGGCCCTGTGAAGCCGCGGCAACCGACCCGATCGGTGCCAATGCCTGATCCGATGAGCCAGCGGAAGCGGGATCCCCGCTCGCTGCGCCCGAGCGCGTGAAGCGAGAGGAGACGTGATGAGAACGACGATCCCGCAAGTCGATGTATCTGCCGGCACCTGCGCGTGTCGATGCTCTCGGGTGGCATCCGAGAGCCTCGCCTCGTAGCGAACGCCTTCCACCCGAGAGACCGGAGCAACCCCCCTCTCGGCGTTCACCCACATCCCACGGCGCCCCCTGGCGCAGTCCACCCACAGAGGAGACAACCATGACCGCGGAAGCACCCACCGTCGACAACGGCGTCAACGTCGCCCACCTGCTCGGCGCCCGCGAGGCGCTGAGCGAGGCGCCCGCCGCTGCCGAGTTCACCTGGCGTTCCACCAACGAATGGGTCAACGGCACCCATAGCCGCTCCACCGTCGAGAGCTTCTTCGGGCTCGGAGAGGAGCAGGCCCACACGTCCAGCCACAGCTTCGACGCCGACCACCCGCTGGTGTTCGCCGCCGAGGACAACGGCATCACACCGATCGAGTTCCTCCTCGTGGGCCTCGGATCGTGCCTGACCGCCGGCGTCGCCTCGGTGGCGCAGAACCGGGGCATCCAGCTCCGCTCGGTGAAGGCCACCGTCGAAGGCAGCCACAACATCCTGGGCATCCTCGGCGGGGATCCCGACGTGCGCAACGGCTACAAGGACATCAGCGTCCACTACGAGATCGACGCCGACGCCAGCCCGGAGGACATCGAGGCTCTGGTGGCCCAGTCGCAGAAGCGCTCGGCGGTGTTCGACGCCATCACCAACCCGACCAACGTCACCGTCACGGTCAACTGAGCCGGTGCGGACCTCGGTAGTCGTCGTCGGGGCGGGTCACGCCGGGTTGGCGGTGAGCCATTTCCTCACGCAGCACTCCATCGACCACGTGGTCCTCGAGCGCGGTGAGGTGGCCAACTCCTGGCGCACCGAGCGCTGGGACTCGCTGCGGCTGCTCACGCCCAACTGGCAGAGCCGGCTGCCCGGCGTCGCCTACGGAGGGGACGACCCGGACGGGTTCATGACGATGCCCGAGGTGATCGGGTTCATCGCCGGCTACGCCGAGCGCATCGGCGCCCCGGTGCACAGCCGGACGGCGGTGACGTCGCTGCGGAACAACGGCGACGGCTACCAGGTGAACACCGGCGGCGGGGTGTGGGAGAGCCCCGCCGTCGTGCTCGCCACCGGCGGGTTCAACCTGGCCAGGGTGCCGGCCGTCGCCTCGGACATTCCCGCCTCGGTGGAACTGGTGACGGCGCACGGCTACCGCCGCCCCGACCAACTCCCCGACGGTGGCGTGCTGGTGGTGGGGGCGTCGGCCACCGGCATCCAGATCGCCGACGAGGTCCACGCCTCGGGGCGCCCGGTGACCATCGCCGTCGGCGAGCACGTGCGCATGCCCCGCACCTACCGGGGTCGGGACGTGATGTGGTGGCTGGAGCGCACCGGCATCCTCGACGAGGCCTACGACCAGGTGGACGACGTGGTGCGGGCCCGCCACCTTGCCTCGCCGCAACTGGTGGGCTCCCCGGAGCGCACCACCCTCGACCTCAACACGCTCACCGACCGTGGCGTCCGGCTGGTGGGACGCCTCGCCGCCGTCAACGGCGGCCGTGCCCTGTTCTCCGGATCGCTGCGCAACGTGTGCAACCTGGCCGACCTCAAGCTGCGGCGGCTCCTCGACAGGTTCGACCAGTGGGCCTTCGAGAGCGGCATCGATCCCGAGCTGGGCCCGCCCGAGCGCTACGAGCCGACACGGGTGGACGACGACCCGCTGCTGGCGCTCGACCTCGACGGAGGCGCCATCCGCACCATCATCTGGGCCACCGGGTTCCAACCCGACTACTCGTGGCTCGACATCCCCGTCCTCGATCGAAAGGGTGAGATGCGCCACGACGGCGGCGTCGTCACCGCTTCTCCCGGCCTGTACCGCATCGGCCTCACCATGCTGCGCCGCCGCAAGTCGTCGTTCATCCACGGCGCCGAGGACGACGCCCGGGACCTCACCACCCACCTCGCCGCCTACCTCGGCGTCCCCCAGCTCGCTTAGTGGATCATCTCCCCCCTTTGGGGGAGTACCCCTGCC
>CAZOGW010000215.1:0-3025 GCA_964579415.1 uncultured Acidimicrobiaceae bacterium | reverse complement strand
TCGAGCTGACCGGCCCGCCGGAGAAGATCGACGCCTTCATCGCCCTGATGCGCCCCCTCGGCCTCGTCGACGTCGCCCGCACCGGCGTCGCCGCCATCGCCCGCGGAGTCTAGGAGCGATTTCCAATCTGGAGCGGCCGAGCCTCGGCAGGACCGCGTCGCGGGTCCTGTCAGGTATGCACGCAGTAGAGCGTCTTGCCGGCTGCTCCCGGCGGCAAATCCCGGAACGCGCTGACGACGGCTCCGCCCTTGCCGGATCTGATGTCGGAGATCGTGTCGGCGTGGCCCCTGATCCACGACCCGAGCTGCGCCGCCTCATGAGGCGCGTAGGTATGTAGCAGCGCGAACAGCTCGATCCCAAGCTCGTCGTCGAGCACCACCTCGCCCTCGTAGACGGTACCGGCGACCACGTGCAGCGGACCGTATCCGTCCTCCCGCAACGGATAGGCGCCCATTGCCGACATGCCGAGCATCGACAGCCACCCGTCGCGCGTTGCGGCCGCCTCGATCCTCAACCGTGCCCCGGACGGGCAGTTGTCTCCTGCTCCGATCACCCGCGGCTCGTCGAGGCCGACCAGCGTCAGCTTGGCGCGAAGCTCGGCCGACGGGGCCACCCGGTCGAGGATCGGAATGCGCCCCGGATATGCGATCTGGCTGAGGGCCCCAGCCTGCGGCCCGAGCACCCCCGCGCGCGACCCGGCGAACAGCCCCAGCGCGACGATCACCACGATCGCCGTCCTCGCGACCGCGCCGAGCCCGCTCCAGCGCTCGACCACGGCATCGGCCAGCGATTTCAGCATGTGGCCTCAGTCTCGATAGGCCAGCGGGAACTCGACGACCGAGTTGCCGCTCGTGTCGCGCAACGACGGCTCCTGCCGTTGCATGCGCGGCTCCGCCATGGTGTGGAGCTCGACCTGTGTCTTGGTGAAGTCGTACGCTTCCCCCAGATCGACGAACCCGTTCGGGAACCGCTCCTTGCTCTCTCCCGCCAGGGCGCGAATCAGGAAGTAGGTGAAGACACCGTTCCCGAGATGCTCGTCCTCCCACGAACGCTGATCGCCCTTGCTGGAGGTCAGGAAGATCCGGTTCGGCGCGGTCAGGGTCTGGCTGGCGAACAGCGCGTCGTCGTCGAAACGCGCCGCCCCCGCTCCTCCCTTCCCGCTCGGCGGCGAATAGCCGCTTCGGCAGGCGTCGAGGATCAGGATCACCTGGCCGGCGCGGCTGGCGGCGAGCCAGCGTTCGAGCGACCGGATGCTCAGTCCGCTCTCCGCGCGGTCGGGGTCGGAATCCTGGAACATGAGGAAGACGTCCCTGTCGAGCCGGTCGACGCTGCCGTGGCCCGAGAAGTATGCCAGGACCACATCCTCCTCGGTCGCCCCGAGGATCGCCTCCTTGAGGGCGCTCGCCGCCCCCGCCTCGGTGGCAGCGGTGCCGGGAAGCACCCGAACCTCCCAGCGACCCATCTTGCCGGTGGCGAGAAGGCCGGCGACGTCCGTGGCATCCTTCTCCGCGAACCGCAGGTCGGTCAGCAGGTCATCGGAGCCGTCCGGGGGCAGGTTCGCGTAGTCGTTGATGCCGATCACCACCGCCACGCGACGGCCTCGGCGCCCCAGCGGGCTGTCGGCGGGCGGCTCGATCGCCCGCGACGCCACCTGGCCGCCCTTGGCGAAGTCGTCGGGCGTTGCCGCCGCGATCTCGATGCCCGAAGCCAGGACATTGGAGATCCGGGCGTAGAGCGTATCGACGAGCTGCTCGAGCCCCTTCGAGCGCTCGTATTTTTGCAGCCAGGCCATCGCCTCGTCGAATCCCGGGCGCGGGCCAAGCGCGCGGAACTCGACGAAAGCCGTCTGTCGCTCGCTGGGCGCGATCGCCTGCAGCACCGTGGGCGGGACCTCGCTGGGGGCCGTGGCCTGGAGCGAGACGGGCTCGATCAAGGCGCTGCTCAGGAACGGCACCTGACGACCGCCCGTCACCTCGTAGACGTCGCTCCGGACGCGGCGGAGTTGCGACTCGAGGCTTTCCCCGGGCCACCTCGCCAGGGTTTGGGCGAGGGCCTGCGTGAACGGGCTATTTTCGCCCGCCCCGTCGGAGGCCACCGCCCCCGGCGCCGTGGCATAGGCGAGCGCCGTGTTGGGCAGACCTTCGTAGACCGTGAACCCGGAAACGCCGGCATTCAGGAGCGGGTTGTCGCGGCAGGCGTCGAAGAATCCCACGAACGTCGGCGCGGCGTCGTGCAATCGGCTTACGATGTCGCTCATCGAGAGCGCGCCATTCCGGAAGTCCGACGCGTCGCACCCGTCCTCGCCGCAGTCGAAATCGACGGGCAGAAGGAAGTTCTCGCCGTCGATCGACAGCCCATGTCCGGCGAAATAGAACAACACGAGGTCGACGCTGCTGGCGCGATCGACGGCCAGATCGATCGCCTCCTTGAAGAGGCTCAGATCCGCATCGTACGCCGCAATGATCTCGTGACCGAGGCCCTCAAAGGTCGCTGCCATGAGTTCGCCGTCGTTCTGCGGATTCTTCAGTTTCTCGACCGCCGCATAGTCTTCGTTCGCGACGATGACCGAAAGGATCTTGCGATGGTCCGCGGCAGCGACTTCCGGCGTCACCTCGGTAATCACGAGACCGGCCGAGACCGAAGTTGCCAGGCAGCACATCGTAGCTAAAATGCCCGCGCGCCAAACCATGAGGCCCTCTGACAATCTTCAACGGCCCGATGACAATCGTACCGCGAAACCGATGGGGTGGCAATCTTGGCGCTCGCAAGCGGCACGTCTGGCGCACCTCCGAGGCCTTCCGCGCCAGGGTCGTCGACACCGCGCTCGAGCGCTTCGTCTTCGAGCTGACCGGCACGCCCGAGAAGATCGACGCCTTCATCGCCCTCATGCGCCCCCTCGGCCTCGTCGACGTCGCCCGCACCGGCGTCGCCGCCATCGCCCGCGGCGTCTGAGGGGGGTCTGATGCTGGGCGGCGCGCCGCCGGCGCGCCGTCAGCCGAAGCGGTTCGCGCCCTCGGTGCCCTTC
>CAZOGW010000214.1:0-3045 GCA_964579415.1 uncultured Acidimicrobiaceae bacterium | reverse complement strand
CGCAGCAATCCTGCCTTGACAAGCACCGGACAATATCCGACCGTCTGGTCGGATATCGGACCGGGACCATGGGCAGAACCAGAAAACTCGACTGCGCAACCATCCTTCAGGCGGCCGAGAGGGTCGCCCTGCGCGATGGCGCGGCCGGCCTGACCCTGAAGGCGGTCGCCGACTGCGCCGGCGTCGGAAAGGCGACGGTCCTCTATGATTACAAGACCATGGACGGCCTCGTTATCGCGTTGTTCCGCCACCTGCTCGATCAGGAGGAGAAGCGGCTCGTCGAATTGCAGATGGCGATCGCCGACGAGCCCGACGCCGCGATTCGCGCGCGGATCGCGGCCGCGGACCGCAGCCTCTCGGCAAACGAACGGTCGCTGATCAGCATGATCGTTGCCGCACTTGCGAACAACCCCGAGCTGAAGGCGGCGGCGCGGGACTTCTTCGACCGCAGCGTCGCCGAGGTGTCGGAGGCCTCGACCTTCCCGCGGTCGGCGGTCATCGGCCTGCTGGCGATCCACGGGCTCGTCAACCTGCGGTCTCTCGACCTCTTCGACTGGGAGGCCGACGCCCTGCGGACGCTCCTCGCCGATATCGAGGCCGTCGCCCGCAATCCCCTTCCCGCCACGCCGGGCCGCGCCGCAGCGGCCGACACCCCCCCGAGGTAGCATCATGCGCGTTTCCCTTGTCGACAGCCTCCGTACCCTCGCCCTCTGCGGCCTGCTCTCCGCCGGCCCGGCCTTCGCGCAGCCGGCGATGCCGCCGGCGCCGGTCGGCATCGTCACCGTCCGGGCGGAGACGCTCCCGGTGGTGAACGAGCTCCCCGGCCGCATCGTGCCGACGCGGATCGCCGAGGTCCGGCCGCGGATCTCGGGCATCGTCGTCGAACGGGTCTTTACCCAGGGCACCGTCGTCGAGGCCGGCGACGTCCTCTACCGCATCGACCCCCAGCCCTTCCGCGTGCAGGTGGCGAGCGCCGAGGCGACGCTCCAGCGCGCGAGGGCCGTCCAGCTCAACGCCCGCCAGACCGCCGACCGCACCACCCGGCTCCAGGCCCGCAACGTCGTCAGCGACCAGCAGCGCGACGACAGCATCGGCGCGCTCGCCCAGGCCGACGCCGACGTGGCGCTGGCGGAGGCGAACCTCGCCCAGGCCCGCCTCAGCCTCGACTACTCCGAGGTGACGGCGCCGATCTCGGGCCGCATCGGGCGCGCGAACATCACCGAGGGCGCGCTCGTCAGCCCGACCGACGCCGAGAGCCTCGCCCGCATCCAGGAGCTCGACACGGTCTATGCCGACTTCACCCAGTCGGCGAACGACCTGCTGCACCTGCGTCGCGCCTTCGCCGCCGGCGCGCTCGTCACCACCGGCGCGGCCGAGCCCGCGGCTCGGCTGCGGCTCACCGACGGCTCGGACTACGCCCACGTCGGCGCGCTGCTGTTCTCGGAGGCGACGGTCGACGAGACCACCGGCCAGGTGACGATGCGCGCCGCGTTCCCCAATCCCGACGGCGACCTCCTGCCCGGGATGTACGTGCGCGTCGCCATCGAGCAGGCGGTGCAGAACGACGCGATCGCCGTGCCGCGGCAGGCGATCCAGTACGACGCGGGCGGGCAGGCCCAGGTCTACCTCGTCGACGCCGCGAACACGGTCGAGCGCCGGGTGGTGCGGACCGGCCGGCTCGTCGGCGACCGCATCGTCGTCGAGGACGGGCTCAGCCCAGGCGACCGGGTCGTCGTCGAGGGCTTCCAGAAGATCCTCCTCGGCGCCGAGGTCGTCCCCGCCGAGTGGAAGACCGCCGCCATCGCCGCCCCCGCCACCGCCACCGCCACCGCCACCGAAAGCGCGAACTGATACCATGGCCCAGTTCTTCATCGGACGCCCGGTCTTCGCCTGGGTCGTCGCCATCTTCGTCATGCTCGCCGGGGCGCTCGCGCTGCCGATCCTGCCGGTCGCGCAGTACCCGAACGTCGCGCCGCCGCAGATCAACGTCTCGACGACCTATCCCGGCGCCGCGCCGGAGGACCTCTACCAGAGCGTGACGCGCCCGATCGAGGACGAGCTCAACGGCGTCGAGGGGCTCATCTACTTCGAGTCGACCTCCGACTCCTCCGGCCGCGTCCAGATCACCGCGACCTTCGAGCCCGGCACCGACATCGCCGAGGCGAGCATCGACGTGCAGAACGCCGTCCGCCGCGTCGAGTCGCGCCTGCCGCAGGTCGTCACCCAGCAGGGCGTGCAGATCGAGCAGGCGGGCGCCGGCTTCCTGATGATGGTCGGCCTCGTCTCGGAGGACGGCTCGACCGACGTCGTCGGCCTCGGCGACTACCTCAACCGCAACGTCGTCGGCGAGATCCGCCGGATCGAGGGCGTCGGCCGCGCCCAGGTCTTCGCCTCGCCGCGGGCGATGCGGGTGTGGCTCGACCCCGACCGGATGGTCGGCCTCGGGCTCACTGCCGACGACGTGGCCACCGCCGTCGCCGCCCAGAACGCCCAGGTGGCGGCGGGCCGCATCGGCGCCATGCCGAATCCCATCGACACCAACGTCGCGGCGACCGTCCTCGTCCGCGGCCAGCTGTCGAGCCCGGAGGAGTTCGGCGACATCATCCTGCGCGCCAACCCCGACGGCTCGACCGTGCGGCTCTCCGACGTGGCGCGCGTCGAGGTCGGCGCCGAGAGCTACGGCTTCGGCACCCTCATCAACGGCATGCCCGGCGCCGGCATCGGCGTCCAGCTCTCGCCGACCGGCAACGCCATGGAGACCTCGGCCGCGGTCCGCGCCAAGATGGCAGAGCTCGCCGAGTTCTTCCCCGCGGGCATCGACTACGTCATCCCCTACGACACCTCGCCCTTCGTCGAGGTGTCGATCCAGAAGGTGTTCCACACCCTGATCGAGGCGATGGTCCTCGTCTTCCTGGTGATGTTCCTCTTCCTCCAGAACATCCGTTACACGCTGATCCCGACGCTCGTCGTGCCGGTCGCGCTCCTCGGCACCTGCGCGGTGATGTACGTCGCCGGGTTCTCGATCAACGTCCTCACCATGTTCGC
>CAZOGW010000213.1:0-3053 GCA_964579415.1 uncultured Acidimicrobiaceae bacterium | reverse complement strand
CAGGTAGGCGGCGATGAACGCCACCAGGGCCGTCATCTGGAAGCGGATGTAGCTGAAGAGGTTGTTGTAGATGGCTCTGCCGTACTCCACGGCCTTCACGATCGTGGCGAAGTTGTCGTCGGTGAGGATCATCACCGCGGCGCCCTTGGACACCTCGGTTCCGGTGATGCCCATCGCCACGCCGATGTCGGCCTTCTTCAGCGCGGGGGCGTCGTTGACCCCGTCACCCGTCATCGCCACGATGTGGTCGGCCTTCTGCAACATGTGCACCAGCCGGATCTTGTCCTCGGGAGCCACCCGGGCAACCACGCCGATGTCGTCGAGTTGAGCCGCGAGCTGTTCGTCGCTCATGGCGGCGAACTCCGCCCCGGTGAGGGCGGTCCCCTCGATGCCGAGCTGGTGACCGATGGCGGCCGCAGTCACGGCGTGGTCGCCGGTGATCATGCGGACCTGGATGCCGGCCGAGTGGCACTTGGCGATGGCATCTTTGGCCTCCGACCGGGGCGGGTCGACGATGCCCACCATGGCGAGCAGGGTGAGGTCGTCGACTTCGGCGAGGAGGTCGCCAGCGGGGTCGAATGTGGCCGGGTCGAAGTCGCGGCGGGCCACCACCATCACCCGCTCGCCGCTGCCGGCCATACGGTCGTTCTCGGCGAGGGCCAGGGGGCGGTTCTCGTCGGTGATGGCCGCCGGCTCGCCGCCGGGCTGCCAGAAGTAGCCGCCGCGGGAGACGAGGACGTCGGGAGCGCCCTTGACGAAGCACCGCACCACGGGCCGCCCGGCGTCGTCCGTCATTTCGTGGAACGTCGCCATGAACTTGTACTCGGAGTCGAAGGGAACCTCGGCGACCCGGGGGTACCTCTCCCGGGCCGCGTCGACATCGATCCCGCCCTTTTCGGCGAGCACGATGAGAGCGCCCTCCGTTGGGTCGCCGATGAGCTCCGTGCCGTTGAGGCGGGCATCGGCGCACAGTGCCATGGGGAGCATGAAGTCGTCGAGGGGGAGACTCGCCCCTCCCGCATGGAGGATGTCGCCGGTGGTCCCGTATCCCTCACCTTTGACCGTGAAGCGGTTCTGTCCGGGCACGGTGAACTCGACGGCGGTCATCTTGTTGAGCGTGAGTGTCCCCGTCTTGTCTGAGCAGATCGCCGACACCGATCCGAGAGTCTCCACCGAAGGCAGCCGCTTGACGATGGCGTTGATCGCCGCCAATGCCCGGGTGCCCATCGAGTACATGGTGGTGACGACGGCCGGCAGCCCGGTCGGTATGGCGGAGATGGCCAACGCCACGCCCGACACGAAGATGGCGTCGAGGTCCTGGTCGTTGACCAGCCCGAGGATGACCATGGCCAGGAAGGCCAGGCCGGCCAACCCGGCGATGAGCATGGTGAGACGGTCGAGTTGCTTCTGCAGCGGCGTCTTGTCCGCCTCGGTGCTGTTGAGCAGGTCGGCGATTCTCCCGATCTCGGTCTCCATCCCGGTGCCGGTGACGATCATCTCGCCCCGGCCACGGGTGACCGCCGTGTTCATGAACGCCATGTTGACCCGGTCGCCCAGGGCGATCTCGTGGGCGTCGATGGACCCTGTGCTCTTCAGGGTGGGGGTGCTCTCACCGGTGAGGGCGGCTTCCTCGATCTCGAGGGTTGCCGCCACGAACAGGCGCCCGTCGGCCGGGACCATGTTGCCTGCCTCCATGAGGACCACGTCGCCGACCACCAGCTCGGTGGCGTCAATCTCGACGGCCTGCCCGTCGCGGCGGACGCGGGCGATGGTCATCATGGTGCCGGCCAGGGCCGCCAGGCTCGCCTCGGCCTTCGATTCCTGATGGAGACCGAGGACCGCGTTGAACACGGTGAGGCCGACCAGCACCAGCGTGGTGGACCAGTCACCGGTCACCACCACGCTGACGACTGCCGCTGTCAGCAGCACGACCTGCATCAGATCGCGGTACTGCCGGACGAACGCCTGCAGGCCGGTCTCGCCCTCCTTCTCGTCCAGGCGGTTCGGGCCGTCCCGGCGTAGCCTTTCGGCCGCTTCGCCGGCGCTGAGTCCGGTGGCGAGGTCGACATCGACGAGCCGAGCGACCTCGGCCGGCTCGGCCCGGCACCAGGAGTCACGTCCCACATCGTCAACGGCGCCGGGGCCCCGCGGGGCCCCGGCGGGTCGTATCGGTACCGCCGGATCGTCGGAAGGGGACATGGTGTTGGTCACGGCCGGGCTCCCCTCAACCGATCAGGGCGGACTTCTGGGCCTGGAACTCCTCCTCGGTCAGCACGCCGTCGTTGCGGAGCGTGGCCAGCTTGGCGAGCTCGTCGGCGGTGGACCCGGTGCTGGCGACTTCTTTGATGTAACTCCTGGTGGCGGTCTCCTGGGCAGCCATCGCCGCCATCGTCCGCTCCTGCATCGAGTTGCCGCGGGCGATGACGTAGATCAGCGCCGCCAGGAAGGGAACCAGTATCAGGAAGATCACCCATCCGGCCTTGCCCCATCCGGACAGGTCGTCACTACGGAAGATGTCTCCGAACAGGCTGATCAGCAGCCAGATCCACAGGAAGAAAAGGAAGAACAGGAGCATGGACCAGAACACGTCGAGCAGCGGCATGAATTCTCCTCACTTTCGAACTGCCGAGGCAGGAAACCGAGATTGTCGCGGTGGGGCATCGCCCCTCGTGGGTGATATGGACACTGAGAACCATCTCTCATGGGTGATGCGCCGGTGCTCAGGCCGGCTCAGCATGCCGGGATCGTGAGATCCGCGCACCGAGAACTCCTGCGACGCCTGACCCTGAACGACGAATCGGCGCTGGCGCTGGTTCTCGGCGGGCGCGACCCGGCGGTGGATTCGCTCATCGACAACCGCACCCGAACGCTCGTCAGGCTGGCAGGGTTGGTCGCCCTCGACTCGGAGACGGCGTCGCTGCAGGCCGCGGTCGACCGTGCCAGGGCCGCCGGAGTGTCGAACGAGGAGATCGTCGAGACGGTGCTCATGGTTGCCCCCATCGTGGGAGCGACCCGGATAGGCTCGGTGGCGCCCCGGTTGGCGCTGGCTCTCG
>CAZOGW010000212.1:0-3081 GCA_964579415.1 uncultured Acidimicrobiaceae bacterium | reverse complement strand
AAGGGAGAGAGACCTCTATGTCGAAGAATCGCAAGTGGTACGCGCTCGCGCTACTGGCGGTGCTGGCAATGGTGCCGGTACCGGGGGTGGCGAGTGCGTCGGAGGAGTCGGCTACGGCTTCGGGTGGCCTACAAGACGCCGAGTCGATAGCCATCGACTTCGTCCAGGCCGAAGCCGCGTCGTACGGTGTCGGCGCCGCCGACGTCGCCGATGTGGCGGCCCGTTCGGTGACGGTCAGTGACCACACCGGTGTCACCCACGTCAACCTGGCGCAGCGTTACGAAGGCCTGGCGGTCTTCGGTGTCGGCGCCACAGTGAACCTGAACCCTGACGGCAGTGTCCTGTTCGTCGGCGAGAACCTGCTGCCCAATCTGCGGGTGGCTTCGGGTGCCGAGAACCTGGACGCCGCCGCGGCTGTCGCGGCTGCCGCTGACGGTCTCGGCCTGGCCGATCCCGTCGGGCTGCGCGTCCTCGAAGAGGGCGACGGGGAGGCGACGCTGACCCGGGCCGGTATCTCCGATGCGCCCATCGAGGCGACGCTGGGTTGGCATGCCTCCGCACAGGGGCTGCGCAAGGCGTGGCAGGTCGTCATCGACGACTCCACCGACGTCAACCTGTGGAACGCCACCGTCGACGCCGCCACCGGTGCCCTCCTCGCCTCCGAGGACTGGACATCCAGCCACTCGGCCGGCGACCTGGCGCACCTGTCGCGCTCGGCGACCGCGGGCAGCGCACTGGCTGCAGCCGGTCCCGGCGGATCCTCGGATCCGGTGAACGACGGCTCCAGCTACCGGGTCTACGGCTACCCGCTCGAGTCGCCCAACGACGGCGACCGCATCCTGGTGTCCAACCCGGCCGACGCCACCGGCTCACCGTTCGGGTGGCACGACACCGATGGCGCCGCCGGTCCCGAGTACACCATCACCCGGGGCAACAACGCCCACGCCTTCCTGGAGCAGGACAACAACCAGCTTCCCGACTTCGGTGGCGAGCCGGATGGCGGAGCAGGTCTCGACTTCGACTTCCCCGTCGACCTCAACGAGCACTCACAGGCCTACCGCGATGCCGTGACGGCCAACCTGTTCTACACGAACAACCTGATCCACGACGTCCTGTACAACCTGGGCTTCACCGAGGCGTTCGACAACTTCCAGGCCAACAACTACGGCCGCGCCGCCACCCCCCAGGGCGACTACGTCCGGGCCCATGTGGCGTCCGGCGCCGGCACCAACAACGCCAACTTCTCGACGCCTTCGTCGGGTGGCGCGCCGCGCATGCGGATGTACCTGTGGCCTGGCAACCAGTTCGGTTCGCAGAACCAGGTGGCGGTCACCGGAGTGGGCGACTTCGGCGCCGGCTGGGCGCGCTTCGGTCCTCCCGCTCCTTCGGGTGGGGTCTCCGGCCAGTACTTCAACGCCGGCAACGGCTGCGCACCCGCCGACTACACCGGGGCACCCGCCGGCAACTGGATCGCCATCGTCGTCGGCGGCACCACCGGTTGCCAGCCGATCCAGAAGGCACGGGAAGCGGAAGCCGCCGGTGCGGTGGCGATCGTGATGAGCACGGGGACCTCCAGCAACGGAATCATCGCCTCCAACGCGGGCGGCATGGGCTCGGCCGGACCGGACATCCCGGCCGTCCTGATCACCGCCGCCAACGGCGACGCCATCCGCGCCGCCCTGCCGGCGTCGGGGACGGTGCGCAAGCACCCCGGCCACCCGGGCATCCGCGACGGCGACTTCGAGAACGGGATCGTCATCCACGAGTACGGTCACGGCATTTCCCTCCGCCTCACCGGCGGACTCGGGGTCAACTGCCTCGGCGGCAACGAGCAGATGGGTGAGGGGTGGAGCGATTACTACGCCACCACCATGCTCCTCGACCCGGCGCTCGACGACCCGCAGCTTGCCCGGGGCATGGGCCCGTACGCCCTGTTCCAGCCCGACCGTCACAGCGCCGGCATCCGTCTCCGGCCCTACTCGCGGGACATGAACATCCAGCCGGTCACCTACGACATGATCAAGACCGGCGGCTGGATCGACGGCAGCACCATCGCGGCTCCGCACCAGATCGGGATGTCCTGGGCATCCATGTTGTGGGACATGACGTGGAGGCTGATCGACGCCCACGGGTACAACCCGGACATCTACGACGACTGGTCCACCGGCGGCAACATCCTGTCGCTGCAGCTCGTCACCGACGGGCTCAAGATGCAGGGCTGCAACCCCGGCTTCGTGGTAGGCCGTGCAGCGATCATCGCAGCCGACCAGGCCCTCACCGGTGGTGAGAACTACTGCCTGCTGTGGCAGACGTTCGCCCGCCGCGGGCTCGGCGTCTCGGCGATCCAGGGCGGTACCGGTCGTGACGACAACTTCCAGGCGTTCGACGTTCCTGCCGAGTGCGCCCGCCAGAGCGTGCGGGTCAACCTGAGCGGGACCAACGTGCCCTCGGCGTGGCAGGTGCCCAACGCCGGTGACCTGAACGCCACCGGTGGCGTGCAGGTGTCGTGGGGTCAGAACGGGCGGGTCTGCCTGGCCCGGTTCCAGCTCACCGGCCTGGCTGCGAATGCCGTCACCTCGGTGACGATCCACTCCGGTGGCCACGGCGAGCCGGGAGGCGCTGAAGTGATCAACTTCAACGTCCCGCCCAACGGGCTCAACTCGTGCGTCAACGGCGTCAGCACGGCGCTGCTGAAGGACATCCAGACCCAGCCCAGCCGCTACTACCTCCAGGTGACCACCGCCGCCTTCCCGGGCGGCGCCCTGAGGGGTCAGATCGACGACGGCAGGTCCCAGCCCTGACAACTGATCCGTAGCCGGGAACCGGCGAGTGACCGAGGGGGCGCCCATCGCAAGGTGGGCGCCCCCTCTTTGTCGCTCCTGGGTGCGTCTCTCGCTCCCAGTTGCCTGGCGCCCGGGCGAGGAGTAGCTTGCCTCCAGGCCCCGAATGCGCGTCGGGGTGCCTGATAGGCACACCGGTACGGAGTCGCGGCGGGGAAAACCGTCGAGGTACAAGGGAGAGAGACTTCTATGTCGAAGAATCGCAAGTGGTACGCGCTCGCGCTACTAGCTGTGCTGGCAA
>CAZOGW010000211.1:0-3138 GCA_964579415.1 uncultured Acidimicrobiaceae bacterium | reverse complement strand
TTCGCTAGGGCGAAGTCCGGCCCACTCCCCCCGTCAAAGCCCGGGGGGAGATGAAAGACGGCGGACAGAGGCACACTCCCACCAGCGCCGGTCACGGGTTTCGTCCTCCCCCGCCGCTTCGGTGGGGGAGACACCCGATGGGCTGTCGGCATTCTTCATCCTCCCCCGCCGCTTCGGTGGGGGAGGTGGGCGATCGGCTGGTCTGGCGGCACGGAACTGGATCGCGTGCACAGACTTGAAGCGGGCCGATCGGTCGGAGGGGGTCTTCGTCTCAGGTCCGTGTTGCGCCGGCTGCGATGTCGTGAAGATCCCCCCTCGTCTCGACTCCTGCGGACACCCGGGAGATGTACTGTGATCGCGTCGAGCAGATGGGAGCGCCGATGCGGATCTTCCTCAGCTACCGGCGGGAGGATGCGTCGGCTTGGGCGGGGCGGCTCCGTGATGCTCTCGCCGCCCGCTTCGGGGAGGATCAGGTCTTCCAGGACGTCGTCGGGGTGCGCCCGGGGCAGGACTTCACCGATGCCATCGACGATGCGCTGGAGCGGTCCGACGCCGTCCTGGTGGTCATCGGGCCGGCGTGGTCCACCGCCGCCGGTGCCGACGGTGCTCCACGGCTGGCCGACCCCGACGACTACGTGCGCTACGAACTGCGTGCCGCGCTGGCCCGGGGCAGTCCGGTCATCCCGGTACTCGTCGGTGGGGCGAAGATGCCCGGGCGCGCCCTCCTCCCCGATGACCTCGACGGGCTGGCGGTCCTGCAGGCGGTGACACTCCGCGACGAGGTGTGGCACCGGGATGTCGAAGGCCTCCTCGAGTCGCTCGGTGCCGCCCCGGCTCCGGTGGCGGCTCGACGCCGACGCTGGGTGACCGTTGCCCTCCTCGTGGTGGGAGTCGCTGTCGCCGCCGTCACCGCCGTTGTCCTCAGTCGGGACGACTCGGATGGGTCTTCCGGGGATGCCGGTGGGCCGCCGGGGAACACCGGTGCCGTCGTGTCCACCTCGCTCGATCCCCTCAGCGAGCTGGACGAATGTGACAGCCCGGCGTCCTCGCAGTGGACGTCGCTCGGCGTCACCGGGAGCGGCGGTGTCGGCCCCGCCGACGATCCGGTATCACAGGTCGATGTCCTCTCCGGCTACTACCGGGCCGGGGAAGGTGGTGGGTGGGACATGCTCCTGGCGGTGGAGACCACCAACCTCCTCGACGCGACACGGCGCAACTACTGGTCGTTCTACAAGCTCACCGTCGGCGGCCCCACCTTCGTGCCGTACTGCTTCAGCGACGTCGGGGGCCACAATCCCGCCGATCCCGGCGACACGAGCGAGGTGCTCATCGGCTTCGCCACGACGCTCGACCCGACGGTCGGCGGCGCGCTCCTCGTCGACATGATCGGCGACCGCGGTCGCATCGAGCTGGTCCCCGGCTGACACGACACAAGCCGTGTTGCGCCGGCGCGGCGCTCCGCGAGTCAGCGCAGATAGAGAGAGGCTCTCCCCGCATGGGGAGAGCCTCTCTGTGCCCGGAGGGGACTTGGCCTACTCGGTGTGGCGCCGGCGCCTGGTGGTGGCCACCAGGGTCCCGCCGGTGAGGAGCAGGGCGGCGCCGATGCCGAGGATCAGCATGGTGGGCAGCCCCGTCCAAGGCAGGGGATTGCCGTCGGTATCTTCCTTCGGGTCGTCCGGGTCGTCCGGGTCGTCGGGATTGTCCGTCGGGTTGTCGGGTTCGTCGGGAACGTCGGCGGGGGCGCAGTCTGAAGACTCGACTTCCTCGCCGTCGAAGACCAACGTCGCCGTGTTGAGGAACCCGGTGCCGTCCTCGTCGGTCTCCAGCCGGCAGTCGGCGGCGTCCTCGGAGACGTCGGGGCTCACCGTCGCCTCCACCACCACCGTGTACAGGTGGGTATCGCCGGCGGCGATGCCGGCGCCGGTGGCGACGACCAGGTCGGCGATGCCGTCCCAGTCGCCGTTGACGGAGATGTCGCCGGGCTCGGTGTTGGTCGCCTCAGCCGCCACCACCTCGATGCCGTCACCGAAGCGCAGCTCGTCGAGGAGGTCGTAGACGGCGGGGCCGTCGCCGACGTTGCTCACCACGATCTCGTAGGTGATGTCGTAGCGTCCGGCGTCGTTCTCTTCAGGCTCGCCGACGAGGGTCTTCTCCAGCGTGAGCCTGGTGCCGGGCACCGGGCGGCAGTCCTCGTCGGAGGTCTCCTCACCGTCGACGGTGATGGTCGCCGTGTTGAGGAACCCGGTGCCGGTCTCCTCCTCGGTCAGCTCACAGTCCCCGGCGGTGACGGTGATGGCGGTGGCCACCGAGGCCTCGACGGCGACGGTGTACACGTGGCTGGTGCCGGCGGCGATGGCGGCGTCGGTCACCACCGTGACGTCGCCGATGCCGTCCCAGCCGCCGTTGACGGTGACGTCGCCGGGCTGGGTGTTGGTGACACCGGCTGCCACCACCTCGATGCCGTCGCCGTAGCGCAACCGGTCGTCGAGCTGGTAGCTGCCCGGCCCGTCGCCGGTGTTGGTCACCACGATCTCGTAGGCGATGTCGTAGGTGCCCGCCTCGTTGAGCGTCGGACCGGAGACCACCGTCTTGGTGACGTTGATGCCGGGTCCGGGGACCGGGGCGCAGTCCTCGTCGGTGAGTTCCTCGCCGCCGGTGAGCACCGTCGCCGTGTTGAGGAACCCGGTGCCGGTCTCGCCGTCGGTGAGCTCGCAGTCGCCCGCCGTGGTGGTGATGGTGGCGGCGACGGAGGCCTCCACGGTCACCTGGTAGGTGTGGCCCTCGTGGGCGGCCAGGCCCACTGCGGTGGCGACGGTGAGGTCGTCGGTGCCGTTCCACGCCGGGTTGGTGGCGATGGTGCCCGGGTCGGTGTTGGCCACCGCCGCGGTCACCACGGTGATGCCGTCGCCGTACCGCAACTCGTCGAGCAGGTCGTACGTTCCCGGCCCGTCGCCGCCGTTGGTGACGACGATCCGGTAGCCGATCTCGTAGTTGCCGGCGGCGTTGAGCGTGGGACCGGAGGACACCGCCTTGTCGACGGTGATGGCCGGGTCGGGGACCGGGGCGCAGTCCTCGTCGGAGGACTCCTCACCGTTGACAGTGATGGTGGCCGTGTTGAGGAACCCGGTGCCGGTCTCG
>CAZOGW010000210.1:0-3223 GCA_964579415.1 uncultured Acidimicrobiaceae bacterium | reverse complement strand
TCACCATCATCGGCACCTGGGACGTGTGGAAGCCCGGCGCCAAGCTGGTCAACCCCGGCCGTATCCGCACCATCGTCCACGACCCCATCCCCACCACAGACCTCACGGTGAGGGATATAAACGCGCTCAGGTTGCGCGCCGAGGAAGCGGTGCGGGGTGGTTTTGCCGGGCGGGTACTTGGTACTTAGTACTTGGTATTAGGTACTACGCATCGCGTACCTTTAGGACCCCTGCTGGTTCCTTGCGGTCGCCAGCTACCAAGTACCAAGTACCAAGTACTCCCCTAGTCGTAGATGCCTGTCAGATATGTGCGCTCACCTTTCCTCTCACATAAGAACGCTCCAGCGGACGTCACTATCTGATAGCGGTCTGCGGGCAGGGCACCTTCCCACCAGCGGCCGGTGAGGCGCCAGGGGCCGGCCCAGGAGATCACCGGTTCCCAGCGGGACCCGAGCCGGACCCGCGACGGCATCCCCTCGGCGTCCCACTCCACGTGCAGGACCGGCGGCTCTTGCGGGACCAGGGCCGGGGCGGGTGCCGGCACCGCCCCCGGCCAGGGCGCCGCCGGGTCCCGGGCCGGCGCCTTCGCCTCCTCGCCCCAGCGGTGCCACTGCACCCGTTCCCGGGGGTCCCTCCCGCCCTGGGGCCGGGCCTGGAGCACCCGGTCGGGGCCCACCAGCGCCTGGGCCTGCACCAGGGACCGCTGCGCCTCGGCGGCGCTGCGGGCGTCTTCGTGGAGCGCAAGCTGCCTGCCGGCGCCGGAGATCTCCTCGGCGGAGGGTGAGGCGTACCAGCCCGCCGGGGCCGGCGCCGGCCTCCTCGCCGCCGTCGGGGACGTCGCCCCGTACCGTTTCGTCCAGCCAGGCGCGCAGTTGCCAGCGCACCCGGTCGGTGAGGGCGGCTTCGTCGAGGGGGTCGGCGCTCCTCCACACCCGGGTGCGGACGGTGCCGCCGGCGACCTCTGCCTCGACGACGACACGGTGGGGCGCCGCCCCTCCCATCGCCGGGTGGTGGAGTAGCCGGTTGGCCAGCGCCCGGGCGGCGAAGGCGGCCTGTTCCAGGTTGACCAGGGGCGGGGAGAACCGCTCCCCCACCGAGCAGTCGGCGGGAACCTGGCGCGGCGCCAGGCGGCGGTCCTCTCCGCTGGCGAGGCGGTGTGCCTCGACCCCCTCGGTGCCGAAGCGGGACAGCATCGCCTGCCCCGGCAGGGAGGCGAGCTGGCCCAGCGTGGTGATGCCGAGCCAGCGGAAGGTGGCGGCCAGGCCCTCGCTGTCGAGGACGGCCACGTCGAGGGAGCGGAGGAATGCGGCGTCGTCGGCGACCCGGTGTACCGGCGCCTCCCCGGTGGCCAGGGTGGCGGCGACATGGGCGGCGAAGGGCCCGGCGGCCAGGCCGATCCGGTAGCCGGGCCCGGTGAGGCGGTGCAGTTCCGCCGTCACCCGTTCCAGCAGCGCCTCCTCGCCCCCGTAGAAGCGGACGGCGCCGGTGACGGGCACCAGCGCCAACCCGGGGTGGGCGATCTCGACACGGGGGATCATCTCCTCGACGGCGCGCACCACCGGCTCGAAGGCGACCGCCTCGGCACCGGGATCGGCAGGGAGGGAGCGGACCGAGGGGCACACCGCCTCGGCCTGGCGGCGGCGCATCCCCACCGCGATCCCGGCGGCGGCCGCCGGGCCGTTGACCGCCACCACCACACCGTCGGGGCCCACCGCCTGGGCGGGCTCACCCGGTGACGCGCCCAGGATGCGCAGCGCCCAGTCCGGGTACCACAGGCACAGCGTCCGCTCGGTGCCGGCCATCCATCCCCTCCTCCACCTCGACGACCCGCGCCATCCCCCGGGTCGCCTTCCCCGAGGCCTCCACCCGGACCCGCCTCTCCCCCAGGCTCCCGTGGCCGGCCCCGGTCCCCTGCCAGGTCACGGCGCCGGCCTCGAGCCGCAGGTGGGCCACACCGGACGGCAGCGACCCCTCCACCGGGCGCAGCAGCAGGGGGGTGTTGCGGTTCCTCGCCACCGCCGCCAGGGTGCGCAGCCGGGGCTCCTTCACCCTGCGGGGCACCTCGGCGTAGACCGCGGCCATCCCGTCGAGCAGCCCGGGGACCAGGCGCAGCCATGTCACCGGGTCGTCGCAGCGCACCACCACCAGCCTCTCCGGGTCGATCCCCACCTCCCAGGCGGCCGGCGGGCACATCCACCCCCGCACGTCGACGTAGGCCAGCGGCCCGTCCACCCGGGCCAGCATCGCCAGCCCGAGGCGGGTGAGGCCCATCCCCGGCGGTCCCGCCAGCTCGGTGACCCGTCCGGGGACGGCGGCGAGCAGGCCCTCGGCGACAAGCGCGTCCGGGCCGCTCCAGGCCGGATCTTCCAATGGCACCGTCGTCAAACTCCGCCCTCCGCCGCGAACCGCGCATTGTACCGAACACACGTTCGATAGCAATACCGATTACCTCTACCCTCCCAGAGAGAGTCGGACAGGTGGGGCTGGCTGCTTCGTCTCCCCCGGCATTGCGGACGGCGGGTTCTTCATCTCCCCCCGGGCTTTGACGGGGGGAGGGGGGTCCTCACCGCGCACCCTGCACAGCCTCGCGGCAAGCTCAACCCGAACCTGAGACGAAGACCCCCTCCGACCGATCGGCCCACAACAAGACACCGCCACGCGATCCAGTCCCGTGCCGCCAGACCAGCCGATCGGCCACCTCCCCCACCGAAGCGGCGGGGGAGGATGAGGAGTTGGCGAAGCAACCGGAGGAGGACGAAGACTGCGAAGCCGGCCGATTCGTCGCCTCCGTCGCGTTGCCGGATTCTTCATCTCCCCCCGGGCTTTGACGGGGGGAGGGGGGTCCTCACCGCGCACCCTGCACAGCCTCGCGGCAAGCTCAACCCGAACCTGAGACGAAGACCCCCTCCGACCGATCGGCCCACAACAAGACACCGCCACGCGATCCAGTCCCGTGCCGCCAGACCAGCCGATCGGCCACCTCCCCCACCGAAGCGGCGGGGGAGGATGAGGAGTTGGCGAAGCGACCGGAGGAGGACGAAGACTGCGAAGGCGGGCTGATTCGTCGCCTCCGTCGCGTCGCCGGATTCTTCATCTCCCCCCGGGCTTTGACGGGGGAGGGGGGTCTTCACCGCGCACCCTGCACAGCCTCGCGGCAAACCAGGCGTTGATGCCCGCTGCCTCAGGCGCGGAATGCCCGGCAGGGCGCGTTCATGTACGCTCA
>CAZOGW010000209.1:0-3258 GCA_964579415.1 uncultured Acidimicrobiaceae bacterium | reverse complement strand
CTCATCGCCGGTGGGCGGCTCCAGCGCGGCATCAGCCGCGGCTCGCCGGAGCAGGTCATCGACGGCTTCCGCTACTTCGGCTACGAGCCGGCCGAGGGCCAGACCGACGCCGACATGGCGCGACGGCACGCCGAGGTGTTCCTCGAGATCATCAGGGGTGAGGGCTTCGCCCAGCCCAACCCGCGGCCGATGTTCGCCAACCCACCCGGCCTGCTCCGGGTCGAGCCGTACTCGGAGGGCCTGCGGGAGCGGATCTGGTGGGGCGCCGGTTCCAACGCCACCGCCGTCTGGGCCGCCGAGCTGGGCGTGAACCTGCAGAGCTCGACGCTCAAGGACGACGAGAACGGCAAGCCGTTCCACGTCCAGCAGGCGGAGCAGATCGAGGCCTACCGCCAGGCGTGGCGGGCCGCCGGGCACACCCGGGAGCCCCGGGTCTCGGTGAGCCGCAGCATCTTCGCCCTGGTCGGCGACCTCGACCGTGCCTACTTCGGCCACGGCCGCCAGGAGGAGGACCAGGTCGGCTGGATCGACGAGCAGACGCGGGCCATCTTCGGGCGCAGCTACGCCGCCGAACCCGACGTGCTCATCGACCAACTCACGGAGGACGAGGCGATCGCCGCCGCCGATACGCTGCTGCTCACCGTCCCCAACCAGCTCGGCGTCGAATACAACTCCCACGTCATCGAGAGCATCCTCAAGCACGTGGCTCCGGCCCTCGGCTGGCGCTGAAGCCACCTCAGGCGGAACTCCGGACGCGGCGGGGTTCTGCGGCCGCCTCCGTATCAGCGGACCCGTACCGGTTCGATCGACTCGACGGTGACGGCCGGCTCAACGGTCCGGGCCTCCTCGATCGGGGCGAGGAAGTCGAACCGCAGCGTGAGCAGGTCGGTTCCGAACCGCCGCACCGCGGTGGCGTGGCGCTCGCTGCCGAAGCTGTCGAGGCGGGCCTCGGCATCGTCTCCGTCGACGATCCAGGCGGTGGCGGGGCGCCAGTAGCCAGCCACGCGGACACGAACCAGGGGGCACGTCGCGATGTTGCGGACGTAGTCGGCGTGGCGACCCTGCTCGGCGACCACCCAGCCGGTGCCGTTGTCGGTGCGCATGCCGACCACGGTGAGGTGTCGCCGCCCGCTGTGGCGGCCCACGGTCTCCACCAGGACGTGACCGCGGGCCCAGCCCAACCAGGCGGCGGCCTTCATCGGCGGGTTGATCACCCATCGCTGCAGCAGCAACACCCGGTGGCGGCGCTCCAGCCGGCTCAGGTTCCACACCGCCAAGGCGGTGATGAGGCCCCCGAAGGCGGCGTAACCCACCTGCAGCCAGGAGCCGAGGCCGATGAAAGCGACCTGAACGCCGATCCATCCCATGAGCACCAGGCCCACCACCAAGTGGCCCAGAACAGCCCCGGGTGCCCGGCGCAACGTGGCGAGGGCGACGGCCAGGGGCAGGACGCCGATGAGCACTCCGAGGGCGATCCCGGCGAACACGGGCGAGGCGAAGGGAAGGCGCTGGGTGGTCGCCTCGAAGTCGATGATGCCGGTAAAGATCCCGAAGGCGCCGAACAGTGCCCCGACAGCGAGGCAGATCTCGGCGACCACGAGTGTCCACTCCAGTCGATCAAGGCGGCGAGCAGGTCGGCCCGGCCCGGTGGATGGGGGAAGACGTGTGGCAGCCATGGCGCCACGGTCGCGCCGGGCCGGTTCGGGTTGAAGGGTCGTTGGTCCTTTGCTCGCACAGGAGGTGTCACACCCGGCGGGCGCGGCAGGGGCGCCGGGTGCGTGTGGAAGAATGCGCCGATGACCGAAGAGTGGCAGGCTCGCGCCGAGCGGCACATGATCAGGTACGGGGGGCACTGGATGCCGTTCCTCGCCGAGCGGGCGAGTGGGGCCTTCGTGGAGGATGCCTCGGGACGGCGGGTACTCGACTTCACCAGCGGGCAGATGAGCGCCATCCTCGGCCACTCCCACCCCGAGATCGTCGAGGTGGTGCGTGATCTCGCCGGAAGGCTCGACCACCTCTACTCGGGGATGCTCTCCGCTCCGGTCATCGACCTGGCGGAGGTGCTCGGGTCGCTGGCGCCTCCGCTGACCAAGGTCCTGCTGCTCACCACCGGCGCCGAGTCCAACGAGGCGGCACTCAAGATCGCCAAGACGGTCACCCGCGGCTGGGAGGTCGTCGGCTTCGCTCAGAGCTGGCACGGGATGACCGGCGGGGCATCCGGGGCCACCTACTCCCAAGGGCGTCGCGGCCACGGCCCGGCTCCGGCCGGGTCGATGGCGATCTACGCCCCCAACGCCTACCGGCCCCGCTTCACCGGGCCCGGCGGCGACCTCGACTGGCGCACCGAACTCGACGACGGGTTCGACCTCATCGACCGCCAGAGCGCCGGCGCGCTCGCCGCCTTCATCGCCGAGCCGGTACTGTCCTCCGGCGGGGTTCTCGACCTGCCGCCGGGCTATCTGGAGGCGCTGCAGGAACGTTGCCGGGAACGGGGCATGTTGCTGGTGATCGACGAGGCGCAGACCGGGATGGGGCGCACCGGGACCATGTTCGCCTTCGAGCGCGACGGCATCGTGCCCGACATCCTCACCCTGTCCAAGACGCTCGGGGCCGGCCTGCCGCTGGCCGCCGTGCTCACCACCGACGAGATCGAGGAGCAGGCCCACCAGGCCGGATTCCTGTTCTACACCACCCACGTCTCCGACCCGCTGCCGGCCGCCGTCGGCCTCAAGGTGGTGGAGATCGTGCTGCGGGAACGCCTCGCCGAGCGCGCCGCAGCGGCGGGGACCCGCCTCCGCTCCGGGCTGCGGAAGTTGCAGGAGCGCTACGAGTGTGTCGGCGACGTGCGCGGCCGCGGGCTCCTCGTCGGCCTGGAGATCGTCGCCGACCGGGAGTCGAAGAAGCCGGCGCCCGAGATCGGCGATGCCATCACCCGCCGCTGCCTCGAGTTGGGTCTGTCGATGAACATCACCGGCCTTCCCGGTATGGGCGGGGTGTTCCGCATCGCCCCCCCGATGACCGTCACCGACGACGAGATCGACCTGGGCATCGGCATCCTCGACCAGGCCCTATCCGACGTCGCCGGCTGACACTCTCGCCTCCATCTCCCCTGGTTCTGCGGGGGGAGTGGGCCGCCCGGAGGTCTTGCGGAGGGCGGGTCGAGGGGGACGTTCATCTCCCCCCGGGCTTTGACGGGGGGAGTACCCCTGACGGAGGCTTTGCGGAGGCAGGGGGGAGGGGGGTCTTCATCGCGCACCC
>CAZOGW010000208.1:0-3262 GCA_964579415.1 uncultured Acidimicrobiaceae bacterium | reverse complement strand
GGCGGGGTTCGACCGCGCCGTCGATGCGCTGTTCGACCTCGGCCCGGTCACCTCGGGTCGTGTGCGCAGCCGGTGGTCGGGCTCGGAAGGGATCTTCGAGTTCGTGGATTCCCTGGCGGTGGAGGTGCTGAGCGGGCCGTACATCACCCGCAGCGTCATGCCGCTCGAGGCGTTGGCGGCCAGGACGCTGGAGATCGTCCACGAGGCCTTCGAGTTCCAATACAACGAATACTGGACCGAGGAATACGTCGAGCGCCTCATCACCGGCGCCGTGACCGGGATGGTCGACGGCTTCGTGCTCGCCGGGCTGGTGCGGCGCGTCGGCGCCACCGAGCCGGAGGCGGGGCTGTGGCGCCGCCAGGGTGGCGACGTGGAGCTCACTCCGGCAGGCGCGGCGGCGGCGCGGCGCCTCCGCCTGGATGCCGGTTACCCCGTCCCGCCCGAGGCGCGGTTCACCGGGGCGAGCGCGGCGGAGCTCATCGAGGGTGTGTTCGAAGCCGACGATGGCGCCGTCGTATTCGGGGAGGTGGCGGCATGGCGTGAGCGGCGCTCGCCGGCGGAGGCGGCCGCCGGCCTTGCCGACGCCGTCAGGGAGTTGGACGACCCGGGGCTGCGGAACGCAGCCCTGGTGCTGCTGGAGGAAACGGGACTCGATGTCGCCGAGCCCGAGGTGCGGCGGCTCGCCACCGAGCCGTACTCACGGGGGTTCGCCCTGTGCTGGCTCGTGGACCATGCTCTCGAGGAGCCAGCCGTCCTCTACGACGCCGATGACGAGGACGTGTTCGTCGACGTCTTGTTCAAGCGCAGCGTCGAAGGCGGTCCTGATGTGTTGGTCGAGACATTGGCGCTGGCGGGGGACAGCGCCGCCCAGGTCGCGCTGCTACGGCGCCTGTGGCGCTCGCCGTCGCCGGTGATCGAGGACGTGCTGGAGGCTATCGGGCACGTGCACCCGGTGAGGGCGGTGGCCAAGGAGGCACGCAAGTCCGCCTTCCGCAGGCGGTCCGGTGGAAAGTCTCGGCCGCACCGGTGAGGGCCCAGCCGATGAGTTGCGGTCCCTCCCGCCGTCGGTAGGGCACAGGCTGCGGTGCCGCATTAGCGTCACGGCAGGAGAGGAGCCGCCATGGAGTACAAGCTGGAGTTGGTGCTGTTGCCGGTTGCCGACGTCGACCGGGCCAAGGAGTTCTACGAGCGCATCGGGTTTCGCTGCGACGTGGACCACGACGCCGGGGAGCACTTCCGGGTGGTCCAGTTCACCCCTCCCGGTTCTGCCTGCTCGGTCGCCTTCGGGATCGGGATCACCACCGCCGAGCCCGGGTCCGTGGTGGGCACCCACCTGGTGGTCACCGACATCGAGGCGGCGCACACCGAGCTGACCGGCCGCGGCATCGACGTCGGCGAGATCCACCACTTCGGGCCCGCCGGGCAGGTGCGGGGCCCGCATCCGGAGCGGGGCAACTACCAGTCCTTCGCCAGGTTCGCCGATCCCGACGGCAACACCTGGGCGCTGCAGGAGGTGGGGCACGGCGCCGGGGAAACCGCGGAGCAGGGCGTCCGCCAGCTGCGCACCGTGGTCGAGGCGGAGGACTACGACGAAGCGGTGCGCTTTTTCCGCGATGTGCTCGGGCTGGGAGAGGAGCTGGCGGTCGCCGGCCCCGACGGCGCCCGGGTGACCATCCTCGACGCCGGGCGGGCCACGCTGGAGCTGGCCAACCCGCCGCAGAAGAGGTACATCGACGAGGTGGAGGTGGGTCGCCAGGTAGCGCCTGCGATCCGCCTCGCCTTCGAGGTAACAGACGTGGCGACCACCACCGACCGGCTGGCGGGCGAGGGGGCGTCGCTGGTGGCGCCGCCGACGGAGACCCCGTGGCGCTCACTCAACGCGCGCCTCAACGCCCCAGCGGGAGTTCACATCACGCTGTTCCAGGAGATGGAGCCGGCCGACCCCGATCAGAGCGCGTAACGCAGGATGGCTGCCAGGTCGGCCTGGTCGGGGACGTCATCACGGCGTACCGCCAGCACGGTGCCCCCCTGGGCCCAGGTGCGGCGGGCGATCTCGTCGACGATCCCGTAGGCGGCGGCGTCGTCCTCATCGGCGAAGGTGACAGCGCCGTTGTCGTCGACGAACCCGGGGACGACGGCGTCCATGTCCACCAGCAGGGTGTCGACCATGCCGTAGGTGGCGGCGCGGGCGATGTTGGCCACATCGGTCTCGGCCCGCCCCTCGCTGCGCCGCTGCCCGAACAGCTCATGGAGGCGGGTCAGCTCGGCGGCGTAGATGTCGTCGAGGATCGTCCTGGCTCGGACAGCCAGCTCGGCATCGGGTGTGTTCTCTGGGTTGCCCGGGATCGATGCGGCGGCCAGATGCGGATAGGTGTTGACCGAGCGGTAGACGGCGTCGAGGGGTTCGGCGGAGGCGAGGATGAGGGGTGCGTCGAGCCCGGTGAGCAGCGGCCGGAGCCCCTGGTCGATCTGGCGGGCATAGCTGCGCATGTGAGCCGGCTGGCCCTCGGGGCTGCGGATGGTTCCCCGTGGCGCCCGATCGGTGAGGGTGACCTCGCGGACGGCGTCGGCGATGTCCGAAGGCACGTCGCTGAGGGAGACCTCGGTGGGAGGGGAGTCGGGCAGGACCTCGAGGAGGCGAACGGATCCCTGGGCGAGCGCCAGGACGAACGCCGTCTGCGGGAACGTGATGGAGCGGAGCAACGGCTTGAGGTGGAACCGGTCGGAGACGGCCACCATCTCCTGGAGGTTGTTGGGCAGGCGGTAGGTGGTGAGGCTCTCCGGGGTCGCGAACACCGCCAGGCTCCTCGCCAGATGGCGCCAGAAGGCGATGTCTTCTGCGAGCTCGTCGAACTGGTCCTGGATGGCGGCGATGTCGCTCTTCGGTGTGCCCGCGTCGGAGAGCTGCCGTGCCGCCTCAGAGGTGAGGTTCTTCAGAGCGATCTGCTCGGCAGTCCCCGGAGAGGCGGGCTCGGTGGGCAGGTAGATCGAGATGCTGGCGGGGTCGGTGGCGGCGAACAGGCGGTTGACCTGACCTCGCGTCGGGATGTCGGTGTGCAAGATCACCGGGTTCCTCCTGGCGGGTGCGGGTCGCCGAGTGTACCCCCACCCGGCGCCCACCCTCCAGAGACCTTCGGCCCTCGATAGACCCTATCGGTCCAGTATGATGCCTCCCATCACCAAGCGCCCGTAGCTCAATTGGACAGAGCGTCTGACTACGGATCAGAAGGTTGGGGGTTCGAGTCCCTCCGGGCGTGCCACC
>CAZOGW010000207.1:0-3411 GCA_964579415.1 uncultured Acidimicrobiaceae bacterium | reverse complement strand
GCCTCCGGCAGGGGTACTCCCCCCGCAAAGCCGGGGGGAGATGAAGAAGGCGCCCGCCAGACCCCGGGAGCGAGGACCTGATGACTGCTGAGACGCAGGCCGTGGAGTTTGTGGGGCGGGGGATCTCGTTCCCGCTGCGAGTGGACGGCGGGGGTGGGCTGGCGCTCAACGGGGGGGCCGGCGACCTCGGCGAGTCGATCCGGCTGGTGCTGCTGACGGCGCCGGGGGAGCGGCCGATGCGGCCCCGCTTCGGCTGCCGCATCTGGGAGATGATGTACTCACCGATCAATCACTCCACCCTGGGTGAGATGGCCTACGCGGTGCGCCAGGCGCTGTCCGAGTGGGAGCCCCGCATCGTCACCGAAGACGTGCGGGTCAGCCCCGACGAAAGCCGCGACGGCAAGGTCTCCATAGAGATCGACTACCGGGTGCGTGCCACCAACGACACCCGCAACCTGGTGTTCCCGTTCTACGTGATCCCCGAGGAGGAGGTGGTGCGATGACCCTGCCGTTGCCCAACCTCGACGACCGCCGCTTCCAGGACCTCGTCGACGAGGCCAAGCGTCTCATCGCCGTCCACACCCCGGAGTGGACCAACCACAACATCTCCGACCCGGGTGTGACGCTCATCGAACTGTTCGCCTATATGACCGAACAGACCCTGTTCCGCCTCAACCAGGTGCCCGATCGGCTCTACACCGTGTTCCTCAATATGGTGGGCATCGAGCCGTTCCCGGCGCACCCCGCCCGGGCGCTGCTCACCTTCACCATCACCCAGCAGGCCGACGATGTCCACATCCCCGCCTCCACCGAGGTCGGCACCCGCAGCGACGCCTCCGGGCAGATCGTCTTCGTCACCGACGACGCCCTCGACCTGAGCCAGCCGAAGCTGATGGCGGCGCTCAGCGTGTCCCCCGACGGGGTCGCCACCGACCAGTGGGACGACCTGCGCTTCAACAACGCCGCCGTCACCTGCTTCCCCAACCTCGAGCCCGGCGAGACCTTCCTCCTCGGTTTCGCCGAGCCGCTCGGCTCGCACGTGATCCAGCTCACCCTGGAGGCGGGCGCCCTCGGCCTCGGCATCAACCCCGCCGAGCCGCCCCTGGTGTGGGAGGCCTCGACCGACGAGGGATGGGCGGAGATAGCCGTCCACCGCGACGACAGCGGCGGGCTCAACCGCAACGGCGCCGTCGACCTGGCCATCCCGCGCCGCCACGACAACTTCGTCATGGACGGCATCGACGCCTACTGGGTGCGGGTCCGGCTCAAGGCCCCCAAGGCGGGTCAGCGCAACTACGGCGCCTCGCCGCAGATCCGCTCGCTGGGTGTGGTCACCGTCGGCGGGCAGGTGTGGGCACACCACGGCGAGCCGATGCCCGCCGAGCTCCTCGGTGTCAGCGACGGGCTCCCCGGGCAGCGCTTCACCCTGTCCCGCTCGCCCAACCTGCCCCGCCGCAGCGGGGAGACGCTGCGCGTGGTCACCGCCGCCGGGTCGCAGGAATGGACCGAGGTGGAGCACTTCGGCGCCTCCGATCCCACCGACCGGCACTTCGTGTGGCACGCCAGCACCGGGGAGATCGAGCTCGGTCCCGAGGTGCGCGACGCCGCCAACCGCATGGCCCAGCACGGCGCCATCCCTCCGCGGGGCGCCCAGCTCGAGGTCACCGGCTATCGCGTCGGCGGCGGCTCCCGCGGCAACGTGGGCCGGGGGACGCTACGGGTGCTGCGGACCACCATCCGGTTCGTCGACGCCGTCACCAACCTGGGCCCGGCCTCGGGCGGTGTCGACGCCGAAACGGTCCAGGCCGCAAAAGAGCGGGCGCCGCTCACGCTGCGCACCGGGAACCGCGCCGTCACCACCGCCGACTTCGCCCGGCTCGCCCGGGAGGCCACCGGCGATGTGGCGCGCAGCCGCTGCATCGACCAGCGCCAAGGTGACGCCCGGGTGCGGCTGCTGGTCGTCCCCGACGTGCGCACCCCGCTGCACGAACAGCGCCTCGACGACTACGCCCTCGACGAGCCGCTGTACCGCACCCTCCGCGACTACCTGGAGCCGCGCCGGCTCATCGGCACCTCGGTGGAGATCGGCACCCCCTATTACGAGGGGGTCAGCATCGTGGTGATGGTGACCCCGGCCTCCGATACCGATGCCGACGCCCTGCAGCTCCGCATCCTCGACACCTTGTACCGGCTCACCAATCCCATCCTGGGCGGTCCCGCCGGCGACGGCGTTCCCTTCGGGTGGGTCCTCACCGCCGACGAGGTGCGCCAGGTGGTGGCGGTGGTCCCCGGTGTCGTCGCCGTCGGTGACGTCGCCCTCTTCTCCGCCGACCTGCGCCGGGAGGCCCGGGTGGGCCCGGCCCGCGAGACCATCGAGCTCGACGAGGACTCGCTGTGCCTCGGCTACCACCACAAGGTGGTGCTGAGATGACCGGCCTCTATACCGGCCAGCTCCCCGGGCCCATCGCCGCGGACGACTTCGCGGTGCGCTTCACCCGCATCTTCGAGGACATCGGCACCCCGCTCTACGACCGCCCCACCGGGTTCCCGGCGCTGTTCGACCGCCACCTGGCCCCGGCCGAGGTGGCCCGCTGGCTGGGAGGATGGCTCGGAGTCGCCGTCGATGAGACACTCGATCCGGTCCGGCGCCGCCGGGTGGTCACCGCCGCCGCCGACCATTTCGGCACCCGGGGCACCGCCCCCGCCCTGGCGGCGCTGCTCACCGCCCTCACCGGCGGTGCGGTGGACGTCGAGGACCCGGGCACCATCCGGCGGGACAACCGTGTCCCGCTACCCGAGGTGCCGGTCGGACGGTTGCGCATCCACCTGGAGACGCTGGGTGGGTTGGCCCGCAGCCGCATCGAGACCCTGGTGCGCGACGAGATCCCCGCCTGGGTACCGTTCGCCATCACATCAGAGGACGACCCGGCCGCCCCGGTCCTGGCGACCGTGGCACCCCGTGGAGGTGAGGATGCCTGACATAACCTGCCCCACCTGCGGCACGTCGGTGTACCGGGAGACGCTGGGCCGCGACAGCCAGTCGTTCTGCCCCACCTGCGACGAGCCGCTCTTCTGGGCTGCCACCCCGGTGGCGGTGTCATCCGCCGCCGAGACGGTGGAGTCGGTTCCCGCCGGCGACGGCTACCAGAATCGCCTTCCCGGCGCCGGCGGCCGGGTCCGTCTCGCCACCCGCCCCTGCCCGGTGTGCGCCGAACTCAATGCCGCCGACCGCAACGTGTGCATCCGTTGCGGCTCCGACATGGAGCCGGTGGTGGAGATCTACGTCGAGCCCGAGCCCGAGCCCGTGGCCTTCGAGGAACCCCGCGAAGAGGAGCCCGGCTGGGGCCCCTGGATAGTGGTGGCGGTTCTGCTGCTCATCCTCGCCGCAGTAACCGCCTGGGCGATCTGGGG
>CAZOGW010000206.1:0-3417 GCA_964579415.1 uncultured Acidimicrobiaceae bacterium | reverse complement strand
CGCCAGGCGAGCCGATCGGCCACCTCCCCCACCGAAGCGGCGGGGGAGGATGAAACCCGCGCTCTTCATCTCCCCCCGGCTTTGCGGGGGGAGTGGGCCGCCCGGAGGCTTTGCGGAGGGCGGGTCGAGGGGGGTCTTCATCGCACAACCCCCACATCGCCTGCTCCGCGACGAGTCCGTGAAGGTTCCCTGTTCCTGCAGATGCGATCCCGCGGTACATGATCACGTTCATCCGAGGCTCACCATCGCTCCCTTTACCTGGACCATGGCGCCGGCTTGGAGGTTGAGTTGGGCATCGGCCTTGACTTCCACCTGGGGGGCCTGGCTGGTCAGCTTGGCCTTGCCCTTCGTGGTCACCTGGGCCCCTTGGATGTCGATGTTGCTCTGCGCCGTCACCTTGACGTTCTGCCCCTCGAGGGTGAGGTCCCCGGTCGCCTTGAGGGCGATCTTGCCGTCGGCGGTGACCTCGACGTCTTTGGGGGTCTTGACCACGATCTTGTCGTCGCCGATGACGATGGAGCCCTTGTCGCCGGCGAGCATGATCTCGATCTTGTTGCCGGTGCCTTCGGCGTCGGTGAGGGCGATGACGTGACCGGCGCGGGTCTTCAGCGTGCGCACCGCCACCTTGTCCTGCTTGACGGCGGTGCTGGTCGGGTTGGGGGCCGCCTTCTTGGAGCTCCACAGGCCGCCGAGGACGAGGGGCCGGCTGGTGTCGCCGTGCTCGAAGCCGACGAGCACCTCGTCGTCGATCTCGGGCATGATGTGCAGGCCGCGCTGGCTGCCGGCCCCGGGCTGCACCAGACGGGCCCACGCCGACTCGCCATCGTTGCTGAGCGCCGGGAAGTTGACCTTCACCCGGGACAGGCCCTCGGGATCCTTGATGTTGGTGACCACGCCCACCATGAGGTCGGTGACCCGACCCAGGGCCGCCTCGCCGGGCCCGCGCAGCAGCCCCACCAGGTCGGCGGCCTCCATCGACTCGCAGGAGAAGCGGGTGGTGGGCCGCTGCCCGGCGCTGACCACGTGCAGCACGCTCGTCACCGCGTAGCCGCCGGAGAGCTTGGTGCCGACACCCTCGATCGCCACGGTCTTCCCCGGGGCGATGCCGGGCCGTAGCCGGGCCACGCCGCGGGCGGATACCTGGGTGGAGACGACGTTCTCGCCGATACGGCGGGCGACGGCGGAGGCGGAGCCCTGGTCGGGAACCGACCACGAGGCGAAGCGCTTGCCGTTGTTGGCTTTGCCGAAGTCCCTGGCCTTGGCCGCCACCGAGGTAGCCCCGGTGGCGGACGAGGCGAGGCCCCCCGACAGCGATGCCCGGGACTGATTGGTACCGACGATGGCACGCTGGCCCACGGAGTCCCAGGCGCGCACCTCCACAGAGCCGCCCTCGTCGGCGCCGGTCATCCTGACCCGGAAGGACTCCAACTCCTCTCCCCAGGCGAGGGTGACGCCGCCGTCCTCCGGCTCCTCGTAGAGCTTGAACCACAACTTCTGGCCGTCGACACCCCAGCGGCATCCGTGCATCAGGGCGAGGCGGTCGAGGAAGGCGTAGTCGGTCTCCCGCTGCTGGATGAAGGGAAGCACCGGCTGGGTGGAGGTCACGTCCGCCTGCAGTCCGTAGGCGCCGGCGATCTGGCTGACCACGTCGCTGCCCGCCATCTCGACGAAGGTGGCGACCTTGACCCCGTGGGCGAGGCGGTGGGCCCGGTCGAGTGCGGTGACGACGAGTTCCGGCTCACCGTTGGGCGCCGGCTCGGTGGCCAGGGCGGTGACCTCCCCGGTGAACACCGTGACGGTCTCCGTTCCCGCCATCTCCACCTCCAGTGCCGCGCCGATGGCGAAGGGACCGGCATCGAGGTGGCCGAAGTCCGGGTCGACCACCCGCAGGGTGCAGGTGTCGGGCAGGGCCAGCGATTTCTCGACGCGGGTGTCGACGAGGTGATCGAGCAGGGTGACCGCCAGCGGTGATCCGTCGACCTTGACGGCGAGCTGGGCGAGGAGCGTGGTCTCAGGCACCGCCGGCCCCCGACTGGAGCGGCACCTTGAGCATGGTGCCCGGCGGGATACGCAGCGGGTCGTCGATGGCGTTGGCCTCGGCGATGACCCGCCAGCGGGTGGAGTCCTCGTAATAGCGCGCCGCCAGGCGATCGAGGGTCTCGCCGACCTGGAGGGCGTGGACCCGGTGCGGGTCCGGGGTACCCGAGGTGGGGTTCTGCGGCAGCCAGGTGGGGTCGTCCTCCACCTGCCGGAAGCCGACCGAGGCGCTGGCCCGGAGCGGGATCCCGGAACTGGAGAAGTAGGTGAACTTGACCGAGGCGTTGGACACGCACGCCTTGAACGAGTGCCACTCGCCCCAGTGGAAGCGGACCCAGGGGGGTCGCTTCGCCTTGGCGGATGCCGAGGGCAGCGAGTCGTTGACCTCCATCAGCTTGAGGATGAGGTCGGTGTGCGCCGTCACCGAGTCGCCGGTCTCGCTGGTGTCGAAGGTGAGGTCGAGATCGAGACTGGACGATCCTCCCCCGTCGAAGGTGAGTTCCGGGGCGTTCTGCCCGCGCCGCCTGCTGCCGTTCCACTCGGCCGACTTGGAGAGGCTGAGCTGCTCCGGGTTGAACATGCAGGTGATCTTCCCGCCGCCGATCCCGGCCGCCGCCTCCACTTCGATCCACGCTTTCTGCACCGCCATCAGAACATCCCGTGGTAGCGGCCGCCGCGGCGCTCGAGCTGGGCCAGGATGCGGTCCTCGAGCATGGCGACGAGCCTGTCGAATTCGGATTCACGCTGCGCCGACGTCGGTGTCTGTGTCTGTGTCGGCGCGGTCTTCGGTGCCGGGGTGGAGGTGGGCACGGACGGTGCCGTCGATGGCGCGGTGTCGGGCACGGCGGCGGGAGTGGCGGGTCTCCGGCCCCGGTGGCCGGCGATCTTGACGCGCTGGACCTCGGCCGGCGCCCCGCCGTCGGTAACCGTCCTGGTCGAGCGCCCGCGGCCCGACCAGGCGGTGCCGGCGGGCCGTACCGCCGCTCGCTGCACCTGTGGGGCGCCCGGGCGGCCGGCAAGTTGCGCCGACGCCGGCGGTGGCGGGGCCAGGTTGGCGGTGGCGGCTCGCCTCACCGCCACCGACGCCGAGAGCGTGGCGACGGAGGCCGCCGACGAACGGAGAACGGACCGCCCGCTCGCTCCCCGGGGTGACGGATCGCGCCCGGCGGCGGCCACCGCGGCCGGGACGAGCCGGCCACCGGGGAGGGCCGGTGGCACGGTGGTGCGGGTGTGGCGCCCGACAGGCTGCACCGGTGCCGGTGCCGGGCGGGTGGGGCGACCGGGGCGGTCCCGGCCACCCTCGCCGGGCAACCGGCCGGCGACGACGGGAACACCGGGCGCCCGCCGTGCCGGGTCGAGGCGGCGCCGTACCGGATGGCT
>CAZOGW010000205.1:0-3418 GCA_964579415.1 uncultured Acidimicrobiaceae bacterium | reverse complement strand
GCTGTCCCCACGGTGCCGGGACCCGCAGGGCCGCCGCGGCGGCGAGGACGCGGATACGGTCACTGCCGGTGACCGGCTCGATGGTGACGGTATCGCCCCAGCCCGGCACCACGATCCCGCCGAGGGGAAGGGTGAGCGGTGCCTCGTCAAGGGGGTGCCGCCACCGTTCCCGCTGACCCAGCACCCCCACCGAGTCGCCGACGCCGAGAGCGTCGGACACGTCCTCACGCAGGTCGACGAAGCGGGGCCCCCGGTGCACCCGCATCTCGGGGTCGATCACGGTGATGTCGTCGGCGAGGACGGGATGGCCCCGCTGGCCCAGCAGCGCCAGCGTGGTGGTCTTGCCGCCACCCTTGGCGCCGACCACCATCCAGGCGCGCCCATCGATGCCGGCGACGCCGCCATGGAATGCGATGCGCCCGCCCCAGTAGGCGCTGAGCATCCCCACCGCCGACAGGTAGGGGTGGGCCAGTTCGGCGTCGGGGACGTCCCCGGGGAGGCGGATCAGGGCCTCGCCGCCGCGGGGCCGGCGGAACAGCTCGACGGTGGCGTCGTCACCGAAGCGCAGCAGCGCCCGCTCGTCGCCGACGGACTCCGGCCGGTCGTCACGATCGGTTACCGACCTCTCGACGCGGATGTCCCAGGCCGGCCAGTCAGCGGGGACGTCGCCCAGGTTGCCGCCGCCGTCGATGCCGCGGATGCGCACCCCGTAGATGCCGTGCGCCTCAGCCGTGGTGGTGTCGCTCATGGTGTCGTCCCTGCGTGTGTACCGGGATCGTGGCAGGTCCCGGACGCGGCTGCGCCGCCCGCAGGCGGCGCCGATCGCAGATGTTCGTGTCTCAGGAGCCGGTGTGGACCGGAGGATTCCCGGGCGCATCCTTGACGATGAAGAACACTCCATCGGACGGCCCGAGGACCTTGGTCAGCGTGAGCTCCCCGAGAGTGCCCAGCCTTTCGATGGTGGGCTTCTGGTAAGCCATCTTCCCTACCCCCTTGGTGTCTTGGTACGCCTGGCACGTGCTCTGTGGTTCATCTTGTGCCATCCAGGGAGTTAGTGGACGGGTCGTCCGGCCCATTTGCCGGATCGGCGAGGCGTTGGCTGGTGAGGTGCCACAGGTACTTGACGATGAGCGAGGTGTTGCCCTTGAGCTGGTCGGAGCGCCACCGCTCCCGCAGGGCGTCGGGGTCGACGTATCCGGAGAGCAGCTCCACGGGGAGGGACTGCACCCGCTCGTCGGTGCGGCGGGTCCAGAACACGTCGTCGAAGCTGGCCTTGGAGGTGCGGGTGACGATGCTGTCGGGCAGGGTGTCGCCGAAGATCTCCGCCATGATCGCCGCCCGGTCGGGAAACCCGGTCCGCCCCACCCGGTCAGCGATGGAGCCGACGAAGCCGGGGTCGAGGAAGGGGTGGGCGACCGTCATCGCCTGATCGGCGGCGACCACCGCCATGTCGGCCTGCATGCGGTGCAGGTAACGGGCCGGGTACACCATCTCGGTGATCTGGCGGTGGGCGAACAGTCGCTCTGTGTTGCTGTCGGCGAAGCGCTCGGCGACGGCGTCGCGGACTTCCGGCAAGAGCCACGTGAAGTGGTCCCGGGCCATACGACGGGACTCTTCCCGGATGCGCTCCGGTGCGACGTAGCGTTTGGCGAGTTGCCGCAGCCGTCCCCGGGTGGGTCGCTTGCGTCCGGTGACCATGGCCGCCAGGTCGTGGTGCGGGTGGCCGTCGAGCATCTCGTCGCCTCCGGAGCCGGTGAGCAGCGTTCCCGACCCGAGGGCGGCGAGCATGGGCACCACGATGTGGACGTTGCTCGGGTAGAGCAGGCCGTGGCGGGCGGTGAGCCCGGTGGAGGCGTCGCCGACGATGTCGAGGGCGTCCCCCGGTTCGAGGCGGACCCATTCGGTGAGGCCGAGGTGGCGGACCACGGCCTCCTGGTAGTCGGACTCCTCGGTGGATGCGATGGCGGGGAACCGCAGCGTGACCGGCACCGGGTCGGGGAGCCCTTCGCGGCGGGCCGCCGCGGTGGCCGCCGCCAGGATCCCCGACGAGTCACGCCCCCCGGAGAAGGCGATCCCGCAGGTTCCGGAGGCCAGGAACCCGACCATGCTGTGCTCCAGGGCGGCGCGGGGAGCCACGCCGGTGCCCCGGGGAGGCGCCGGGATGGAGGAGTCGGTGCCGAAGACGACACCGGTGACCAGCTCGACCATGTCGAGCCCGTTGAGTAGGGCGTCGGGTGTCACGGGACGCGAGTGTACGGTGCGGCTCGCGGACGGGAGGTTGACCGTGGCCCGCGACGCACCGTGGATATGCCCGCGCCTGGCCAGCCGCGAGTCAGAACTCAGCGACGGTCAGGAACCGGTGTGGACGCCTCCGCCACCACCGTCTTGGTTGTCGCTGGGAATCCACCACACGATGTCGTACCAGCCGAGCTGTTTGGTGAGGGTGAGCTGCTCGAGCGTCCCGAGCCTCGTCACCGTCGGCTTCTCGTAGGCCATGCCTACCCCCTTGTTCGGACGCCCCCCTGGCGCCTGAGTCCCGAAGGGTACAGCCGTGAGGGACCGTGCGTCAAGGCTTCGGGGGTGTTTCGGCATGGGCCGGGAGACCCATTTCGGTGTCAGGGTCGTTGCCGATGGTGCGCTGCCACAGGTATTTGACGATGAGCGACGTGTTGCCCTTGGGCCGGTCCGAGGCCCACAACTCCCGCAGCGCCTCGGTGTCCACATAGTCGGAGAGCATCTCGACGGGCAGGTCACCGACACGTTGGGCGGCGTCCCGGGTCCAGAACACGTCGTCGAAGCGGGCCTTGGTAGTGCGCTTATTGACCCGGTCGGGCAGCAGGCCTCCGAACAGGTGCGTCATGACCCCGGCACGGTCGGGATAGCCGGTACGGCCGACGTGGGCGGCCATGGCGCCGACGAAGCGGGCATCGAGGAAAGGATGCGCCACTGTGGCCGAGAAGTCGGCGGCGACGGTGGCCATGTCGGCCCGGGTGCGGTGGATGTACCGGTTGGGGTACACCTGGGTGAGCTGCCGGCTCGCCGTCCACGGGTCGGTCTCGAAGCGGGCGTACCGCTCCGCCACCTGACGGCGCACCTGCGGCGCTAGCCAGGTGAGCTGGGCCTCGGCGGAGCGCCGGGACCTGTCGCGGTCCCGGTTCGGCGCCACGACGCGTTTGGCCACCTGCCGCAGAAGCTTCTTCGTCGGGAGCTTCCGGCCCGACAACATCCGCACCAGGTCGTAGTGGGGGTTGCCGCCCAGCATCTCGTCGCCGCCGGCTCCGGTGAGCAGAGCGCCGCCCCGCAACGGCTCCAGCAGCGGCACCAGGATGTGGATGTTGCCCGGGAAGAGGATGCCGTGACGGGCGGTGAGCGAAGTGGACGCCTCGCCGAGCACGTCGAGGCGGTCACCGGGTTCGAG
>CAZOGW010000204.1:2050-3529 GCA_964579415.1 uncultured Acidimicrobiaceae bacterium | reverse complement strand
TCGCCTCCCTGCATGCGGCGGGCTCTCACCACGATGCCCGCCTTGTCGAGCGCCAGGTCCGGTGTGTCGAAGAACACCACCTGGCGAATCTCGGCGTCCAGTGGATCGAGTCTGAGGGCGTCGCCCGCGGAGCGGTGCAGGGGGTCGGGGACGGTGAGCTTCAACTCGACGGAATCCGCATCGGCGATGAGGGACAACAGCTCGGCGAGGCGGTCCTCGCTCTGGCCCGGGGCGATGCGTCTGTCGGTCACGGCTTCTCCTTGGTGATGGTGGACAACGCTACGCCCGCGGCCAGGGAGAGGCCTCATCCCAAGTGGAGGATTCGGCGGCAATGGGTCTCAGATACGTTGCGCAGGCATCTGGCGAGGAGACCGGTGTGGACATCGACGCAACCGACAATGCCCGGTCCACGAAACTGACGGTGCGCCAGGCGGCATTCATCGGCATAGGCGCCATGGTAGGCGCCGGCATCTTCTCGCTGCTCGCCCCGGCGGGAGAGGTGGCCGGAGCCGCGGTGTGGGTGTCGTTCCTCCTCGCCGGTGGGATCGCCGCTCTCCAGGGATACTCCTTCGCCAAGTTCGGTGCGCGCTTCCCGTCGGCGAGCGGGCTGCTGGAGTACGTCGAGAAGGCGTACGGTGAAGGGCACTTCACCGGCATCATCGCCTGGCTGATCTACGCCACCAACATCGTCGTCACCGCCATGGTGGCGATCTCGTTCGGGAGCTACGCCAGCGAGATGTTCACCGACAGCAACGCAGTGTGGCTGAAGGTGTTCGCGGTGCTCGTGGTCGCCGGTATGACGCTCCTCAACGTCGCCGGCTCCAAGGCGGTGGCCCACGCCCAGACCGTCGTCGTCATAGTCGTGCTCGGCTCGCTCACGGTGCTGGCCGTGGTCACGCTGGCCAACCTCGAGCCGGGGCTGCTGGCGACGTCGGAGTACCCCCCGTTCCGCGACATCGTGGCCAGCGTGGCGCTCACCTTCTTCGCCTTCCTCGGGTTCGGTGTGATCACCTTCGCCGCCAAAGATCTCGCCAATCCGTCCCGGCAGCTCCCGCGTGCGGTCTTTCTCGCTCTCGGCATCGCCACCGCGATCTACGTCGCCATCGCCCTGGGCGTGTTCGGCACGCTACCGGTCGACGAGGTCATCGCCTCCGGGGCGACCGCCATCGCCGTCGCCGCCGAGCCGGCTCTGGGCCAGGTCGGTTTCTGGATGATGAGTGTGACCGCGCTGTTCGCCACGGCGGGCGCCACCAACGCCGGGCTGTACCCGGCGACGGGCCTGAGCGAGGAGCTGGCCTCTCGGGGGCAGTTCCCGCCCCTGATGGGACGTCGCACCGGAGGCAGGATTCCCAATGGCCTCCTGTTCACCGCGGTGGCGGCGTCCATCTTCGTGCTGGCCTTCGACCTCACCGCCGTTGCCTCGATCGGAAGCGCCATCGCGCTGGTGGTGTTCACACTGGTCACCGCCGGCCACATGCG
>CAZOGW010000204.1:0-1950 GCA_964579415.1 uncultured Acidimicrobiaceae bacterium | reverse complement strand
GCTCCGGCGAGGATCACCTTCGCCCGGTCCGGTTGCAGCCCCACGATGGACCGCCGGCTGCCCTCGTCCATCGAGGCGTAGAGCGCGATCTGACGGTCGATCTCGGCGACCTGCAGGACCGCACCCTGTATGGCGTCAGGGTCGTAGACCGCCATGGAACGGGAGACCGCAGCCAGGTTGGTCACGGCGCCGCCCATACCCACCACGACGTCGGGTGCAGCGCCTCCGTCCAGCCGCGCCAGATCCTCGGTGAGTGCGTTGCGTACCTGCCCGATCGTCTCCGATCCCACCGGTCCGTGGAGGGCGAAGCGCTCCGTGTACGTCACGGAACCGACGGGCAGGCTGAACTGCTCCAGGACGCTGTCGCCTCGCCCGAAGGTGAACTCGGTGCTGCCACCGCCGGTGTCGAAGGCGACCAGAGTGCCCGTCCCCAGGCTCACCTCCTGTGTGACGGCCAGGAAGGCGAGGCGGCTCTCCTCCTCTCCCGGGATCACCTCCACCGGCACCCGGGCCCGTCCCTCGAGGCTGCTCACGGCGAAGGAGCTGTTTCCGGCGAGCCGGAAGACGGCGGTGCCGACCACCGCCACCGCCAGCACGTCACTCCTTCTCGCCTCCGCCACCATGGCCACCACGGCGCGTATGGTCCTCTCCAGCGGCTCGGGCTGGATCTCGCCGGTGGCGTTCAGCCCTTCGCCGAGGCGTGTCAGCTCCGCCCGGTCCACCACCCGGGCCCATGACCCGTCTGGGCGCTGCTCCCCGATGTGGAACTTCACCGAGTTGGTACCGATGTCGATGACGGCGTAACGCCGCGGAGACCCCATCAGCAGGCTGCGCAGTCCGTCGGGGTAGCTGGTGTTGGTGTAACCCCCCAGACCGAGGCGGGTGACCAGGGCGAACACCGCCGCCGGGTCCTCCGACTCGACAGCGAAGGTGGAGGTGGTCCGTTCCCCCGCCGACAGGCGTGTCATCTCCGCCATACAACCGTCCACCATGTAGCGGAGCCTGCTCTTGGTCATCGGAACCACGGTGACGTCGCCGATCGGGTCGAGCACCTCATCGATGAGTTGCTCCCTGGTGTACGTCTCCCGCGTGGTCTCCGGGGCCGCCAGGCCCATGGCGTCGACGATCTCCCGAAGCGTCGCGGCGGGTACGGGCAACTCCGCCTTGAGAATCGGAGCCCACAACTGCAGGCCGTCGTCGCCGACCTGGATGAGGCGCTTGACGTCGAGCAGTCCGAACCGGAGCTTGGCGTTCACCTCCCCCGGGACCAGGAAGTAGGTCTCCTCGGTGAGGTCCGGCCCGGAGACAGGCGTGAGATCTCCGATCTTCAGCTCGAGCCCGGGGAACCTGGGGCTGAACGCCCGCCATTCCCACCTGTGCGCAACCGGTTCCACGTGGTTCTCCTAACTCGGGTACGCGACGCCCCGGCTCCGGGCCTCAGGCCAGGGTGGCCACCAGCAGCGCCTTGATGGTGTGCAGTCGGTTCTCCGCCTGCTGGAAGACGACACTGCGATCCGACTCGAAGACGTCGCCGGTCACCTCCAGCCCGTCGGGCATCCCCGTCGCCTCCATCACCTCGCGGCCCACCGTCGTGTTGGTGTCGTGGAAGGCCGGGAGGCAGTGCATGAAGCGTGTGCCCGGGTTCCCCGTGGCGGCCATGAGGTCGGAGTTGACCTGATAGGGCTTCATCTCGGCGACGCGGCCGGCCCATACCTCCTTGGCTTCGCCCATCGAGACCCAGACGTCGGTGTGGATGAAGTCCACGCCTTCGACTGCCGCCTCCGGGTCTTCGGTGACCGTTATCGAGGCCCCGGTACGGGAGGCGATCTCGCCGGCGATCTCGAGGACGTCCGCGGGCGGTGCATAGGCGCTGGGGCCGGCGAGACGGAGGTCGGCACCCATGATCGCCGCCATCACGATGTGGGAGCGACCCATGTTGAAGCGAAGGTC
>CAZOGW010000203.1:389-3533 GCA_964579415.1 uncultured Acidimicrobiaceae bacterium | reverse complement strand
CGCCGTCGGCGCCCTTGGGCTTGTCGTCCACCGCCAGTCTGGCCACGTTGCGGAAATCACGCGCCACCCGTGACCGCGGGTTCAACTGGACCACCGGCACTCCCTGGTTCACCGAGCGTGGCACCAGTTTGTCCGACACCACCGACGCCTGCACCTGGAGGCCCAGTGACCGCTCCAGGTCGCCGACGTCGAGGCGCGCCTTGGAATTGTTCCGGTTCAGCACCAGCTTGATCTTCTCGAAGGGGAACTTGATCAGCCGCAGCGTGTCCAGCGCCAGCTTGGCGTTCTTCACGCTGGGGAGGTCCATGTCGACGACCAGCAGCACGACGTCGCTGCGCTCCAGGATCGACAGCACCGGTTCGTCGAGGAAGGGGGCGGTGTCGACGACGATGTAGTCGAACATGCGGCGCAGCAGGCCCAGGGTACGCACCACGACGGGTGTGGACACCTCGTCGGCCAGCGCCGGCTCCAGCGGGGCCGCCAGGACCCGCAGCCCGCTGGAATGGCGGGCGAGCAGGCTCCCCAGCAGTTCCTCGTCGAGCTTCTCGATGTCGCGGGCGGCGTCGACGATGGTGTGCTTCGGCTCCACCTGGAGCGCGATGCAGATGTCGCCGAACTGCAGGTCGGCGTCGACCACCACCACCCGATCCGGCTCGGACCACTCGGCGAGAGCCACCGCGACGTTGGAGGTGGTGACGGTCTTGCCGGCGCCGCCCTTGGGCGACATGATGGTGACCACCTTGCCGATCTGGTGGCGCCAGTCGGCGGCGGGGGCGGCCATCTCCTCGTGGTCGAGGGCACCCAGCGCGGCGGTCACCGCCTCACGGGTGAGTGGGCTCTCCAGCACGTCCTTGATCCCCAGCCTGATCGAGGTGAGCAGCACGTCGGTGTTCATCTCGTCGGCGACGAGGATCACAGGCAGGGCGGGGCGCAACTCGAAGAGGTGGTTGACTTCCCGCACGTTGTTAGGCGTGCCGTAGGAGGGGCCGAGGATGGCGACCTCGATGCCCTCCTCCACCATGCGCCGCTGCGCATCGGTCATGTTGCGGGCGGTGTGGACGGTGTGGTTGTCGAGAAGACCTTTGGTGTCGTCGACGAAACCGTCATCCCGGTCGACTACCAGCACGGACCAGGAGGCGTCAGCCATCCAGGTTCTCCAGTTCCGCCCTGACCCGCTGCACGATGTCGATCAGGTCGACGATGTCGAAGCTGGTGATCCCCCGCGCCTCGTGGTCGGTGTACTCCTCGCCGGCCGGCAGCAGCGCCAGCGAGATCTGGGAGTTCTGGCGGGCGAACTCCAGTGCCTCGGACTGCTCGGGGAGCAGTTCGAGCACCACGCTGGTACCCAGGGTCTCGGTCGCCGGCGGCGGCTCCCCGGCGATGCGGCCGTCCACCGCCAACACGTGGATGTTCTGCAGGATGGTGCGGGTGACCTCGATGGGCTGCTCCTGCACCTCGGTCTGGGTCACCGTCTCGTCGCCGACGACGACGGTGGCGCCCTCCTGCTGGGTACGGACCCGCACCGTGAAGGTGGAGATGACGTTGACCCGGTCGCCGGGCTCCAGCATCCCGCCAACGCCGCCGATCGGGCCCGGGTCGACGGCTACCGCCATGTGCCCGGCGGCGATGTCACCGGCGAGCGGGTTGAGCTGCAGGTCGGCGGCGGAGACGAACATGTCGGTGGAGATGAGTTGCCCCGCCGAGATGGGCCCGGCGGCGAAGGTGCCGGTGAGCGACCCCTCCAGGTCGGTGGGATGCTCGCTGCACACCGTGACGTCCACGGCGTCGGGCGACACCGGACCCAGGCAGAAGATGGTGGTGTACTCGCTGATGGCCTCGGCCAGTTCGGTGGACTCCTCGATGACCAGCGACGCCTCCTCACCCGGGGTCTCCGGCTCGATCAATTCGGTGGCGCGATAGACGACTACCTCGGCGATGTCGGCACGGATGGAGTCGGCGACGGTCTCCTGGTACCGCCACACGGCGACCGCGGCCAGGCCGGCCAGCAGCAGGGCCACCACGAGAACGACAGCACGCCGGCTCATCGGCCCGCACCTATGCGATGGCTCATCCCAACGCCTCCTTAGACGTGGCCACGGTGAGCGACCCCACGATAACGGTCCGCTGCCGCTCCCCCATGTCCACTACCGGTCGAGCCCCCGGGCAGGGAGGACCCGACCCAACGGCATCACTTCCGACCGATGCCTCGCTCTTTGAGCTCGGCCAGGATCGCCTCCAGCGACGAGTCGGCACTGAAGGTCGGCGTCTCCGCCACCTCCTCCTCGCGCTGGAACTCGCGCTTGCGGGGCCGGGGAGGCGCCTGCTCGCGACGGGGCGCACCAGCGCGCGGCTCCGAGGCGAACTGTGACCTCTCCTCCCACTCGGGCAGCGCCTGCTTGATGGAAAGACTCACCCGGCGGCGGTCGATGTCGACCTCGGTGACCTTCACCCGCACCTGCTGACCGATCGACAGCTCGAGTTCAGGACTGTCGACGTGGTGGATGGCGATCTCCGACACGTGCACCAGGCCCTCTACGCCTGCTCCCACGGACACGAAAGCGCCGAACGGCACCGTCTTGGTGACGACACCGTCGATGATGGCGCCGACCTCTGTCTCGCCGGCGAACGTATCCCAGGGATCGGCCGCGGTCTGGCGGATCGACAGCGAGATGCGCTCCCGGTCCCGGTCCACCTCGAGCACCTTGACGTCCACCTTGTCGCCCACGGTGACGACCTCGCTGGGATGCGAGACGTGCTGCCAGGACAGTTCGGAGACGTGGACCAGGCCGTCCATGCCTCCCAGGTCGACGAAGGCACCGAAGTTGACCACCGACGACACCACGCCCTCGCGGACGTCGCCGGGCTGCAGGTCCTCGAGGAAGGCGTGGCGCTGCTCGGCCTGCGCCTCCTCCAGGTAGGCACGGCGGGACAGCACCACGTTGTTGCGGTTCTTGTCCAACTCGATGACCTTGGCCTCGATGCTCTCACCCACGAAGGGGTGCAGGTCGCGGACCCGGCGCAGGTCGACCAGCGATGCGGGCAGGAACCCGCGCAGGCCGATGTCGACGATGAGGCCACCCTTGACCACCTCGATCACCGGACCGGTGACCGTGCCGCCCTCGGCCATCACACCTTCGATGCGGC
>CAZOGW010000203.1:0-379 GCA_964579415.1 uncultured Acidimicrobiaceae bacterium | reverse complement strand
CGTACTGGGCACGCTTCTTCGACAGGACGAGCCGGCCCGACTCGTCCTCCTTCTGCATGACCAGCGCCTCGATCTCGTCGCCGACCTTGACCACGTCGGCCGGGTTGGCGCTGTTGCGGATCGACAGCTCGTTGGCGGGGACGACACCCTCGGACTTGTAGCCGATGTCGATGAGGGCCTCGTCGGGATCGACGCGCACCACGATGCCGGCGACGATGTCGCCTTCCTTGAACTCGAAGACGGTGCGCTCGACGGCCTCGGCGAAGTCGGCGGCGGAGAGGTCGTCGGCGATGTCCCCGATGTCGCGCGGCGCGGTGATGGCAGGCCGCATTCCGGCGTCGGGAGCAGGCGCGGTGAGGGCCGGCTCCGACTCGACATC
>CAZOGW010000202.1:0-3534 GCA_964579415.1 uncultured Acidimicrobiaceae bacterium | reverse complement strand
TCGGCCTCCTGGCGCAACTGGTCCGCCATCGCCGGGGTGAGCCCCGGCTGGGGGGACGGTCGCTGCAGCAGGTCGTCGAGGGAGGCCTCCCAGATGTCGACGGCCTGGCAGGGCCGCGGGTCGTCGGGATCGCGGGCGTCGGTCAGCTCCACCAGGACTTTGTCGAGCCCGGAGAGGAGTTGGTTGCGCACCCGCTGGTGGAGCGGCTCGAGGCCCTGGACGACGTCGATGGCGTCGTGGGTGGCCGCCACCGCTGCGGTGACAGCCACGAACGACGTGGCGCCGGATCCCACCGTGAAGATCTCCCGCCCATCCTCGACGCCGAGGTAGACCGGGGCGCCGTCGCCGGAGGCGAGGTGGCGCATCCCCTCGATGTGCGGGATGGAGACGGTGGCGGTCACGTTCACCGGGATGTCGATGTCGAGGCTCACCGTGCCGTCCTCGTTGCGCTCCCATGCCGCCGCCACCGGGCCGCGTTGGGTCGTCACCGAGCCCGAGGCGTGCTCGAGGATGTCACGGGGCACGACGATGTCGACGGCGGAGGCTCCCGGGGCCGCGGTGCGGATGCCGAGCATGGTGCCCAGCACGTCGACGGCGGCCACCGAGCCCCAGCCGTGCGACTGGCTGTAGTTGGTTCCGTTGGGCAGCACCCACGCCTCCCACGTGAACGTGCCACCTCGGGCAAGGATGTCAGCCCAACCGACATCGTTGGGGTTGGTGAGCAGCGACAGCACCGCATCGGCACGGTCGGCGATCGCCAGCGCCCCCAACAAAGCCTGCACCGTCATCGGGCCCTGACGCAGGCCCTGGCCGGCGATGAGGTCGGCGAGGGCCGGGATGTCCGCCTCGGGGGCGATCCCGTAGAAGATCGCCGACGACGTGGAGAGCTGCGAGGCGACGGTGCTCTGGTTCCCGTTCTGCACCAGCCCGTCGATGTATGCACCGTCGGGTCGCCGCAGCTTGGCGTTCATGGCGGCAACCAGCGCCTCGGTGCGGTCGCGATAGAAGGTGACCTCCTCGGCAGGCCGTCCCAGGGCCTCGGCGATGTCCCCGGTGGCCTGGAGCACGCCTACGCCGAGGGCTCCGATGCGCGTCCGAGCCCAGGCGGTCATGTCATAGCCGAAGCGGTTGTGCGTCGGCCAGTCGATGATCCCGAAGTTGTAGTCGCCGGAGCCGCCGGTGAGGCGCGTCACCAGGTCGGTGTGGACGCCTGTCGCCGGGATGTGGCGCAGGATGTAGTCGGCGGTGCCCTGCATGTACGGGTAGGCCCGTTCCAGCAGGTCGAGGTCGCCGGTTTGCTTGTAGTACTCCCACACCCACAACGGCATCGTCTGTGAGTAGTCGGGGATGTCCCGCTTGCCGTCGCCGTTGGGATAGACGGCGTTGTAGCGGCCGATGTCGTTGCCGGAGAACCAGAAGCGGTCGGCGGACTGGAGGAACTCGTGGATCGCCTGCCGGCTGTGCACCCGCTCGCCGAAGGCGGCCACGGTGGCATACGAGATCACCGCGGTGTCGCCGAGGAACTGGGCCTGCTCCCGGGTCGGGGTGTCGACGAAGTGCTCCTGCACCGAGAAGATGGCGGAGCGCTTCACCAGGTCCCACACCGCGTTCAGGGTCTCGTCGGAGCTGTCGAAGGTGGCCTCGCCGTCGTCGGGGACGGTGGTGTGCATCACCACCGCCGAGATGTCGTCGACGGTGAGCGGCTCGGCGGCGCCGGGCAGCTCGAAGTAGCGGAACGCCAGGTGGGTGAAGGCCTCGTAGTCCTGCTCCCCCTCGGCCTGGATGAAGGGGAAGGTCATGTTGGTGCCCTGCGTCTGCAGGGTGTCGGTGGTGACCCGCCCGTTGGCCTGCAGCGTGTACCCGGCGCGCAGCGTGAGGGCGCGCCCGGCAACGCCCTGGTGGAACGTGACCCGGGGCCGGGCCGGGATGACGATCCCGAAATCGGCGACCTGGGTGCCGTCGGCTGCGGTGAGGATCTGCACCGGGCGAACTTCGTACTCGTGGATGCGGGTCTCCTGCCCGATGAGGTGGGTGAACACCCCCGATGGGTGAGGACCGACCACCTGGGGGACCAGCCACGAGCTGGCGTCGTACCCGGGGAGGTCCCAGCCGGCGTTGTAGAAGCGCCCGTCCTGGCGGTCGATGCGCAGGCCCTCGCCGTTGCGGGTGCCCGAGCCGGCGGTGAACCGGGTAGCGCGGGTGACCCGCCAGGTGTCGTCGGTGACGGTGACGGCGCGGGTGCCGTCGGCGTGCTCGACGACCAACTTCACCAGCAGGCCGCGCTGGACTGTCGGGCGGCCCTGGCCGTTGCCGTAGTGGTGGTAGAGGACGCCGATGGCGAGGGGCTCGCCGGGCTCGACCAGGTCGGTGACGTCGGTGGCCTCGTAGTACTGCTCGCCGGTGTAGCCGTGACCGCCGCCGCGGTGGGCGCGCACGCCGTTGAGGAAGAACTCACCGGTGTGCATCACCGCGGTGTAGAGCCGGGCCCGGACAACGGGACTGGCGGCGACGGCGATCTCCTTGCGGGCCCACGTGTAGTCGTCGGCCTCGGTGGTGTTGCGGCGGATCCACTGGGCACCTTCCCAGTCGGCGTCCGAGATGCCCGTGTCGAACGTCGCCGGCTGCGACCACGGCGACTCCTGGTCGGTGCGGTCCCAGGTGCGCACCACCCAGGTGTAGGTGGTGCCGGGAGCCAGGTCGGGACCGGCATAGTCGACGTAGGACTGCTCGCCGGAGGCGACCTTGCCGCTGTCCCAGATCTGCGCCTGCCCGGTGCGGTCGAGGACCCTCACCTGGTAGGCGGTCTGGATCTCGTTGCCGTCGGCATCCTGAGGTAGCCAGCCGAAGCGTGGCGGGCCTTCCACGTTGGGATGGCTGGTCAGGTCGTCCACAGTGAGCCGTACCGGCGCGGTGGGCGGCTCGCCGCCGTCGCCGGTCTGGGCCGATGCCGCCGGGGGCACCAGCGCAGCGATGGCGACCAGGACGACGGCGACAGCCATCGCCGCAGGCCGTCGGGATGGGCGCACGCGGGTAGACGTGCGGGATGATCTGTACATGGAGTGCTCCCTCTGCTCCGAGTGTCCCGGTCGGGGGTGATGGCGCCACCACCCCCGACAGGACCACGCCGAGAGATGTCTCGCCGGCCTCCCGCGCACCGGGAGGACCATGAACGATGCGTGATATGACATCTCTTTTCACGCCCCAAGTTAGAGCCTGGAGCCTCCTCTTCGCAAGCGCTTTCTGTTGATATATCTCATGCATGGTCAGACCATCCGGTTCGTCGGCTTTCGAGGTCGTGCTTGCGTACGGGACCATGCATGTGATATCTATCACCTCAGTTAGTCGGATGTCAGGACAAAGCCTCCGGGCGGCCCACTCCCCCGCCAAGGCCCGGGGGGAGACGAAGAAGCCGACCAGATCCGGTTTCATCCTCCCCCGCCGCTTCGCCAGATCCGGTTTCATCCTCCCCCGCCGCTTCGCCAGATCCGGTTTCATCCTCCCCCGCCGCTTCCCCAGATCCGGTTTCATCCTCCC
>CAZOGW010000201.1:0-3549 GCA_964579415.1 uncultured Acidimicrobiaceae bacterium | reverse complement strand
CGGATGAAGACCCCCTCCGACAGCCGGCCCAAAGCTGCCGGCTGCCACCTCCCCCGCCGAAGCGGCGGGGGAGGATGAAAACCTGCGCCGAAGAGGGCGGGGGAGGATGAAAACCGAGCTAGCGGCCGGCGGTGTGGATGAGGGAGCGGAGTCTGGTGGTGAAGGGGGAGGCGGCGAGGTCGGCGACGGTGAGGTGCATGCGGTAGCGCCAGCGGTGGTGGCGGTCGGCGGGATCGTTGATGCGCTCGGTGAGGCCGTCTGAGCGGCGCACCGACGCGTCCATGGACGTGTAGTCGGACAGCGGGACGATGCACAGCATCGCCGGGGACTCCAAGTGGCGGGCGACGATGGCGGCGATGATCTCCGGGCTTGCTTCTTCCGGCGGATCGCCTTCCCCGCCGAGCACCTGCCGCCAGTAGTACGTGGTGAGGGCCGTGTCTTCGGTCCACCATTCCCGTAGCGGCGACGAGTCGTGGGTGCTCGGGGTCACCACGGACAGGTACGGGGCGTTGGCCGGATCGGCGATGGCGGCGCCGGAGACCTTGGACATGCGCTCCACTTCGAGGCTGAGCAGGCCGAGGTCGTTCATGACCACCGGCACCATGGGCTGGACCATTCCCAGGTCCTCTCCGCAGGCGAGCATGTCGGTGGCGTCGACGACGGCGGGGATGGTGGTGCGAGCCATTGCTTCCCACAACTCGTCGTGGCGCCGGTAGAAGAAGTCCTCGGCGAGAGCGTCGAACCGCACCTGCAGGGGGCGGTCGAAGCGCCGGTATGTCTCGACGGAGTCCCAGGCGATACGTGGGTGCAGGCCTCCTGCCGCCTCCAGCAGCAGCACGTCACCGGCGATGTCGAGCAGGTTGAGCTCTATCTCGGACCTGACGTCCTGAGGGATTCCCTGCAGTGCGCCGGCATCGATGGCGGCGATGATGTCGCGCTGTGTTGTCATGCGCAGGCGCAGGTCGTCAGGTGGACCATCGAAGAAGGCGGCGGCGACCTCCTCGACGAACGCACCGAAGCGGGACTGGAGCACGGCGCCGTCGACCGTGGGGCGGCACAGCGGTCCCAGCGTGGGGAGGCCGAGGAACTCCGCCACCTGTGCCGGGTCGAGGGGTAGGCAGGGCCGGAACCGCCCCAGCCGCCCGTCGACGGCGTCGGCCGGGATCTCCCAGATGCGGAAGAAGCCGAGGATGTGATCGATGCGGTAGACGTCGCTGTGGCGGGCCATGGCGGCGAAGCGGCGCCTCCACCAGGCGTAGCCGTCCTGGGCCATCGCCTCCCAGTCGTACGTGGGGAAACCCCAGTTCTGGCCGAGTGCGGCGTAGGCGTCGGGAGGGGCACCGGCCTGGGCGCCGAGGTGGAACTGGCCGGGGTTGGTCCACACCTCGACGCTGGCGGGGGAGACACCGATGGGGATGTCGCCCTTCAGCGCCACGCCGCGGCTGCGGGCGTGAGCGGCGGCGGCGTCGAACTGGCGGTAGAGGTGGTACTGGACCCAGCAGTGGAGACGGACGGCGGCCCATTGCGGCGACGGCGGCGCCGCCATCGCTTCCACACGCGCCGCCGAGTAGGCGGAATCCTCGCCCCAGGCGGCGTGGTCGGGCGTTCCGTGCCGGTCGCGTAGGGCACACCACGCCGCGTAGGGAAGGAGCCACTCGCGCTCGGCTTCGACGAACCTGTCTAGGTCAGGATCGGCCTGCGGCGCCAGGGCGTGCGCTTTGGCCAGGATGTCCCACTTGCCGGCCATCACCGCCGCGTAGTCGATCTCGGGGAGGCCGTCGGTGGCAGCCCGCAGCGCAGCCACGTCGCCGGCTATCGCCGCCGCCGCATCCTCGTCGAGGCCGAGGTCCTCCAGGTCGGCGTACTGCGGGTGCAGCGCCAGGACAGACACGACGTTGTACGGGTAGGCGTCGTCCCAGGTGTGTAGGGCCACGGTGTCGTTGACCGGGAGCATCTGCACCAACGAGAGCCCGGCGTCGGCGGCCCAGTCGACGAAGGGGATGAGGTCGGTGAACTGGCCTACCCCCACGGAACGGTCGGTGCGCAGGGCGAACACAGGTACGGCCACACCTGCGCCTCGCCAGGCCGACAGGCCGCGCACGCCGTCGTCCTCGACGACGACCGGGAACGCCTCCAGGGAGGGGAGGGAGCGGTCCTCGCCGTCCTCCCAGCGCACCAGGTTCCCGCCGGCGTCCACCAGCACGTACTTGTACCCGCCCGCCTGCGACCATTCGCCGGGGTCGCCCTGCGGCACGGTGACGCTCCACCACGGGAACGGGTCGGGTTCCATGGGCACCGCCGCCGAGGTATCCCAGCCACCCAGGGACGCGGCAGATCCGGCCACCGCAGGCACCGTACCCGGTGCGATGTCGGGTTCGAGGAGACGGAAGGTGATCCCGCCGGCGTCACCGGACCGGCGGGCCGGGGAATGGCGGGCGGCCAGCACCCGGGAGAACAGGGAACTGCCGCGCTCGGCGCGGTACGGCGAAGGCGCCTTCCACCGGTCCACCACCGTGACCTGGTTGGCGCCCGAGCGGGGTGTGCGCCGTTGCGGTCCCTGCTCCTCGACCACGAGGGCACCCTCGGCGACGAGCCGGTAGTGGTAGGGAGCGTCCCGCCTGGCGTATTCGGTCGCCTGCCACCAGCCGGAGCCTGCCCGCTCCATCGGTGTGGGACGCCCGTCGAGGGCGACCTCCAGGCTGTCGCCTTCCCGCGTGGCGTAGTGGATGAGGAAGGTGGTGCGCATCGGGACTCAAGCGCCTCGGGACCGGGTCGGGTCGGCCATATCGCCGGACGCTACCACCGCCGATGCCGGTGATCCCAGGACCCGGCCGGCGTCGCCTGTAGGGTGTGCGCCGCCGGCTCGATCGAACCGGCGAAGGGAGGAGAGGGCGTGTACCCCATCGATGTGAGGGCCGAATACGGCGACGGCAGGCGCAGCCGCGGTCTTGCCGCGCTCGGAGCCCTGTTCTTCTTGAAGGCGGTGCTACTCATCCCGCACTTCATCGTGCTGTGGGCGCTCGGTATCGCATCCGCCGTCCTGGTGTGGATCGGCTACGTCGTGGTGCTGTTCACCGGCCGGATCTCCGACGTCTTCTTCGAGTTCCCGGCCCGCGTCATGGCGTGGCAGACTCGCGTCAGCGGTTGGTTCTACGGGTTCGAGGACGCCTACCCGCCGTTCGAGTGGGAGCCCGCCGGCTACAGCGTCGAGCTTCACATCGACGAGGCCCCCGGGCCCCGCAGCCGCGGCTTGGCGCTGCTCGGCATCTTCGCCCTCAAAGCGCTGCTTCTGCTGCCCCACATCGTCGTGCTGTTCTTCGTGGCGATTGTGGCCGGTATCGCGTTGTGGATCGGCTATCTGGTGGTCCTGTTCACCGGGCGCTACCCGCAGGGCATGTTCGAGTTCCTCCTCGGCACCCTGCGTTGGTCGACCAGGATCACCGCCTGGCAGTACACCTTGACCGACAGGTACCCGCCGTTCAGCTTGTCTTAGTACCTAGGACGTTGCTGATTAATCCGGTGTGAGTGCTCGCGATCGCGAGCGCGTTG
>CAZOGW010000200.1:0-3551 GCA_964579415.1 uncultured Acidimicrobiaceae bacterium | reverse complement strand
GGCCGGCTCCGACTCGACATCATCGGCGACAGCAGCGGCCGGCTCCGACTCGACATCATCGGCGACGTCGGCGGCGGAGGCGGCGACTGGAGCTTCGGCGGCGTCGCGTGCATCGTCGTCACTCGCAGCCACGGCCACGGGCTCGTCCACGACTTCGTCGGCAGCGACCGGGTCAGTCTCGGCGACCGGCTCCTCGGCGGCTACCGGCGCCGCCTCGACGGCGGCCTCCACGGTCTCGATCGTCTCGGCGACCTCTGTCTCGGTGACCGGGGCAGTCTCGGTCTCGGTGACCTCGGCGGTCTCGGTCTCGGCGACCACCTCGGGGAGATCCTCGACGAACTCTTCGGAGGCGGTCAGGTCGGGGGTGGGGTCGACACCGGTGGGGGCGGTCTCCTCCACGTCGGCGTCACCGGAAGCCGGAACTTCCGTCTCGTTATCGATGGCCATACGACGACATCTACTCCTTGAGGAACATGAACTGCCATCGAGCGCGTGCTTCGTGCGTCGAAGGCATTGCGATGGTAACAGGTCCCAAGCCCCAGCGCAGTGCGAATCGGCCGAAACCGGTCGGATACCCACAGGCCCTCCCGGAGAGAAGCCCAGTACCAAATACCAAGTACCAAGTACCAAGTACGGCTCGCCGCCAGGCGAGCCCCTAGGCTCGCCTGGCGGCGAGCCTCGTTATCCCTTGCACTCCGCCAGGTTGGCACCCGATGCTGCGTCCACCCGGAGCGGGACCCGCAGCTCGACGATGTTCTCCATCGTCTCCACGGTCATGGCGCGCACGGCAACCGCCTCGGCATCGGGCACCTCGAGCACCAACTCGTCGTGGATCTGCAGCAGCATCTCGGCGCCTGATCCGGCTTCCCGCAACCGGCGGTCGAGCACGATCATCGCCTTCTTGATGATGTCGGCGGCGGCGCCCTGGATGGGGGCGTTGAGCGCCATCCGCTCCCCCATCTGCCGGTCGCGGAAGTTGCCGCTCATCAGCTCGGGTAGGTAGCGGCGCCGGCCGAGGAGTGTGGTGGTGTAGCCGTTGCGGCGGGCCTCCTCGACGATGCCTCGCATGAACGCCTTCACCTCCGAGAAGCGGTCGAAGTAGGCGTCGATGTGCTCCGTCGCCTCCTCGCGGGAGACACCGAGGCGCTGTGCCAGGCCGTAGGCCTCCATGCCGTAGAGCAGCCCGAAGTTGATGACCTTGGCGCGGCGCCGGGCGTCGACGTCCACCTCCGAGGGATCGATGCCGGCCACCCGCGCCGCGGTGGCGGTGTGGATGTCGAGGTCGTTGGCGAAGGCGTCGACGAGACCGGGATCCCCGGAGAGGTGGGCCAGGATGCGCAACTCGATCTGGGAGTAGTCGGCCACCAGCAGGTGATGACCCGGGGTGGCGACGAACGCCTGGCGGATGATGCGGCCCTCCTCCGACCTGACCGGGATGTTCTGCAGGTTGGGCTGCTCCTGGGAGAGGCGGCCGGTGGCGGCGGCCATCTGGTTGAAGCGGCCCCGCACCCTGCCGTCGGGCTCTATGAGGGGAAGCAGGGCGTCGACGTAGGTGGAGCGCAGCTTCTCCAGCTCGCGGTACTGGAGCAGTAGCGCCACCATGGGGTGGGCATCGCTCAGCTTCTCCAGCACCGAGGCGCTGGTGGATGGGACACCCTTGGGGGTCTTCTCCACCACGGGAAGCCCCAGCTTGTCGGCGTCGAAGAGGATGGAGCGGAGCTGGAGGGTGGAGTTGATGTTGAACACCTCACCGGCGGCCTCGTGGATGCCGGCCTCCAGTTCGGCGAGCCGGCGGCGCAGGTCGTCACCCAGCTTCTCCAGGAAGGCACGGTCGACGGCGATGCCGTTCTCCTCCATGCGGGCGAGCACCGGCACCAGCGGCAGCTCGATGTCGGACAGCAGCTCCTCGCTCCCCCGCGCCCCGAGCTGGTCCCGCAGCGGGGGAACCAGCCGGATGACGGCCTCGGCGCGGCGGGCGGCGCCGTCGATGTCGGGACCGCTGGCCGCGGAGCCCTCGAAGTCAAAGGAGCCCTGGGAAGCGGCGGGGACCGCCTCGGAGACCGGGGTGACCGCCAGGCCCAGCTCCCGGTAGGCGAGCTCCTCCAGGTCGGGGGCGCGCTGGGCCGGATTGACCACGTAGGCGGCCAGCGCGGTGTCGAACCCGACGGTGTCGATGAGGATGTCGTGTTCGATGAGTTCCCGCAGCAGCGGCTTGACGTCATGGCCGACGATATGTGGGGCGCCCTCGCCGGTGAGCGCATCCTGCAACAGGTTGAGCCTTGCCGCCGGCACGAAGTAGGCCCGACCCGACCCGGCGACCGCCACCCCGGCCAGGGCGCCGCCGTCGTGGACCGGCGCCACCGACAGCAACCCGTCAACGGCGGCGCCGCGGATCTCGTCGGCGGTGGCGACGGTGCGGACGTCGACGTCGATCTCCTCGGCCTCGACGGCCGATTCGCCGCCCAGCTCGACGAAGCGGTCCCACAGGCCGCGGAATGCGAGGTCGTCGAAGACGCGCCGCACCCGGTCCCGGTCCCATTCCCCGATGAGCAGGTCGGCGAGGGCGACGTCCTCGACGGGAACGTCGCGGGCCAGACCCATGATCTCCCGGTTGAGGAACGCCTGCTCCTCGTGGTCGGCCAGGTTCTGTCGCAACCGCGGCGACAGTTCGTCGAGGTGGGAGTAGACGCCTTCGAGGGAGCCGTAGTCGGCGATGAGCCTGGTGGCGGTCTTCTCCCCCACCCCGGGGACGCCGGGGAGGTTGTCGGAGGTGTCACCCCGCAGCGCGGCGTAGTCGCGATACAGACCTGGCGGGATGCCGTAGCGCTCCGTCACCCATTCCGGATCGGCGGTCACGGTGTCGGCGATGCCGCGGCGGATGTAGTGGACATGGACGTCGTCGTCGACGAGCTGGAACACGTCACGATCTCCGGAGACGATGTTGACCTTCCAGCCCCCGGCCCGGGCCCGGTCGGCCAGGGTGGCGATGACGTCGTCCGCCTCGTAGCCCTCGGCGGAGATCTGGCGGATGTCGAGCGCCTGCAACACCTCGTCGATGAGGGGAAGCTGCCCGGAGAACAGGTCCGGGGGGCGCTCCCGCTGCGCCTTGTACTCCGGGTAGAGCGCCTTGCGGGCGGCGTGACCTCCCCTGACGTCCCACGTGACGGCGATGGCGTCGGGCCTGTCGTCGGCGAGCAGCTTGAGCAGCATCGACGTGAACCCGAAGACGGCATTGGTCACCTGCCCCGCCGGCGTGGCCAGATCCGAGGGCAACGCATAGAAGGCCCGGTAGGCGAGGTTGTGCCCATCCAGCAGCGCAAGGGTCGGCATCGAACCGAGTGTAGGTGCCAAACCGCGCTCCCTCGCAGCCTGGTTCCATCCTCCCCCGCCGCTTCGGCAGGTCGGGTTTCATCCTCCCCCGCCGCATCGGCAGGTCGGGTTTCATCCTCCCCCGCCGCTTCGGCGGGGGAGGTGTCCGATCGGCTCACCTGGCGCAATCAGACTTCATCGCGTCCGCGGTCTTGGAGCAAGCCGATCGGACGGAGGGGGTC
>CAZOGW010000199.1:0-3602 GCA_964579415.1 uncultured Acidimicrobiaceae bacterium | reverse complement strand
GTTCGTCGCCCTGAGCGAGGCACTCGACGCGCCTCTGGTGACTACGGACGGCCGCCTCGCCCGATCACCGGGCCACGCCGCCACCATCGAGTTGCTGTGATGCGGTGTCAGGCACGAAGAGTCGACACCCTTCACGCCGGCGCTGGTCTAGCCGCCCTGACGAGGGTATGACTATCCACGCTACGCGCCCGGTGCCGCTTGCTGTCATACGTTGTAGGGTGCGTGTATGACAATGCTGAGTTTTCGCGTGGCGAGCCACGAGGCTGTCGACGCGCAGATCTGGGCAGACCGGCTCGGCGTCCCCCGCTCGGAGCTGCTCAGGGAGGCGCTGCGTCGGCACCTGGTCCGCCTCAAAGCCGAACACGAGATTGCAGCCTGGGAAGCCTCACCGCTCAGCGATGACGAGGCTGCGCTGGCCGCGATCTCGGATTGGGGGCCGGCCGAGGACTGGTCGGATTGGATCGATGCAACGCGGTGAAGTCTGGTTCGCCAGGACCCCCGGCGGCGACCGGCCCGTGTTGATCCTGACACGCGACCCGGTGGCCGAACGCATCGGCGCAGTGGTGGTGGCCGCTGTTACCCGCACGTACAGAGGCCTTGTGTCTGAGATCGAACTGACGGCCGCCGATGACGGACTTCCCACCGATTGCGTCGTCAACTTCGACAACCTGCACACACTGCCCCGCACTTCGTTCCGCCGGCAAGTGACCACCTTGAACGCCGCACGCATGGCACAGGCCTGCCGCGCTCTCCGCGACGCCACCGGCTGCTGATCCCAGCGTCACCTGGGCGAGATCATCTCGATGTTCTCGGCGACGGCGAGGATCACCTGCCGGTCACGCTCGGAATGACCGTGGAGGCTCACCTCGATGGTCACCTCGCCGTCGGCCCAGTTGACCACGGTATGGTCGGCCACCAGACCGGCCAGCGACGGGCACTGCGCGACGGCGGCTGGAAGGCCTTGCACCTCTACCTGCTCATGTAGTTCCTCATCACCACACTCGTCGATCCTGCCGGCGCCCGGCGCCGCCTCGATCACGAGGTGGAACAGGTCGGTGGCGCCGACCGATGGCGCCAGGAAGAACGACGTCTCCCACATACAGCCTTCATACATGCCCGCAGTAGGACACCGCGTCGCAGAGGTGAGCAGAGCGGTCGGACATGGCACCGCGAAACCGAGCTGATCGGCGGCCTCCTGGCACTGGGTCATGAATTCGGCATCGACGCTCACCAGTCCCGCTTCCGCGGCGAGGCGCTCCGGCCCGACCGCGCTCGTGGCGCACGAGGCAATCGCCAGGAGCCAGACCGTGGCAGCAGCCAGTCTGCGGCAGCGGCCTGTTCCCGGCATGGCTCAGTCGGCGACGGCTCGGCGGATCGCCATCTCCAGTTTGGCGTAGCCTTCGGTGGCCTCTTCTGACGTGAGGCTGAGGGGTGGGGCGATGCGGAGCACGTTGCCGTGCAGACCGCCCTTGCCGAGCAGCAGCGCTTCCTTCTTCGCCTCCTCGAGGATGCGGGACGCCAGCGCCGGCGCCGGCGCCAGGGTGCCCGGGTCGCCCAGCTCGACGCCGATCATGAGGCCCTTGCCGCGCACCTCGATGATCTCGGGGACCTCGTGGGCCAGGGCGTCGATGTCTGAGCGGAGCTGCTGGCCCACCTTGTAGGCGTTGGTCTGCAGGTCGTGTTCCTTCAGGTACGCCAGGTTGGCCAGGGCGCCCGCGGTCGACAGTGGGTTGCCGCCGAAGGTGGAGATGTGGTTGGCGGTGACGCTGTCCATGATCTCCCGCCGGGCGACGACACCCGCCATGGCCAGGCCGTTGCCCAGGCCCTTGGCGAAGGTGAGCAGGTCGGGCTCGACGCCGTGGGCGTCGATGCCCCAGAAGTGCTCCCCGGTCCTCCCCCACCCGGTCTGCACCTCGTCGGTGATGAAGAGGATGCCGGTCTCGTCGAGCACCTCCTTGACGGCGGCGAAGAACCCGTCGGGCGGGATGGCGAACCCGCCCACACCCTGGATCGGCTCGGCGATGAGGCAGGCGACGTCACCGGATGTGGCCACCGAGAGCAGGTCCCGCAGGTCGGCGACGCAGGCGGCGATGAACTCGTCGTCGGGCAGGTGACCGAACGGGCTGCGCAGCTTGTAGCCGCCGTGGATGTAGGTGACGTTGAAGGGGCTCAGCGACGTGGCCGACCAGGAGCGGTTGCCGGTGACGGCGATGGCCGAGTGCGACTTGCCGTGGTAGCTGTTGCGCACCGCCAGCACCTGGTTCGACTTGCGGTACTGGGTGGACAGCATGAGGGCGGTGTCGTTGGCCTCGGTGCCGGAGTTGGTGAAGAACACCTTGGCGTCGGGGATGGGCGACAGCTCGACGATCTGCTCCGCCAGTTCGATCTGCTGCTCGATCAGGTACAGCGTCGAGGTGTGCAGCATCCGTCCCGCCTGCTCCTGGATGGCGGCCACGATCTCGGGCACGTTGTAGCCCGACATGGTGGTGAGGATGCCCCCGAAGAAGTCGAGGTATTCGTTGCCCTCGGCGTCGGTGACGTAGCGGCCGCTGCCGTCGACGAGGGCGATGGGCTCGTCGTAGTACAGCGCCAGCCACGACGGCAACACCTGGCGGTGGCGCCCCAGCAGCTCGGCGTGTTTGCCGCCCGATCCCTGCGCGGTGGCGGTCACGGCGCCACCAGGTCGTCGTAGGCGTCGGGGCGGCGGTCACGGTAGAACGCCCAGGTCTTGCGTACCTCGTCGATCATGTCGAGATCGAGGTCGCGCACCACCAACTCCTCGTCGGTGTCGGAGGCCTGCCCGCCGACGTACTGGCCGCGGGGGTCGACGAAGTACGACGAGCCGTAGAAGTCGTTGTCGCCGTACGGCTCCTTCCCCACCCGGTTGATGGCGCCGATGAAGTACTCGTTGGCCACCGCCGACGCCGGCTGCTCCAGGCCCCACAGGTACATCGACAGGCCCCGGCTGGTGGCCGACGGGTTGAAGACGATCTTGGCGCCGTTGAGCCCCAGCGCCCGCCAGCCCTCGGGGAAGTGCCGGTCGTAACAGATGTAGACCCCGATGCGGCCCACCTTGGTGTCGAACACCGGGTACCCCAGGTTGCCGGGCCGGAAGTAGAACTTCTCCCAGAAGCCGTTGACGTGGGGGATGTGCGTCTTGCGGTACTTCCCCAGGTAGGTGCCGTCGGCGTCGATGACGGCGGCGGTGTTGTAGAAGAAGCCCTCATCGGCCTTCTCGAACATGGGGACCACCAGCACCATGGCGGTGTCCCGGGCGAGCCGGATCATCCGCTGCATGGTGGGACCGTCGGGGATGGGCTCGGCGGTGTCGAAGTGCTCGTTCTCCTGCACCTGGCAGAAGTACGGGGTGTTGAAGATCTCCTGGAAGCACATCACCTGGGCCCCCTGCCCGGCGGCCTGCTCGGCGTAGGCGACGTGCTTGTCCACCATCGAGGCGCCGTCCCCGGTCCACTCCGCCTGCACGATCGCCGCCCGCACTGTGTTGCTCATGTTGTCTCCCCTTCGCTGGTCCCTGAGACGCTACCGCAGCGAGAGCCGGGCCGGTGGCGATCACCGCCACCGGCCTGGCTCTGCCTACCTGG
>CAZOGW010000198.1:0-3605 GCA_964579415.1 uncultured Acidimicrobiaceae bacterium | reverse complement strand
GTAGCCCCCGGGTCGGCGTGATGTTTCGTTCCGAAAGTCATTGTTTACAGAACAAAACCACTATATGGTGCTGAAATATGTCCCTAGAAGAACGAAGATGAGATCGGGACACAGGGAGACGCGTCGGTGGGTGTCGGCCGATGGCCGCCTGGCGAACGATATCGAGGTGTACATCCCGTCGTCGATCGCAGATCAGCAGATCGCCTCGGTCAACCCGATCGGAGAAGCTGCGGCGGAGCGGGCGCTTCATTCACTGAGAGGTCGACAAGCGCTCGAACCGCTTGCCGCCATCCTTCTCCGGTCCGAGGGCCTGGCATCGTCACAGATCGAGGGTGAAGTTGCCTCCACCCGCCGCGTCTTCGAGGCCGAGTTCGCCGCCGGTGATGTCTCCGATCGCCAGGCACAACGAATCGTCAATCCTATCCGCGTGATGAGTGAGGTCATTGCCGACGCCGGGCAGGGCATGACGCCTCAACACCTCGATCGATGGCATGCTCTTCTCTTTGAGAGGACTTCGGTGGCGTTCGAGCCGGGGCAGGTCCGAACCAGGCAGAACTGGATCGGAACAAGACCCGACACACCGGTCGGCGCCGACTTCGTGCCACCACCGCCGGAGCTCGTTGCGGATGCTCTCGACGATCTGGCCCGCTTCGTCGATCGTGTCGACGTGACACCGTTGACTCAGGCCGCGTTGGCGCACGCGCAATTCGAGACCATCCATCCGTATCCGGATGGCAACGGTCGCATCGGACGTGCCCTTGTGTACCGGTCCTGGGCGTATCGTGGTCTCACGGCGACGATAAACCCGCCGATCAGCCGGATCTTGTTGGAGAGCCGGCATGCGTACATCGATGGTCTGACCGCCTACAGGGAGGGCAAGGTCGGCGATTGGCTCGATTTCTTCTTCGAGGTCGTTCAGGCCGCGGTGTCCTATACCCACTCGCTGGGGAGAAGGCTGGAGGGATTGACCGAGAGTTGGATGGACCGACTCGCCGGCACACATGAGGACGCCCTGGCTCGTCGGCTTGTCGCCGATCTGTCGGAACATCCGGTCCTGTCGGCTGGCGCGGTGGCCACACGCCACCAGGTCACCGAGAGGGGTGCCCGTGCCGCCCTCGACGATCTCGTAGACCGCGGCGTTCTGACCTTCAGACCCCTTCGCAAGGCGAGGCGGGGACGGCCGACCAAGGTCTATGAAGCCACCGAGCTCTTCTCACTGATCGACCTCTCACCTCAAGATCTCGCGTAGCGAGAGAGGCGGGTCCGGTGAGCCGCCCGGCGATGCTCGCCCCGATCACCACGGTCTCATCCACCAGCCGATCCGTCATCGCACACCTCCGGGGCCTGCCACCTCGACCTGAGCTGTGACAAGATCAGGTGCAGCAGAGTGCATTCGTCGCCACCGGCGAAGCGGATTGCATGTTCTCACCTCCCCGCGGTCGCATTCAGGCCGCGGAACAGGCCGCCACCGGCCGAGCCGTGCGCAGAAGACGGCCAGGGCCGCGCCTACAGAGGAGACGGGGGGACGGGGACGGCGACCACGGTGAGACCTTCGATTCCGGAGAAGTCGTCCGGGTTGCAGGTGTACACGGGGAGGTCATGGGCGAGGGCGGTGGCGGCGATCATGGCGTCGTAGGCGCGGGCGGTGTGCTTGCGGCCGGCTCGCCGCAGCGAGGCGGCCACCGCGCCGAAAGTGCGAGCGGCGGCTGCATCGAAGGGGAGCGGGTCGAAGTCGGCCTCGGCCTGCTGCAGGTGGGCTTGGCGCGCCGGTCGCTCGGCGTCGGTGGAGGCGATCAGAGGTCCCACCGACAGCTCGGCGAGGGTCACCGCGGTGATGACGGGTTCGGCGGGAAGGCCGGCCGGGTCCTCGATGCGGGAAAGCAAGATCACCGTGCTGGTGTCGAGCACACCACGACGGTGCGACGCCCGTGGCGCGGTCACAGGGTCGGGTCCAGCAGCTCGTCGATGTCGGCCCGGAGCCGCCCCGGGTCCACAGCAGGGAGGTGCCGCCACTTCTCCAGGAGTGCCGCCGCGGGTAGAGGGTGACGTTGCAGCGGCCGCAGCTCGGCGACCGGCTGACCATCACGAGTCACAGTCAACGCCTCCCCAGCGGCAACCCGGTCGAGCACCGCGGCACCTTTGTTGCGTAGGTCACGTACTGATACCTCAGCCATGAGCGCAGTGTATCACCGGTGAGACCAAACTCGGGGGTGTACGCATCGAAGGTGGAATGCGCTCGGAGCAGCGTTGGCCGAGATCGAGGCAGAGACGCGGCGTGGTTCAGACCACTAGAAGTGCGTCCTTGTGACCGCCCAGCGGGAATGAACGAGCAGGTTGGCCTCGACCGGGGCCGGACCCGGGCCCGGTGTCGACTTGGGCCGGCGCACACCGACAAGGTGGCGATGAAGTAGCCCCGAGCCCAGCAGGCCGGTCACCCCAACGGGAGCATCGAGCGGGCGTGGGCTAGCTTTGGGTGGTCCAGAGGAGGGACGGGATGTTGGCGCCGAAGATCGAGGCGATGGAGGTGGCGGAGCTGCGTGCGTTGCAGTCGGACCGGCTTGTTGCCCTGGTACGGCGCCTCTCGGCAACGGACAACCCGTGGTGGCGGGAGCGGCTGGATGGGATCGTGGTGGACTCGCTCGACGATCTGGCGCAGTTGCCTTTCACCTTCAAGGACGAGTTCCGCCGGGCCTACCCGTACGGGATGTTGGCGACGCCGATGGAGGCGGTGGTGCGGGTGCACGCCTCGTCGGGGACGTCGGGCAAGCCCACCATCGTGGCCTACACCCGGTCCGACATCGCGGTGTTCGCCGAGGTGAACGCCCGCAGCCTGGCCTGTGCCGGGGGGACGGCCGCCGACGTCGTGCACAACGCCTACGGGTACGGGCTGTTCACCGGCGGGCTGGGGCTGCATTACGGCATCGAGAGGCTCGGCGCCGTCGCCGTGCCTGCTTCCGGAGGCAACGTCCCGTTCCAGATCGGCCTGCTGGTCGACCTGGGAGCCACCGGCCTGGCCAGCACCCCGTCGTTCGCCATGCTCCTCGCCGAGAGGGCATCCGAGGACGGGGTCCTCGACCGGATCGGGCTGCGGTGGGGGATTCACGGCGCCGAGCCGTGGTCGGAGGGGTTCCGGGCCAAGCTGGAGGCGGCGTGGGGAGGACGCTACGACGCCTGCGACATCTACGGGCTCTCCGAGGTGATCGGTCCCGGCGTCGCCGCCGAGTGCCGGGAGAACAAGGGCGGGATGCATCTGGCCGAGGACCACTTCCTTGCCGAGATCCTCGACCCGGTGTCCGCCGAACCGGTGCCGGACGGCGCTTCCGGTGAGCTGGTCCTGACCACGCTGACCCGGGAGGCCCAGCCGGTGATCCGCTACCGCACCGGCGACATCACCCGTTTCCTCCCCGAGTCGTGTCCCTGCGGGCGTACCTCGCGCCGTCTCGGCCGCCTCGAAGGCCGCGCCGACGACATGCTCATCATCCGCGGCATCAACGTCTACCCGCGCCAGGTCGAGACGGTGCTCCTCGACGACGGCGCAGTGGCGGGGACATACGCCATCATCGTCGATCGGCGGGGGACGCTGCCGGAACTGGTGGCCCGGGTGG
>CAZOGW010000197.1:0-3641 GCA_964579415.1 uncultured Acidimicrobiaceae bacterium | reverse complement strand
GATGCCCGCTGCCTCAGGCGCGGAATGCCCGGCAGGGCGCGTTCATGTACGCTCAGCGCGAGCAGTTGCGCCGACCAAAGGAGCTGCATCCGTGTCCGTCGCCAAGGTCATCGAGATCACGTCCACCTCCCCCGGGTCCTTCGAGGACGCCATCCGCAAGGGCATCGCCAAGGCTCAACGCACCATCACCGGCATCAAGGGCGCCTGGATCTCAGAACACAAGGTGGAGCTGGCAGAAGACGGGACCATCAAGCATTTCCGCGTCGACATGAAGCTGACGTTCGTCCTGGACGAAGAGGACTAGCGCAGAGTACGTACTACGTATCACGTATCACGTACACGCGACAGAAGCCCTCTCCTTGCGGAGAGGGCTTCTGTTCGCTTTGTGGGCGGAGGATCTTTCAGACCCTCGCCAGTACGTAGTACGTAGTTGTTGGCGCGCACCAGCGGCCTCTCACTAGGGTGGCGACCGGTCGCGGCGCGGGCGACCTCATTCGCCACGGGCACGCTGCTGGGCTGTTTGGGCTGTCGAACAACAACGGGAGAAGAACTGTGCGATCCGTCTCTAACGGTGCCGGCCGTCCCACCGGCTTGCAGTACCTGATCACCCTCCTGGTGCTGCTGGCGTTGATGTTGCCGGTAGCGGCCGGCGCCCAGTCGCCCTCCGAAGATCCCGGGTATGGACCTGATCTGGTAGCTGAACAGCGCGATCAGGCGGTGAGCGCCGGTACCCTCACCGACGCCGAGGCTCGACGCATCGACGCCTTCCTCGCCCAGGCTGCCCGGGCGAGCAACGATCGGGAGCGCATCTCGGCTTCGGAGGCCGGCTACACCATCGCCGCCCGGCTCGATCCCGCGGTCCACGCCGCACTCATCGCGGCCATCCTCCAACTCGCCGATGAGCTCAACCCTCGGGCCGCGGCGTCGGTGACGATCATGTCGACGACAGACCTGCATGCCCACCTCCTCAACTGGAACTACCTGCAGGATGCTGCGTTCAGTCCCGGTCGCGGTCTCGGCCGTGTCTCCACCATGGTCCAGCAGATCCGCGACCAGCGCGGCGCCGACCGCACCCTTCTGATCGACGTTGGTGACACCATCCAGGGCACCACGCTGGGTCGCTACTACGCCTCCATCGACTCGGTAGTCGACGGCACACCTCACCCGATCGCCACCGCCATGAACCACATCGGCTACGACGTCATGGCCGTCGGCAACCACGAGTTCAACTTCGGCATACCCGTCCTCAAGGCCTTCGAGGCTCAGCTCGATGCCGAGATCGTCGGAGCCAACGTGCTGCGGGCGGGGACCGACGTACCGGCATTCAGCCCGTACGCCATCGAGACGATCAACGTCCCCGGGCACAAGCCCATCCGCGTCGGCATCCTCGGCCTGACCACACCGGGCAGCGCCATCTGGGACCGCACCCACGTGGCGGGCCGTCTCGACTTCGTCGGAGGCCTGGAAACCGCGCAGCGTTACGTGCCGGAGCTTCGGGCCAGGGGCGTCGACATCGTGGTGGTGGCAGCTCACTCCGGCCTGGGGAGCGGCTCCACCTATGGCGACCGGATCCCGTATCCGGAGAACTTCGCCACAACCGTCGCCGAACAGGTCCCGGGAATCGACGTGCTCCTGGCCGGCCACAGCCACACCAACGTTCCCCAACGGTTCGTCACCAATCAGGTCACCGGCGACCAGGTCATCGTCTCGCAAGCCGGCAGCCATGGCCAGCGGCTCGGTGTGACCGACCTCGAGATGCGGAGGGTGCGCGGCGAGTGGGTGGTGACGTCCGCATCTGCGATCCACCTCAACGCCAACAACTTCGCCGACGATCCTGCGATCGTGAACCTGGTGGGCGCACAGCATCAGAAGGTGGTCGATTACGTCAACGCCCCCATCGCCACCTCTCTGCAGGAGCTGACGCTGCGCAATTCGATGACGCAGGACGTCCTGGCGATCGACATGATGGCGCTGGTCCAATTGTGGCGGACGGAGCAGGGGCTGGCGGGCACGCCCTACGAGGGCCTTCCCATCCTGTCGGCCCGTTCACCGTTGAACACGTCCCCGGTGACCGTGCCCGCGGGCGAGGTCAACGTGCGGCAGCTGTCGTCGCTGTACTTCTACGACAACAACGTGCTGATGGCCGTGAAGATCGACGGTGCCGGAGTCCTCGAATTCCTCGAGTGGGTAGCCAGCTTCTACAACGGCGTGACCCACCCCGGGCCGCACACACGCAACAGCCTGGTGCGCTCGGGGGTAAACGCACACTGGTTCCTGCAACACGTCTACGGGTTGACCTACGACATCGACCTGACTCGACCTGTCGGTGAACGACTGGTGAATGTCCGTTTTGATGGTGAACCCATCGACCTCGATCAGGAGTTCGTGTTGACCACAGACAACTACGTGATCGGTGGAGGTGGCAACGCGCCGGTGTTGCCGGACGCCCCCGTGATCTACGATCCGCTCGAGAGCATCCAGGAGTTGGTCACGGTCTGGGCGGCGGATCAGGGCGTGATCGACGGCTCCGAGTTCCACACCGTCGATTGGCGCCTCATGGCCGGCGACCAGCCGATCATCTTCACCGACTGACGCCCAACGACGTTCCCACCGGCCCGAAATGGAAGTCAATAAGGAGAGCCCCCTCCCAAGGGAGGGGGCTCTCTTCGTTTGAGCAGAGGATCTTTCAGACCCTCGCCAGTACGTAGTACGTAGTACGTAGTACGTTCTTCTAGAACCCGCTCTCGAAGTCGTCTTCGAAGGACATGACGACGCGCTGACCGGACTGGCTGGGCTGGGGTGCCGGGCTGGGCTGGGGGGTGGAACGGTCGCCACCACGGTCACGGCTGCCGCTGTCGCGGCGGTTGCGGCCGCCACGATCGCCACCGCGGTCACGTCCGCCGTCGCGGCGGCCCCGGTCCCCGTCACGGTCGCGGCGCTCGCCGCCACCGCCGTCGGAGTCCATCGGCTTGGCGCCCGGCTTCATCTCCAGCTCGACGTCTTCGGCCAGGTCGAGGCTGACCTTGCCGCGCTCGTCGATCTCGCGCACCACGACCTTCACCGAGTCACCCAGGGAGAGGACGTCCTCCACCTGGGCGATGCGCCGGCCGCCGCCCATCTTGGAGATGTGCAGCAGGCCGTCACGGCCGGGGAGGATGTTGACGAAGGCTCCGAACTTGGTGATGTTCACCACCTCGCCGTCGTAGTTCTCGCCGACCTTGGCTTCGGGCGGGAAGCCGATGGCGAGGATGCGCTCCCGGGCCAGCTCCATCGAGGCGGTGTCGGCGGCGCCGACGCGGACGATGCCGTCATCGTCGATCTCGATGGTGGCGCCGGTCTCCTCCTCCAGTTCCCGGATGACCTTGCCCTTGGGCCCGATGACCTCACCGATCCGGTCCTTGGGGATCTGGATCGCCTCGATCTTGGGGGCGTTCTTGGCCAGCTCGGCACGGTGCTCGGGCAGGACCGCAGCCATCGCGTCGAGGATGAACAGCCGGGCCTCCCTGGCCTGGTCCAGAGCCTGAGCCAGCACCTCGGCGGGGAGGGACTCGATCTTGGTGTCGAGCTGGAGGGCGGTGATCATCTCACGGGTGCCCGCCACCTTGAAGTCCATGTCGCCGAGGGCGTCCTCGGCGCCGAGG
>CAZOGW010000196.1:0-3658 GCA_964579415.1 uncultured Acidimicrobiaceae bacterium | reverse complement strand
TGCGCGGTGCCATCGTTCCCGGGATCGAGGTCCCGGAGACCTCGCCGTCGCCGGCGAGGAGCAGGTTGGTCTGCTCGTCGGCACTGAAGCTCACTGCCACCACGGTGCCGTCGTCGAGGGCTTTGGGGATCTGGTACGGGAAATGCCCGTTGACGAGCAGGTCGTCGGGGACGGGGATGTCGTCGACGTATTCGCCGCTCTCGGAGAAGTGGGCGATGCGCCGGTTGGCGCCGTCGAGGAACCACCACGACCCGTCCCCGGTCTGCGCCCCGTACTCGGGCCCCAGGTCGAGCGACCCGTCGCCGCCGGGCGACGTCCCCAACGTGTCCGGGGTGGTGCCGTAGGGGATCACGAATGCCTGGTCCCACTCCGAGCCCATCTCCCCTGCGGTGGGGAAGAGGAGCTCAACCTCCTGGGAAGGGGGCGGCTCCGTCCGCGAGGTCGCCTCGGTAGTCGTGGTCTCTGCTCCCGTGGTGGTGGTAGATGCGGCGCCGGTCGTCGACGTGCTTTCCGGCGCCCCCGTGGTCGACGCGGCCGCGCCGGATGTCGTGGTGATGGGCGCTACCGAGGTTGTCGTGGTCGTGGATGTCGTTTCCCCGCTGCACGCCGCCGCCACCAGCGCCAGGCAGGTGACGACGACCACGCGAAGAGGTGAGCTGCGCACCGACGAATGGTAACGACCAACGCGAGTCTCCCGCCGTCTCATCGAAACGGCGGGAGATCCCAGTCTCAATTCGTGATACGTAGTACGTAGTACTCAGTACCCTTCATCCCCATGCCGCAGCCTGCTCCGCCGTGCAGGGCACATCGGAGAGGCGGGGTTGCAGGAAGTCGGGGTCGACGCCGTCGGGGAGGACGCTGAAGCGCACCGTGGAGTCGTTGCGGGCGTAACCCCACATGACCTGCCCTTCCGGGGTCTCGGCCACCGTGGTCTCCTGGTGTGTGCCGCCGTCTGCGTCCGGGACGATCCCGGAGATGACATCCCAGACGGGGGTGATGCCCAACTCGGGAAGCCGCTCGGCCACGTCGGCGGCTCGGAGCGGCTCGCCGAGAGCGCAGTGGAGGCCCCCCAGCACCTCGCCCGGCTCGAAGACCTCCTCGGCAACCATGTACGCCTCTCCCGGAGCGGCGGCGACGCCCACGTCGATGGTCATCGGGCCTTTGTACACGGTGGGGTCGATCGACCAGACGAAGACCTCACGGGTGCCGTCCTCCCCCCAGGTCACGCCTTCGGGGATGCCGGCCCCCTCGCCGACGGCAATGCCCCAGATCGGGCCTACAGCGGAGGGGGAGGCGGGCAGGGGGGTGAGCTCGACGTCTACGCCGAACTGGCGCAGGTCGGCGGCGAGGGCGTCGACGTCGATGTCGGGATCGAGCCAGTCGATCTCGATGACGCCGTTGTCGAGTTGGCGGACGGCATAGGCGGGGTCGGCGCCGCGGAAGGCGTTGCCGGTGGTTACCAGTGCCACCGAGGCGACGGCCAGGCCGGCGGCGAGCGCCCAGCGGCGCCGCCGTCGGGCGGGACGGGCCGGCGCCGGGGCCGGGGCAGGGGCCGGGGCGTGGTGGAGGGTGTCTGCAGGCATGGATGTGATCTCCTGGAACAGTGCCGTCTTGGCATCGGCAGACGACCAGGCGGCCGCGAGTCGCTCGCCGTCGACGGGATCGAGGAGCCGGAGGTCTTCGTTCATGTCGTCGTCGTTGCGCATCATGCGTCCTTCGGGTCGAGACGGGGTGTCTCCCATCTGGAGGCTCCATGTCCGGTGGTCGCGGTGCGTTGCATCCCGGTTGTCTCGAGCGCCCGGGCGAAGCGCTTGCGGGCGCGGTGGAGGCGAACGCGCACCGCGGCGGCACCGGTACCCAGCACGACGGCGATCTCGCTCGGCTCCAGGCCCTCCCATCCGACGAGGGTGAGCAGCTCACGGTCGGCGTCTCCGAGGCCGGCGAAGGCGGCGGCGATGCGGCGGTGGTCGAGCCCGTCGCCGTCGGGTTCAGGGGCCACCATTGCCGAGGCCAGCTCGGCGGCGGAGCGCTCGTCCAGGCGCCGCCGCCGCACCTCGCTGCGGTGGTGGTTGGCGAGGACCTTGCGGGCGACCCCGTAGAGCCAGGGCCGTGCCTCCTCGCCGGCGGGGACTGCGTCCATGCGGCGCCAGGCGGTGGTGAACGTCTCGGCGACGACGTCGGCGGCGTCGTCGAGGCTGCGGGTGCGCCGCGCCGCGTACGCCAGGATCAACCCGGAGTAGCCGTCGTAGATCTCCTCGAACCGTTCCCGGCTGGCGCTCATCGTCCGTCCAGTGTCGTCGGGATGCCGCGCCTTGCGGGCATCTCGGCCATCCATGTCCGGATCTGCCGGGTCGTTACAGGCTCAGGTCCTGAAACCGTGCCGGGCTGAGAGCCTCGGGGTCGACGCCGGCTGCGGCGAGGTCGGCCGGGAGCTCGCGGCCCAGAGCGGTGGCTGCGGCGAGGCGGCCGGCGGCCGGCGAGGACTGGATGCCGGTGCCGCCCTGGCCCACCAGCCACACGAACGTCGGCTCGGTCGGGTCGGGGCCGATCACCATGGAGCGGTCGGGGGAGAAGGTGCGCTGACCTGCCCATGACGACCGAACGTGGCGGATGCCGAGCGTGGTGGTGGCGTTGATGCGCTCGATGGCGAGGGCCACGTCGATCTCCTCGGGCCGGGCGTCCTGCGGTTGCTGCGGTGTCTCCTCCGAGAGGCTGCACAGGAGTTGCGGGCCGTCCGGCTTGAAGTAGAACGTGCTCTCCGAGCCGGTTCCGCATCCGATCACCAGCGGCCAGTCTTCTGAGCCCTCCGGCCCGGTCACCATGAAGGCGGTGCGCCGCATCGGGGTGAGCCCCACCGGAGCGATGCCGCAGCGCTCCGCCACGATGTCGCCCCAGGCGCCGGCGGCGTCGACGACGATGTCGCCCTCCCAGGTGGTGCCGTCGCCGAGATCCACTACCCAGCCGGTCGGCCCGCGGCGACCGCTCACCAGGGTGCAGGACGTGCGGATCTCGCCGCCGTGGGCCCGCATGGTGCGGACGAACCCCTGGTGCAGGGCGGCGATGTCGATGTCGGCGGCGAGCGGATCCCACAGGGCGGTCTCGGCGGCCTCGGGCAGTAGCGCCGGGCAGATGCGCCGGGCCTCGTCCCCGTCGACGGGGTGCATCGCCGCGCCGGTGGCGAGGCCCACCTCGTAGAGGGCGGTGAGTGCCTCCCGCTCCTCCGAGTTCGCCACGATGAGCCCGCCGCGGGGGGACAGGAGAGGGTGGTCGACGGAAAGCTCGGACGGGTCCTCCAGGACTGGACGACTGGCGTGCGTCAGCGGCCGGATGGGGCCGGCGCCCAGGTTGCCGAACAGCACCGCCGCCGAGCGACCGGTGGTGTGATACGCCAGCGCCGCCTCCTGCTCCACCAGGGTCACTGCGGCGTCCGGGGCCAGCGCGGCGGCCACTCCGGCGCCGGCGATGCCTCCTCCGACGACGAGGGCGCCGGGCTTCACAGCGTGCCCAGCCAGATGGCGGCGGCGACGATGATGGCGATCCCGGTGATCAGCGCCGCCAGGATGAGGAAGCGGGTCGGCATGGTCCGCGATCGTAGCGCCGCGCTTCTTCATCTCCCCCCGGGCTTTGACGGGGGGAGTGGGCCGCCCGGAGGCTTTGC
>CAZOGW010000195.1:0-3816 GCA_964579415.1 uncultured Acidimicrobiaceae bacterium | reverse complement strand
CTTAGTACCGTTGCACAACGATCAGGTTGTGCTCCTTCGCGGCCTCAGTTTCCACCTTCCTCCAGCTCCACCTCGGCCGGCGTCCAGTCCCTGCCGGCGATGTCGATCCCTTCCTCGGTCAGCACGGCGAGTGCCGCGGTGGCGAACTCGGCCGTGTAGGCGTCGTTGGCGATCTCGACGCCCTGCAGTTCGGGGATCTGGCTGGTGGCCACAGCGACGGTCTGGTCCCACAGCGGCGGCACCATGACTCCCAGCCCGGCGCTCGACGGCCAGATGAGGGCGTTGATCTCGTTCATCTGCCACGCCTGGTGGCTGGCGCCCAGCGTGGACCCAGCATCGAGGACGTGCTCGACACAGGCGTCGGGATCGTCACGGCACAGGATCCAGCCGCGGAAGGACGCTTCGAGGAACCGGGTGGTGACGTCCTGGTTGGCCTCGTCCTCCAGCCAGGCCCGGTCGGCCCACACCGCGTCCTGCAGCATGGCGGTGCCGACCTCGTTGAAGTCGACCACCGACAGCTCCTCGGGCTGGTACAGCTCCCCGGTATCGGGGTTGACCGCCTCCAACACCTGGGCGTACTCGTTGTAGGTCATCGCCTCGGCCACGTCGATGTCGCCGTTGAGCAGGGCGTTCATGGTGAAGTCCTGCGCCACCAGTTCGACCTGGTCGGAGATCCCGGCCTGTTCCAGGGCGGCGGTGAGCTCGTACTCGTTGCCGAAGCCCCAGTTGCCCACGGTGTGCCCCGCCCACGACTCGACGGTATCGAGCCCGGCACCGGCGAACGCCACCATCAGAGTGCCCGACCGCTCGAAGACCTGGGCAACATTGACGATGTCGGCGCCGGCCTCCCGGGACACCAGCGCCTTGGGCACCCAGGCCAGGGCGAACTCGGCGCCGCCGCTGGCGAGGACCTGCTGGGGGACGATGTCGACGCCGCCCTCGAGGATCTCGACATCGAGGCAGGCGTCGTCGTAGTACCCCTCGGCGACGGCTGCGTAGTAGCCGGCGAACTGTGCCTGGGCGAACCACTGGAGCTGCAGCTTCACCTCGTCGACCTCGGTACAGTCGCCGCCGGCTTCGTCATCCCCGCCGCAGGCGGCCGCCACCAGTGCCAGCACCGCCACCAGGGCGGCCCAGCGTGCTCTCCTGTTCCAACTCATCGTCTCTCCTCTCGTTCCTTCTCTTCTCGGTGCTGCCCCGAGTGGCGCTCGGTACCCCGGACAGATCTCATGTGGAGGCCCCCGCTCGCAGCGAAACGTGCCACGGCATCACCAGGCGTTCGACGATCGAAGCCGCGACGAACAGGGCGATGCCGAGCAGCGAGGCGACGAGGATCGCCGCCCAGGCGTCGGCGAACTGGAACAGGTTGGCCCGGTTGACGATGTACTGGCCGAGAACGTCCTGCGGGCCGCCGAAGTACTCGGCGACGATGGCGCCGATGAGCGACAGTGACGTGGCCACCTTGAGGGCGCTGAAGAAGTAGGGCAGGGCGCCCGGCACCTGGACCCGGGTCAGGACCTGCCGCGGCTTGGAGGCGAAGGAGCGCATCAGCTCCACCGCGCCCCGGTCCACCTCGACGAGGCCGCGGGTGGTGTTGATCATGACCGGGAAGAACACCATCACCGACACCACCATCATCTTGGACAATGGGCTGGTGGAGGAGAACCACTGGTTCATGATCGGGGCGAGCACCACGATGGGCATGGCGCTGGCCGCCACCGCGATCGGCAGTAGGCCGTCCCGCACCAGCACCCACCGCGCCGCCGCCAGCGACGCCACCACGCCGGCGACGGTGCCGATGACCAGCCCACCCAGGGCCTCCTGCAGGGTGCGCCAGCCGGCGCCCCAGATCACCTCGGCGTTGGCGAAGAACTGGGTGAGGATGTCCGAGGGCCGGGGAAGGATGAAGCTCTCGATGTCGAAGATACGGATGAGCGCCTCCCACAGACCCACGATCACGACGAATGCCACCACAGCAGGCATCACCGAGCGGGTCCGCTCCCTCACTCCTGTCCCTCCGTCCCCCGCAGCGCCTCGCGCACCTCGGTGATCTTGTCGAAGAAGCCCTGCGACTCGCGGGTCTCGACGTCGCGGGGGTGGGGCAGATCGACCTCGATGACCCGTGCGATCCTCCCCGGTCGGGGCGACATCACCACCACCCGGCCGGAGATGAATACCGCCTCGGGGATGGAGTGGGTGACGAACACGACGGTGGTGCCGGTGCGGCTCCAGATCTGCAGCACCTCCTGCTGCATGCGCTCCCGGGTCATCTCGTCGAGGGCGCCGAAGGGCTCGTCCATCAGCAGCAGCGACGGCCGGAAGGCGAGGGCGCGGGCGATGGCCACCCTCTGTTGCATGCCCCCGGAGAGCTGCCAGGGCTGGTGGTCGGCGAACTCGCCGAGTTCCACCAGGTCCAGCATCTCCCGGGCCCGGTTGGCGCGCTCGTCGGCGCCCAGGTTCATGATCTCCAGCGGGAGTTCCACGTTCTTGCGCACGTTGCGCCAGTCGAGCAGGGTCGCCTGTTGGAACACCATGCCGTAGTCCCGGTCGAGGCGGGCCTGGTGCGGTGTCTTGCCGTTGATCGTGAGCTCCCCCTCGGTGGGGGTGACCAAGTCTCCGATGAGGCGCAGCAGGGTGCTCTTTCCGCACCCGGAGGGCCCGATGAGGGAGACGAACTCTCCCGGGGCGACGGTGAGGTCGATGCCGCGCAGTGCCTCGACCTTGCCGTCGCCGGTGCCGTAGGTCTTCCCCAGCCCGGTGGCCGAGACCGCGGCGACACCGTAGGGCACGTTGACGGTCATGTGGCGGCCTCGCGGTGCCATCCCGCCGTCACCCGGGCCTCGGCCAGCGTCACCAGCCCGACGAACACCACCCCGGCGAGGGCGGAGAACAGCACCGCGGCGTAGAGCTTCTCCGGGCTGGCGGTGAACTGCTGCGAGAAGCTGAGCAGCGCCCGCCCCAGCCCGGCGGAGTACCCGGCGGGCAGTTCACCGACGATGGCGCCGAGGACGCTGGCCGCCGCCGATATCTTGAGGGCGGTGAAGATGAAGGGCAATGCCGCCGGCACCTGCAGCTTCCACAGCTCCTCGCTGCTGGTAGCGGCGTAGCTGCGCATCAGTTCGGTGGCGGTGGGCGCCGGGGAGCGCAGACCCCGCAGTGTGTTGATGGTGACCGGGAAGAAGGTGAGGTAGGCGGCGATGATCGCCACCGACACCCACTGTGGCAGTCCCGCCCGGCCGCCCCAGATCACCACCATGGGGGCGATGGCGAGGATGGGGACCGTCTGGCTCGCCACCACGTAGGGCATGAAGGCCCGCTCGGAGAGCCGGGAGCGGACGAACAGCACCCCGAGGCCGAAGCCGACGGCGGCGCCGATCACGAACCCGAGGGCGGCTTCCCGCAGCGTGTACAGGGAGGCGGCTCCGAGCACCTGCCACAGCGGGTCACCACCGCGGCGGGCCGGGGCGAACACGGCGGCGACGATATCCCACACGTGCGGCATGGAGCGGTTGTCGGGCGGCGGCCGCATCGGCACCTCGGTGAACGGCCAGGTTCCACCCCAGGCGGTGCCGACGAGCTTGTACCCCTCCCAGAGCACGATGAAGACCGCCAGGACTCCGGCGACCGCGACAATGCGCCGGCGCACCAAGCCCGAGCGCCCGCTCCCCCCTCCTACCGCCGAGAGGTCCTCCGCCATGCGGGGAGGATAGGGGACAGCCTGCCTGGCGGCGCTCCAGCAACTCTGTCGTATCACGTATCACGTATTACGTATTACGTATCACGTATCCATCGCCAGACGTAGTACTTAGTACTTAG
>CAZOGW010000194.1:0-3834 GCA_964579415.1 uncultured Acidimicrobiaceae bacterium | reverse complement strand
GCGTCGACGTGGCGTTGCTCGGTGTGGGTCTGGCCGACGGAGACGCGGATGATCGACTCGCCGTCCAGCTTGGAGGCGGTCACGTAGGCCTTTCCGGAGGCGTTGATGTGCTCCGCCAGGGCGTCGGTGGCGGCGCTGCCGGCGGCGAGGCGGAAACAGACCAGGGCGAAGGGTGACGGAGCCGCCACCACGAAGCGGTCGTCGGCCTCGAGCCGGGCACGCAGACCGGAGGCGAGCTCGATGTGGCGGCGCACGTGGTGGCGGATTCCCTCGGCGCCGTAGCTGCGCAGCACGAACCACAGCTTGAGGGCCCGGAAGCGCCGCCCCAACGGCACGTGCCAGTCCCGGTAGTCGACCACCTCGCCGGTGTCGCTTGCGGTGTTGCGCAGGTAGGGGGGAAGGATGCTCATGGCTTCGATGAGCGGCTTGCGGTCCGCCACGTAGAAGGCGGAGCAGTCGAAGTTGGTGAACATCCACTTGTGCGGGTTGAAGGTGTAGCTGTCCACCAACTCGAGGCCGTCCTGGTGGTGGCGCAACTCGGGGAGGATCATGGCGGTGCCGGCGTAGGCGGCGTCGACGTGGTGCCACAGCCGGTGGCGGCAAGCGATACCGGCGATGGCGCGTACCGGGTCGACGGCGGTGGTCCCGGTGGTGCCCACCGTCGAGGTCACGTACGCCGGGGTGAGCCCGGCGGAGAGATCGGCCTCGATCGCCTGTTCCAGCGCCTCGGGCACCATGGCGAACTCCTTGTCGACGTCGATGAGCCGCAGGTGTCGGTAGCCGGCGATCCGCGCCCCCTTCTCGGTCGAGGAGTGCGCCTGGCTGGAGGTGTAGGCAACCACGTCGGCCGCCGGGTCCTGCCCGGTGGCGGCGATACGGGCCACCGCCAGGGCGGTGTGGGTGGAGTCCGACGCCGACATCTGGATCACACCGCCACCGGGGCCGTCCATCTTCCAGGTCTGCGGCAGGCCCATCAGGTCGACCAGCCAGTCCATCATCACCATCTCCACCTCGGTGCAGGCGGGGCTGGTGAGCCACAACATCCCCTGCTGGCCCAGCCCGGAGGAGGCCAGATCGCCGAGGATGCCCGGCCCGGAGGTGTTGGCGGGGAAGTAGCCGAACCAGCCCGGCGACTGCCAGTGCGTCAGTGCCGGCTTCACCACGGTGTCGAGGTCGGCGAGGATGGCGGAGAAGTCCTCCGGTTGCTCGGGGGCGGAGCGGGGGAGTGCCCGCACCACGTCGCCCGGCGTCACCGAGGGCACGATGGGCAGGCTCTCCACCTCCTCCATGTACGCGGCGATCCAGTCGATCAGGGCGTGGCCGTGCCTGCGGAACTCGTCGGGTGTCATGTGGTAGCTGTCGGCCATGGCGGGGACGATACAGGTTCCCCGAATCGGGCCCCCCGACGCCGCGTCGGGAGCCGGGTTACCATGACCTCATGGAGTCCCCGACCTACAGCATCAAGTTCCGCGAGTACGCCGAGGCGATCTGGGAGATCGAGGAGGAAGGCATTCCCGTCATCCAGGCCCGCATCGCCGACTGGCTCGGGGTGAGCCGGGCCAGCGTGTCGGAGATGATGCGCCGCATGGAGGGGGAGGGCCTCATCGACTCCACCGACGGCGTCAAGCTCACCGAGGCGGGCCGCCACCTCGCCGAGGTCATCGTGAGGCGGCACCGCCTCTCCGAGAGGTTCCTCTCCGAGGTCCTCAAGCTTCCCTGGGACAAGGTCCACGCCGAGGCCGAGGTGTGGGAGACCACCATCTCCGACGACGTCGAGGCGGCGATGTGGGCCGTGATGGACGACCCCAAGACGTGCCCCCACGGAAACCCCATCCCCGGCGCCGGCTACAAGCCGCCGCGGATGAAGCCCCTCTCGGAGATGCTCGTCGGCGAGTCGCTGGAACTGGAGCGCATCTCCGAGGAACTGGAACTCGACGCCGAGATGATGGGCTACCTGGACCGCTCCAACCTGCGCCCCGGCGCCCAGGTGGAACTCACCGAGAAGGACCCCCACGGCGCACTCACGGTGGCCGTCAACGGCGACCTGGTAGGAGTCGGCGACTTCGCGGCCGAGCGCATCTTCGTGGCGGTCTCAGCACCGACGGGTTGACGAAAGTCAGCTAGAGCAATGCCGCGAGCCGGTGTGGCTCGGCGCCCGTCGCGGTGTAGGCGGCCGTTCTCCTCCCAAGCGTTACCGGCAGGGGAGCAGTGCGAAAAGCCCTGTACCCGACAATCCATCCGGGGGCCGGCGCGGACGGTACGATGAACTGCAGGGGACCTTGGAGGATTGTGTGAACGACACCACCGAGACGATGGTCACCGACGACCACGCCGCTCGGATCGCCGCCATCAGCCGTAGGCGCCTGCGGTACTGGGAAGACACCGGTCTGATCGAGCCCGATGTCGTGCGACAGATCAGTCCCAGGAATGTGGTGCGGCTCTACTCGCTGCCCAGCATCGTGGAGGCTGTAGTTGCCTCGGAGTTGCGGCACCAGGGCATCTCGCTGCAGCACATCCGTCGCATCATCGATCGGCTGCGCGATCGGGGTTACACGGCGCCGCTTCGCCAGCTCCGCTTCGCCGTGACCGGCAATGTTCTCGTCTTTGAGCTTCCCGATGGCACGTGGGAAGACTCGCGGCGTCCATACGAGGGCGTCTTGTGGCAGGTTCTCGACCTGGAGCAGATTCGCACCCGGATCTCAGATCGCCTGACGCGTAGCCGAGATGACGCCGGGACCGTGGAACGGCGCCGCAAGGTGCAGGGATCGAAGCCGGTCTTTCGTGGGACCAGGGTTCCTGTGGAAGCCGTAGAGCGGTACCTCGCCGCGGGACACAGCGAAGAACAGATCTTGAGGGCGTTTCCCAGTCTCACCAGCGAGGACATCGCGGCGGCCCGGGCGGCGGCGTCTGTCGCGTAGATGCGCTTCGTGCTCGATGAGGACGTCGACGCGCTGGCGGTGCGGACGTTCCTGCGGCGGCGCGGCCACGATTGCTGGAGCATCGTCGAAGCAGGATTGGGAGGAGCGGACGACGACGCCGTCGCGGCGTACGCCGACGACCAGCGTGCGGCTCTGGTGACCCACGATCGGGAGGCGACCCAGCGTCGGCGTCGCTTCACGTTCGGACGGCACGTCTGGCTCCGCGTCCATCAGCTCGACGCGGTCGATCTCCTGTCCCGCCACATAGACCAGTTGGAGAGTCTTCTGGCACGCCATGACATGGGTGTATTCGAGGTCCAGCGATCCGGCGTCCTGTTCCATCCCCCGCTCTACAAGGATCCGCCGCCCTCCTGACCGGTGCTCCTTGGCGAGGCTGGGGGAAGCCAATGGCGACCTGGCTGCTGTGGGGATTTCGCCGCCGAGCTGACGTTCGCGGCCATCTCCGACCGGGCGACGTCGAAGCGACCCGCTTGGCCTTGGAGAGCCCCGCATCCCTTACAACCTGTCGAGGCCGAGTTCGGCCTCCCTCGGCCAGGCCAGCACGATGCTGGTGATTGGGCTCACCGTCGCTCCGGTGGGGCCGGCGCCGCGGACGGTGACCTGGTAGACGCCTGGGCCGGAGAGTGATGGGACGGCTTGCGGGCCATCGACCGTGGGGAGAACACGGATCTCCCGACCGACAGGGTGCCCTGACTCATCGGCGACCACCACTTCGAGCGGTGCATCTCCACCTGTTGCCACCGAGGCCCGAACCACGAGGGGCTCTTCCGGGTCGAGAGTCTCGGGTATCTCGACGGACAGTTGCTTGGGGCGGGCGCGATGGGTCACCCGCTTCCCGGTGAGGATGCCCTCGATCTGGTCGAACACCGATGGGTTGTGGACCAGTCCGCCGTGA
>CAZOGW010000193.1:2015-3872 GCA_964579415.1 uncultured Acidimicrobiaceae bacterium | reverse complement strand
TCGAACATGTCCCTCGACGGCTACACCGAGGACGAACGCGGCGGGTTCGACTGGGCTCCTCCGGACGACGAGGTCTTCGTGTCCATCACCAAGCTCATGGGGTCCGCAGGCACGTACCTGTATGGGCGGCGGATGTACGAGACGATGGCCGTGTGGGAGACCGACTCCACCCTGGCTGCGCGGTCGGACCTCATGGCCGACTACGCGAGCGCATGGCAGGCTGCGGACAAGGTCGTCTACTCCTCGACCCTGGCCGCCCCGTTCACGGCGAACACTCGGCTCGAACGCCGCTTCGACCCCGGCGCGGTACACGATCTGAAGGCCGCCGCCGGCAGGGATCTGTTGGTAGGTGGCCCGAACCTCGCGGTACAGGCGCTCGTCGCCGGGCTGGTCGACGAGCTGGCCCTGTTCGTCTGGCCGGTCGTCCTCGGTGGGCGCAATCCTGCACTGCCGACCGACTGGCGCGCCGATCTTGAGCTCGTCGACGAGCACCGGTTCGGCAACGGCGTCATCTACGTCCGCTACCACCTTCGGTAACGACCGCGGCAGATCCAGGCGAGATGCAGGTGAGCGGCACTCACGAAGCGTTGCAGGTGACTCGCGCGACGATTCCATAGGTGGTCCGAACATGCGTAAACTCGCGTGTAGCGCTAGTTTATGCACACTATGCGCGATATGCGCGTTTAAGCTAGTGGCATGTCTGCTCCAACTCGGGCTCCGTCGCTTGAGGATCTTCCAGATTGGCTGCTCAGTCGGGGAGTACCGCACTTCACGACTCACGACGCCCATGCCCTCTCCAGCGCGGCCGAAGCATCGGTCCACTCGGGGTTGGCCCGACTGACGCGCCGGAATCGGATCTTCAGTCCGGCTCGGGGACTGTATGTCCCGATTCCGCCGCACTATCGGCAATGGGGAGCGGTGCCGGCTTCGTGGTTCGTCGATGCGATGATGGGCCATCTCGGGCGCGACTACTACGCGGGGTTCCTCTCCGCCGCTGAGATACACGGGGCGGCGCATCATCGGCCGCAGGTGTTCCAGGTGATGGTCGACCGTCCAGTGCGGGATCGTGCGTTCGGTCGGGTGCGGCTCCACTTCATCACGAGATCCGACCTCGACGGGCTACCCATCGAGCGGGTCAACACGGAGACGGGCACGATGCGAGTGTCCACCGCCGAACTCACTCTGTTCGATCTCGCCAGCCGTCTCACCGAAGCGGGGGGTCTGGACAACGTCGCAACGGTTGCTACCGAGTTGGTGTACCGAGAACGTCTCTCCGACTCTGCCCTGGCGGCCCTCGTGCCGCGCTTCGCACCGGCACCGGCGCGGCGCATTGGATGGCTGTTGGAGAACGAGGCTTCGATGGACGTGTCCGAACTGCATGCGGCGATCCCGCGTACCCGCGAAGCGTCGCTGATGGACCCGTATGGTCCGGACGAAGGTCCGGTGGATGCGAGGTGGAGGCTTCGGATCAACTTTGAGCCGGAGTCCGAGTCACCGTGATCCCTCGGTTTGTCCTCACCGAGTGGACGGAAGTGGCGCCTTGGCCTTCGCAGGATCAGGTCGAACAGGACCTGATGCTCAGTCGCCTCATGATCGCCATCGCCGAGCATCCGGGCCTCCGCGATGAACTCATACTCCGGGGAGGAACGTGCCTCCACAAGCTCCACCTCGCCGCTCCTCGCCGCTACAGCGAGGACCTCGACTACGTGAGGCGTACGGCCGGTCCGATCGGCGGCACCTTCGACTCCCTCAGAGAGATCGCGGCCGACCTGGACCTCGACGTCGAGACCCAGATCGGAGTTCATCCCAAGCTGTGGGTTCTCGGCACTTTCGAAACCGGAGAGTTGCTCCGGATCA
>CAZOGW010000193.1:0-1915 GCA_964579415.1 uncultured Acidimicrobiaceae bacterium | reverse complement strand
CACCCGCTGTTCCGCTCCGATCTCGACCTGCTCGCCGTCGTCGGCGACTACGACATCGACCAAGCAGCGACGATGGTGGATAGAGAGCTGCTCAGCCGGATCGAAACGGCACCGCACTAGCAGCGAAACAGCCGTTTCCCCGAGGGTCGAGGATCCTCCATAAGGATAGGACACTTGCCACGGCATGGAGTACGGCTCCGGTCCGTTTACAGAATTCCGAGATCACCTGAGAGCGGGACCGTGTGGACCGAAGACCTCACCGATAGACAGCGGATCGCCGGCGTCCTCGTGGTCAACCCCTTCGGATAGAACAGCCCGCAAGTCCACTCGCCGCGGCGGGCGAGTGAGGATTCGCCGGGCGATCTCGTGGGTAGCGGGTCCACACCAAGGCCATCGCCTCGTGAATTCTCGATGGGAACTTCCTGCTCGATGTTCGCATCGCCTGTTGGGACACCACCGTGCAGGGGCCAGATCGCGGGGGTGCCAAAATGGCGGACCAGATTCGCCATGGAGAGGACGGTTCGTTGTGGTTGAGGGACTTCCGGGGCGGTTGGCCGAGGTGGCGATGGACGGCGAGCTGCCGGCGCGGGCCGACGTCGATGTGGTGTTCGACGAGTTGGACTACCAGTTGGCATGCCAGGCGTACCTGTGGTCTTTGCCGTTGGTGTCGTATGCGCAATGGCAGCTCCAACACCGTGAAGTGTTCGGGGCGTCGAACACCGACCTCGTCCACTACGTCACCTACCAGGATCGCCTCGGGCTGATCACGGCCAACGCCACCACCCCCTACATCATCAACTTCATCGCTCTCGCCGAGACAGGCCCGCTCGTCATCGAGCTCCCCGCCGGGCCGACGGCGGGTGGGGTGTCGGACTTCTGGCAGCGTGAGATCGGGGTGCTCGGTGAGATGGGCCCCGACAAGGGCCAGGGCGGGAAGCATCTCATCGTGCCCCCGGGCCAGGAGCCACCCGCGGACGCGGACGGCTACAACGTGATGCTTTCCACCGGCATGAACATCATGTTCGGGTTCCGTACCCTCGATCCCGATCCGGTCCGCTCCCAGGCGCTGGTCGACGAAGTGCGCATCTATCCCTACGACCAGCGCGACGACCCGCCGCCGACCCGCCTCGTCTCGCCCGCCGGGCGACCATGGACCGGCGACCAACCCCGCGGCCTCGAGTACTGGGTGCGTCTGCACGACATCTACCAGTCCGAGATCGTCGACGAACGCGACCGGTTCTACCTGGCGATGCTCAAACAGCTCGGCATCGAGAAGGACAAGCCCTTCGCCCCCGACGACCGCCTCACCCGCATCCTCACCGAGGCGACGGCCGCCGGCGAGCTGATGGCCCAGGCCAACTCGTTCGCCAAGCGCTTCCCCGGCGCCGGATACTGGCCGGACCGGCAATGGGACCTGGTGCTGCAGCTCGACAACTCGTCCCAGCGCGGCCCGTACTACGACCAGCTTCTGGAACGCGCTGCGTGGTTCTACGAAGCGGTCAGCTTCTCCGAAGCGATGAAAAGCCAGACACCCGGACTGGGTCAGGCCTACCTCGGTGCCTACACCGACGCCGACGGTGCGTGGCTCGACGGCGCCAAGGACTACACGCTGCACGTTCCCGCCGACCCGCCCGCCAAGTTGTTCTGGTCCGTCACCGTCTACGACGTGGCGACGCGGTGCCTCATCGACAACGAGCAGCAGCGCGGCGACCGTGGCTCACGAAACGCCGATCTACAGGTCAACGGCGACGGCTCCGTCGACCTCTACTTCGGTCCGACGCCCCCCGAGGACAAGGAGTCCAACTGGGTCCAGACCATCCCCGGCAAGCACTGGTTCGCCTACACCCGGTTCTACGGTCCCCTCGAGCCCTACTTCGACCGAAGCTGGAAGCTCGACGACATCACCCCATTGGAG
>CAZOGW010000192.1:0-3995 GCA_964579415.1 uncultured Acidimicrobiaceae bacterium | reverse complement strand
GCTGCAACATCCCCGTCCCCTCGCTGCCGCCCACGATCGCAAAGAATCAGCCACGCCCTCCTTTTTCAACGGCCCCCGTCTGCATCATCGACAAGGACAGCGGCGCGGTCGCCGACCGCTTCGAGGCGCGGCACGACGCCGAGGGCCTGCGCGCCCTCGTCCGGCGTCTGGCGCGTCTCGGGGATGCCGCGGCGCTGCCGGTCGCGATCGAGCGGCCGTCGGGACTGATCGTCGACACCCTGGTCGAGGCCGGCCAACCGCCGCGACAACGGCCCCGATAACCTCGCCATCCTCAGGCGCCTCCCTCAACCTCCTCAACACCGCGAGGCCGAAGATGTCCGTCGCCCGCAAACGCAAGCGCTCCGGATGGTCCGACGCATTCGCGAGAACCATCATCGGCCAAATGCGATAGCCGTGATGCCGCCGCCCAGGGCGATCGCTTGAAGCGGAGGGGGATTCCGGCACGGGATGTGCCGTGATTCATGGGCGGCCTCGAAGCAGCGAGGCGATCCATGTCCGGCAAGGCTTTCATCGACCATTTCTCGGCCCTCGAAGACCCGCGGCAGGCGTGGAAGGTGGTCTATCCCTTGCCCGAGATCCTGCTCGTCGTGCTCCGTGCGACGCTGGGCGGGGCGGAGGACTTCGTCGAGATCGCGCGGTGGGGGAGCCGCAAGCTCGCGTTCCTGCGGCGGCTGCTGCCCTACGAGCGCGGCATCGCCTCGCACGACACGCTGAACGACGTGATGAACGCGCTGCCCGCGCCGCTCTTCGCCGAGTGCTTCACCGCCTGGGTGGAGAGCCTGACCGAGCACATGCTCGCGGCCGGCCACATCGTGAAGCGGCGGAGCACCGACATGTGCGGGGCGCGTGGGGATGGTCCGCCGCTGGCGTGACGGGCGGCCGCAGCGGTGCGGCAACCGGCAGCGGGCGGCGTCACGCCAGCGGCAGCGACAGGGTCGCCTCGAGGCCGGGCGACGCGCTGGCGAGCGCGAGGCTGCCGCCCGCGGCGGCGGCGATCTCGTCGGCGATGGCGAGGCCGAGGCCGTGGCCCGCGAAGCGCGCGTCGAGCCGCGCGCCGCGGCTGCGGATGCGGTCGAGCTCCGCCTGCCCGACGCCGGCGCCGTCGTCGCGGACGACGATGTCGGCGAAGGCGCCGCGCCGCCCGGCGGTGATCGCGACCCGCCCGCGCGCGTGCCGCGCCGCGTTCTCGACGAGCGCGCCCAGCGCCTCGGTCAGGTCGGTCGGGTCGATCCGCACCCGCAGCTCCGGCTCGGCGACGACCGACCAGCTGACCCGCCTGCCCGCCGGGGTGCGCCGTATCACGGCGAGCACCCCCTCGATCGCCTCGGCGGGCCGGGCGGAGGCGGCCCGGACCGGGGTCGCGACCCGGGTGCGGGCGAGCTCGCGCTGGACGTGCCGGTCGATGACGCCGGCGATGTCCTCGATCCCCGCCGCGGCCGCGTCGCCCCCCGCGGCGCGCAGGCGCGCGGCCTCGCCGAGGAGCGCCTGGAGCGGGGTCTTCAGCGCGTGCGCGAGGTCGCCCGCGCGGGTGCGCGCCCGGGCGGTGTCGGCCTCGCGGGCGGCGATCAGCGCGTCGATCTCGGCGGCGAGCGGCTGCACCTCGGCCGGGAAGCCGCCGCCGAGGCGCGCGGCGCCGCCGGAGCGAAGCGCGGCGACCCGGGCGCCGACGTCGGCGAGCGGTCTCAGCCCGATCATGACGAGCGCCCAGCCGGCGGCGAGGAGCACGGCGGCGATCAGCGCGAGGTAGGGCGTGAGGTCGCGCAGGAACGCCGTCCGGGCCGCGGTGAGCTCGGCCCGGTCCATCGCCACCACCGCGCTCACCTCCGTCGCCTGCGGCCCGACCCGGAGCGCGCGCTCGATGGCGAGGAGCGACTCCCCGCGCGGGCCGGTCACCCGGATCACCCGCAGGTTCGCCGCGTCGGCACCGCGCGGCGGCAGCTCCAGCGCGTGGTCCCAGAGCGAGCGCGAGCGCAGCACCCGGGACGGCGTCGCGATCTGCCAGTAGGCGCCCGACAGCGGCCGGGCGTAGCGGGGGTCGGTCGGCAGCCGCTCGAGCCGGACGTCCCCGTCCTCGGTGCGCAGGCTGGCGGCGATCTCGTCGAGGCGGGCCGAGAGCTCGGCGATGGCGCGCCGCTCGACGTGGCGCTCGAAGAGGAGGGCGAGGCCGAACACGGCGACGGCGAGCGTGGCCGCGAGCGCTGCGACCCCGACGGTCAGGAACCGCAGCCGCAGCGAGCGACGGCTCACCGCGGGCCGCGTCCGGGGGCGCTCTCGAGGAAGTAGCCGAAGCCGCGCCGCGTCCCGATGACGCCGGCGCCGAGCTTGCGGCGGAGCCGCGCCACCAAGGCCTCGAGCGCGTTCGCCTCGCGGGCGTCGTCGTCGCCGTAGAGCTGCTCGAGGAGCTCGGCCGGCGGCGTGACCCGGCCCGGCTGCAGGGCGAGACAGGTCAGCAGCCGGTACTCGAGCCCGCTGAGGTCGACCGGCCGGCCGTCGAGGGTCACCGTCATCCGGGTCGTGTCGATGACGAGCCCGCCGAGCTCCTGCACCGCGCCGCCGCGGCCGGCCGAGCGGCGCACGAGCGCCCGCGCCCGGGCGATGAGCTCCTCGATGCGGAAGGGCTTCGGCAGGTAGTCGTCGGCGCCGGCGTTGATGCCGTCGACGCGCTCGGCCCAGGTGCCGCGTGCCGAGAGGACGAGGACGGGGGTCTCGCGCCCGTTCGCCCGCCAGCGCTTCAGCGCGGCGAGGCCGTCCATGCGCGGCAGGCCGAGATCGAGGACGACGAGGTCATAGTCCTCGGTGTCGCCGAGGAACCACGCCGTCTCGCCGTCGGCCGCGCGCTCCACCCGGAAGCCGGCGCCGGCCAGCGCCGCCTCGAGATCCCGCGCGATGCGCGGGTCGTCCTCCACGACGAGGGCGCGCATGTCTCAATCGACCTCTTCCTCGACGTCGATGACTTCGCCCGTCACGGCATCGACGTCCACCTCGAACAGGCGTCCGTCAGGGGTGAGGATCTCGAATTCGTAGACCCAGCGGCCGTGGTCGGTCTCGAGTTCGGTCTCGACCGCCCGCCCGCCGAACTCCTCCTCGATGCCCGGCATGATCTCCGAGAGGCGCTTGATCTCGCCGCGCGCCACCGCTTCCAGCGCGCGATCGAAGTCGGCGACCGGGTCGGCGGGCGCGTCGCCGCCGGCCGCGACGGGCAGCACGGCCGCGAGGGCGAGGGCGAGGGCGAGGGCGAGGGCGAGGGCGAGGCAGGGTCGGCGCATGGCGACGACCTTTCTAGCGCACCGAACCTGACAGGACGCTGACGGCCGGCGTCAGGACCACGTCAGGCGACTCGGTGCAGAGAAGGCGCGTCGGGAGCCCCGCAGCGACGGCAGGGCATCCCGGATGAAGACACAGGAGAGACCATCATGGCGACAATCACCGGAAACAACCGGAGCAACGACCTCGAGGGCACCCGCTTCGCGGACCTGATCCGCGGCCGCGGCGGCAACGACGAGATCGAGGGCAACGGCGGCAACGACACCATCTACGGCGACGCCGGCAACGACGAGATCGACGGCGACGCCGGCAACGACGTGCTCCTCGGCGGCGCCGGCCGCGACGAGATCGACGGCGGCAGCGGCAACGATCGCCTGTGGGGCGGCGCCGGGAACGACCGACTGGACGGCGGCACCGGCAACGACCGCCTGTGGGGCGGCGCCGGGCGCGACGTCTTCGAGTTCGAGCGCGGCGAGGGCCGCGACGTCATCGAGGACTTCGAGGACGGCCGCGACCGCATCGACCTCGACGACTTCAACTTCCGCACCGCCGCGCAGGCGCTCTCCCACGCCCGGCAGGTCGGCGACGACGTGCAGTTCGAGTTCGGCGGCGGCAGCGGCCTCCGTCTCGTCGACGTCGACCTGCGCGACCTCGGCGCCCCGGACTTCATCCTCTGAGAGTCCGCCGCGAAACCGTGGACAGGGGCTGAT
>CAZOGW010000191.1:0-4083 GCA_964579415.1 uncultured Acidimicrobiaceae bacterium | reverse complement strand
CGGCGGTGATCGCCGCCGAGCCGATGGCGTAGCCCTTGGTCACCGCCTTGGTGGTGTTGCCCACCGCATCGAGGCTCACCATGATCCGCTGAGCCTCGCCTTCGAACTCGCCCGACATCTCGGCGATGCCGGCGGCGTTGTCGGCCACCGGGCCGAAGGTGTCCTCCGAGACGATCACGCCGGTGGTGGCCAGCATCCCCATGCCGCACAGGGCGACCAGATAGAACGAGAACAGCAGGTTGCCGCCTCCCAGTGCCAGTGACACGGCGATGGCGATGGCGATGGCGATGATGGCGTACACCGACGACTCCAGCCCCGATGCGGTGCCGGAGAGGATGGTGGTGGCAGGTCCCGACCGTGCAGACTCGGCGATCTCGCGCACCGGGGTGTGCTCGGTGGCGGTGAAGTACTCGGTGAGCTTGCTCACCGCCTGGGCCAGGACGAGGCCGACCACGACGGCGCCGAAGACCCGCCAACCCTCGTTGAAGTCCGTCTCGTTGCCCACGTAGAAGAGGGCGATGATGGCGGTACCGATCACGGTGAGGATGCCGGCGGTGAGGAAACCCCGGTTGATGGGGGCCATGGCGCTGGTCTCGCCCTCCTTGGCCCGTACCGCGTACACCCCGGCGATCGAGGCGAGGACGCCGATCGCCCGGGCGGCCACCGGGAACACCAGGCCCAGGGCCGGGTTGGCGCCGATGGCGGCGAAGGCGGGGACACCGAGGATGATGGCGGCGACCAGGGTCACCTCGTAGGACTCGAACAGGTCGGCGGCCATCCCGGCGCAGTCGCCCACGTTGTCACCCACGTTGTCGGCGATGGTGGCCGGGTTGCGGGGATCGTCCTCGGGGATGCCCGCCTCGACCTTGCCCACCAGGTCGGCACCGACGTCGGCGGCCTTGGTGAAGATGCCGCCGCCCACCCGCAGGAACAGAGCGAGCAGCGAGCCGCCGAACCCGAACCCGACCAGGATTGCCGAGCTGGTGTTCTGGAACAGCATGATGATCACCGTGGCGCCGAGCAGCCCCAGCCCGACGGTGAACATGCCGGCGACGCCTCCGGTTCGGAAGGCCACCTTGAGAGCGGCCGGCAGCGAGCCGGAGCGGGCGGCGGCGGCGGTACGGACGTTGCCCCGCGTTGCCAGCGTCATGCCGACGTAGCCGGTGAGGCCGGACAGGAAACACCCGGCGATGAAGGCGGCGGTCCGGAAGAACCCTGACTGGAAGAAGGTCAGCGCCGTTTCACCGTTAGGTTTGAGAACCGCCGTCGAGGTGAGGAACACCACCACGGCCAGCGGGATCAGGATCACGGCGATGGTGCGGAACTGTCGGCGCAGGTAGGCGGAGGCGCCCTCCTGGATGGCCTGGGCGATCTCGATCATCTTCGGCGTGCCCTGGTCGGCGGCCAGCACGCCGCGCACCAGGTGCGACCCGACGGCAAGCGCCAGTAGCGCGGTGAGCCCGGAGAAGATGAGGATCGCCCACTCGGCGGCTCCGAGCACGAATTCCTGGTAGCCGCCCTCGGCGGCGAGCACCACACCGCTGGTGACACTGTCGACTAGGGACATCGATCCTCCTGCTTGGTTTGGCATCGGCCGGAACCGTGCCGGTTGCGGCGCGGGTCGCGCCCGCGGCTCGCCGCCCAACCCAGAAAGCGAGCGGGCGGCACGATAGCGGATCAGTATCCAGTCGCCAGTATCCGGTAGCCAGTACTACTACGTACTAGGTACTACGGACTAGGTACTAGGTATTCCACTGAGGTGCCGCGGACGGGTTTGGTGAAGGTCACCTCCCCCTTGAGGCCGGTGGCCTTCTCGTAGGCGTCGAGGGTGGCGGCGGCGAAGGGCTCCAGGGAGGCGGCGTCGACGAGGGCGACGCAGCAGCCGCCGAGGCCGGCTCCCGTCAGTCGGGCCCCGCGACATCCGGGTGCGTCGAGGGCGGCCTGCACCATGGCGTCGAGGGCGGGCGAGGAGACTTCGTAGCCGTCCCGCAGGCCGGCGTGGCCGGCGGCCATCAGGTCTCCGCAGGCTTCCAGGTCACCGGCGATCAGCCGCTCCGCCATCTCCGGGACGCGCCGGTTCTCCGCCACCACGTATTGCGCCCGCCGCAGGTCCACCGCATCGATGCGGCCCGCGGCGGCCGCCAGGTCCTCCAAGGTGGCATCGCGCAGCGCAGCGATGCCGAGGGCGCCCGCAACCCTCTCACAGGCCTGGCGCCTCTCGTTGTAGACGGACTCGGTGAGGCGGCGGCGGGTCCCGGTGTCGAGGATGGCCACTGCAACGCCGTCAGGGAGCGGCACCGGCTCGGTGGTGAGGTGCCGGCAGTCGATCATCAGTGCCGTACCCTCGACGGCGGCGGCGCAGGTGAGGTGGTCCATGATGCCCGACCCGATCCCGACCCAGTGGTTGTCGGCCCGCTGGGCCAGCTGCGCCATCGCCACCGGATCCCAGGGCAACCCGCCCACGGCGGCGAACGTCATCGCCACCGCCAGCTCGAGCGCCGCCGACGAGGAGAGGCCGGCACCGACGGGGAGGTCGGCCACCATCACACCTTCCCACCCCACCAGGGGGTGGCCGGCGCCGATCATCTCGTGGGCAACGCCCTGCAGGTAGGCGTCCCATCCGGGCGCTCGCATCAGCCTGGTGAGGGAGAACTCGGCCCAAACGGCGGCGTGGTCGCTCCACACCCGCACCACCCCGTCGTCCCGGGGTCGCGCCGCCACCCATATCGCCCGGTCGATGGCGAGGGGCAGGACGAAGCCGTCGTTGTAGTCGGTGTGCTCCCCGATCAGGTTGACACGGCCCGGGGAACGGACGACCACCGAGGGCGAGCCGCCCAGATGGCGGGCGAACTGTGCGCGCGCCTGGGAGATCACGTCCCCGCCCGGGCGTGATGGACGGCAGGGACCGCCCGGAGGTGGGCCGCCGCCGCTTCCGGTGTGAGGTCGCGCTGGAGCTCGGCCAGCAGCTCGTAGCCCACCATGAACTTCCGCTTCTGCGGCCCGAGGAGGGGCGGGTAGAAGTGGGCGTGGAGCTGCCAGTGCGGCGCCGCCGCGGTTCCCGGGGCGCCGTGCCACCCCATGGAGTAGGGGAAGGGCCGACGGAAGAGGTTGTCGTAGCGCGCCAGCAGTTCGGCGAGCGCGGTCGCCAGGCCGGCACGCTGCGTCGGGTCGAGATCGGGGAGGCGGGAGACCGGGGCCTTGGGGACCAGCAGGGTCTCGTAGGGCCAGGCGGCCCAGAAGGGCACCACTGCGTTCCAATCGGCAGTGTCGACCACCACCCGCAGCCCCGCCGCCAGCTCGCGGTCGAGGTAGTCGGCGAGCAGGAGCGAGCCGGAGTCGGCGTGGTGACGCCGCTGGGTGGCGTCCTCGCGGGCGACGATCCCGGGAACCGCCGAGGTGGCCCACACCTGCCCGTGGGGATGCGGGTTGGAGGCGCCCATCTCGGCGCCGCGGTTCTCGAACACCTGCACCCAGGCGTGCTCGGCGGCGAGCCCATCCACCTGTGCGGCCCACAGGTCCACCACCGACTCCACCTTCTCGGGGACCATCGACGCCAGCGACAGGTCGTGGCGCGGCGAGAAGCAGATGACGCGACAGGTCCCCGAGGCCGTCTCGGCCCTCAGCAGCGGCTCGCCGTCATCGACGAGGACGGGACCGTCGGGGCCGAGCGCGGCGAAGTCGTTGGTGAACACGAAGGTGCCTCCGTAGTCGGGGTTGCGGACACCCCCGGCGCGGCGGTTGCCCGGGCACAGCGGGCACCCGGGGTCGTAGCGGAGCCGCTCGTCGTCGGGCACGGCCTCGAGATCACCCTGCCAAGGTCGCTGCGTCCTCCCCGGGGACACCAGAAGCCACTCGCCGGCGAGAGCGTCGTAGCGGCGGTGCGGCCTGGCCTCGTAATCGAAGGGGGGGCGCCTGGCCGTCATTCCTTGATGGCACCGGAGGTGAGGCCGCTGATCACGTAGTTCTGCACCGGGATATACAACAAGAGCACGGGCAGCGACGCCATCACCGCCCCGGCGGTGATGATGCCCCAGTCCTGTTCGAAGCGCTGGGTCTGGAACAGCAGCAGCCCCACCATCACCG
>CAZOGW010000190.1:0-4141 GCA_964579415.1 uncultured Acidimicrobiaceae bacterium | reverse complement strand
TCCGCCGCCTGATGCCGCTGGAGGTGCCGCCCCCGCCGGCGGACCTGCTCGACCTACCGGCCCGACCCATCGTCGGCACCCGCCTGCACCGGATCTACCGCCGCCGGCGGGGGCAGCCGTGGTGGTTCGCCTCGATCCCGGCCGGCGCCACCGGCGCCGACCGCCAAGCTGCGGGACGGTTCGACCTCGCCGCTCCCGACGGCACCTGTTATCTGGCCACGACACCGCTGGCCGCCGTCCTCGAAGGTTTCCAGGGGTACGGCCGTGGGCTCCTCCCCGACGTCGAGTTGCGGCAGCGCCTCCGGGCCGAGATGACGGTGCCGGCCGGGTTCCGCCCGGCGGCATGGCTGACCCGCTCCCAGGCGAGAGGGCGAGGGGTGACGCAGGCGCTGTGGGCCAGCGACGACCGCCCGCTCACCCAACGCTGGGCGACCGCGCTGCGCCGTGCCGGATGGGTGGCCCTGTTCCACGGCATCCAGCACGACCCCAGCGGCCGGCTCCGCGGCGTGTCGCTGTTCGACACAGCCGGCGCCCACCCGCCGCTGGACGATGCCGTCGGCTGGGCGCACACCGACCACGACCTCCACACCGACGCCGCCATCACCGCCGGCCTGGCCCGCTACGGGATCACCGTCACCCGCTCCGATCCCGATCTTCCGGTGGTGCCGTTGGACGAGAGCGGCCTCGTCTGATCATGGAGTCGAGGTAAACGCCTGTGGCGATCAGTTCAGGTCAGATACTCAACGCCGGAAGCGGAAGAGGGCCTGGTGTGTGGTGCCGTCGGCGAGGGTCAGGGTGAAGATGCGGCACGTCCCGCTCCACTGGGCCGGGGTGTCCCAGGCGAAGCGGTAGCGATCCGTTGCGCCGTCGAAAGCGAGCGCGCCGGCGGACGCTGCGACCTCGGCTGGGCCGAGCGGCTCGAGCGTGGCGCAGGAGACGGGCTGCGACGTCGGCGCATCGCCCAGCACAGCGAGTCCTCGGTCGCCGCCGAGGGAGAACCTCACCGCCACGCTGCGCCCGGCGTCACTCTGGTGCAGCGCCGGAGGCGCCTCCAGCCCCGAGAACGGATACGGGCTCACCGTGGTGGCGGCGGTGGCGGTGTTGTTCACCTGGCCCGGGTCGGTCGTCGTCGACGACACCGTCGCCGTGTGCTGGGAGACACCGGTGGCGCTCGCCTCGAGCACCATATTCACGCTGGTCTCGCCCAGATTGGGGATGGACCCCAGCGACCATGACACGGTGCCCGCTGCCGGGTTGTGGGCCCCGCCTTCGGATGCCGACACGAACGTCATACCGGTGGGGACGGCGGCGGTGACCGTGACGTCCTGGGCGGCTGCCGGCCCGTCGTTGCGGGCGGTGATGGTCACCGTCGCCGGCTCCCCGAACACCACCGCATCGGGCGCGTCCACGTTCACCATCGCGTCGGCGGCGTTGGCGTTGGTGACGCTGGTGATCCTGTTCTGCGCCGGGGGAGCGATGGGGGAGAACTCCGTCAGATACGCCGCGGTGGCGTCTGCGTCGACCATGCCGCCGACGCGCTGGGTTCCCTCGGTGAAGACGGAGAAGTTGTCGCCGCCGTCGGCGAGGAAGCTGTTGGCCACGACGCGATATTCGCCGTCGGGGTCGAGAGTCACACCGTCGAGACGGATCGTGTGCGGGTCGATGCGGTCACCGGCCGGGCGGTGGCGGTACTGCGTGTAGGTGAATCCCACCGACGACTTGAGCACGCCGGTACCGCCGGTGAACTGCTGTTCCAGCAGCCGTTCGATCTGCGCCCCGGTCATGGTCATCGTGGTCAGGTTGTTCCCGAAGGGCTGGACGGAGAAGCTCTCCCCGAAGGTGACCTCGCCGGGCGCCTCCTCGCCCGACTGCTGGCTGAACAGCAGGTCGGTGCGGATGCCGCCGTTGTTCATGAAGGCGATCTGGGCGCCCTCGCTCTGCGCCCCCCACAGGTGCGAGTCTGCGATCAGGTTGCCCAGGGCGCTCTCACCCGCGGCGTTGTTGGTGCGGGTGATGTTGGCGGTGATGGAGCCGATCACCCTGTTGGAGATGGGCTCGGCGACCGCCTGGTAGTAGTCGATCAATGCAACCTGGTCGGCGTCCTGGGGGACGGTGCGGGTGACGATGCGGTTGTTGGCGACGATGGACACCGGGTTTCCGGTCGTCTTGCTGATCTCCAAGTCGATCTCGGTGAGGAGGCGACCCGTCGAAGCCGCCTGGGTCACCGGCCTGCCCGCGTAGACGCAGTTGTAGGCGGTGTGGCTGTGACCGGTGATGAACACGTCGATCTCGGGGCTCATGCGGTTGATCAGAGCGTTGCCCGAGCTGCTGCAGCCGTTGTAGCCGTTGTTCCCGGACCCGCCGCTGCCGCCGCTCTGGTGGATCAGGACGACGATGGTCTCGATGCCCTGGGCCTGAAGCTGCGGCACCAGGGCGTTGACGGTGTCGGCCTCGTCGAGGAACTCGTAGCCGACGATGCCGGAGGGGCTCACGATCGCCGGCGTGCCCTCGAGGGTCATGCCGACGAACGCCACCTTGACGCCGTCGAACTCCCGTACTCCGTAGGCGGGGAAGACGGTCTCGCCGGTGGAGATGCGACGCACGTTGGCGGAGAGGAACTGGAAGCCGGCGCCCTGGAAGGTGTGGCCGGCGGCGCAGCCATCGACCGGGTGGCAGCCTCCGTTCTGCATCCTCTGTAACTCGGTGACGCCCTCGTCGAACTCGTGGTTGCCGACGGCGTTGAAGTCGAGGCCCATCTTGTCCATCGCCTCGATGGTCGGCTCGTCGTGGAACAGGGCGGAGAGCAGCGGCGAGGCGCCGATGAGGTCTCCGGCGCTGACCACCACCGTGTTCGGGTTCTGCTCGCGGTACTGCCGGATATGGGTGGCCAGGTAGACGGCACCGCCCGCCGCCATGCCCCCGATGTTGCCGGTGGGGGGCTCGAGGGCGCCGTGGAAGTCGTTCAAGCCGAGGATCTGGACCGGCACCGTGTCCTGCGCCTCGGCGGCCGGCACCGCCTTCAGCGGGAGGACCGATAGCAGGCCCGCCAGCAAGGCAAGCGATGCCAGCGATGAAATGGCTCCCAGCCGGGTCCGGTACGGGCGCGATGTGGTCGAGTCTGCACGCACGAGAATTCTCCCTCTCCCTTTGGAATGCCTCCGCGCCTGACCGTAGGGCGACCGGCGACGTCCCGTCAAACCTGAGGTCTGGCCGGTTTCATGCCGGCATGGCGGGCGTCGGGAGCGCTCAGACGTTGAAGCGGAAGTGGACCACGTCACCCTCGGCGACGACGTAGTCCTTGCCCTCGATGCGCCACTTGCCGGCGTTCTTGGCGCCCTGCTCGCCGTCGTTGGCGACGAAGTCGTCGTAGGCCACCACCTCGGCCTTGATGAAGCCCTTCTGGAAGTCGGTGTGGATGATCCCCGCCGCCTCCGGGGCGCGGATGCCGCGGCGGTAGGTCCACGCCCGCACCTCCTTGGGACCGGCGGTGAAGAACGTCCCCAGGCCGAGCAGCTCGTGGCCGACCCGGATCACCCGGTCGAGGCCCGACTCGTCCTCGCCGATGTCGGCGAGGAACTCGGCCTTGTCGGCGGCGTCCAACTCGGCGATTTCCGCCTCCAGCTTCCCCGAGATCACCACCAGGGGGGAGCCCTCGGCATCGGCGACGGCCCGTACCGCCTGCACCGCCGGGGAGTCGGTGTCGTCGGGCTGGTCGACGTTGGCGACGTACATCACCGGCTTGGCGGTGAGCAGGTGCAGCTCCCGCACCGCTTCCGGATTCGCCGGCGGGACCAGGGAGCGCACCGGGTGCCCGGCCTCGAGGTGGGCCAGGACCCGTTCCATCTCGATGACCGCCGCCTGGGCGTCACGCTCGCCGGCCCGGGCACGGCGGGCATTGCGCTCCACGGACTTCTCCACCGTGGCCAGGTCGGCCAGCGCCAGTTCGGTGTCGATGGTGGCGATGTCCCCGGCCGGGTCGATGGTCCCGGCGACGTGCACCACGTCGGGGTCCTCGAAGCAGCGCACCACGTGGGCGATCGCCTGTGTCTCCCTGATGTGGGCCAGGAACTGGTTGCCCAGGCCCTCACCCTCCGAGGCTCCCTCCACCAGGCCGGCGATGTCGACGAACTCCATCGTCGTC
>CAZOGW010000189.1:0-4247 GCA_964579415.1 uncultured Acidimicrobiaceae bacterium | reverse complement strand
CTCGTCGTGGCCCTCCTCAACGACCTGTTCGGCATCCAGTCCCGCGGCGGGTGCTCGTGCGCCGGACCGTACGGGCACACCCTGCTCGGCATCGGCCCCGACCGCTCCCAGGAGTTCGAGAAGGTGGTCGTCCAGGGCTGCGAGGGCATCAAGCCCGGCTGGGTGCGGGTCAACTTCAACTACTTCATCCACGAGTCGGTGTTCTCGTTCATCGTCGACGCGGTGCACCTGGTCGCCCGCAAGGGACGGGCGCTACTGCCCCACTACCGCTTCGACCCCGACGCCGCCATCTGGACGCACCGCGGCCCGGCCCCGACACCGCCGCTCAGCCTGGAGAACGTGTCCTACGCCACCGGGAAGATGAGATACCCGGGGCACCGCATCCTCCACGGCTACTCGGCCCTCGCCGGCTACCTGGAGGAGGCCGAGCGGATCCTCGACGAGGCCGCCGCCCACCGGCCCGAGCCGCTGGGCAGCCCCGACGTGATCGAGGGTTTCGAGACCCTGCGCTGGTTCCCCCTTCCCGACGAGGGCTGAGCTAACCGTGACCTGGCGACCTGTCGAGCCCGGGGCGGCCCCCGCCTGGTTCTCCGATGCCCTCGCCGCCCCCTACCGGGACCGGTTCGTCCAGGTGCTCGGCACCCCGGTGCACTACCTGGACTGGGGCGACCCGGGCAAACCCGGGCTGATCCTCATCCACGGCGGTGCCGCCCACGCCCACTGGTGGTCGTTCCTCGGTCCCTTCTTCGCCAAGCGCTGGCACGTGGTCGCCATGGACATGTCGGGCCACGGAGACTCCGGCCACCGCGACGACTACTCCCACGAGACCTGGTCGGAGGAGGTGATGGCCGTCGCCGCCGACGCCGCCTTCCCCGGTCCACCCGTCATCGTGGGTCACAGCCTGGGCGGCATGGTGACCATCTCCACCGCGGCCCGCTTCAGCGAGGACCTGGCAGGCGCGGTGCTGGTCGACTCGCCGGTGCGCGGCCCCGACCCGGAGACCGAGGAGAGCCGCGGCGGCCGCGCCTTCCGCGCTCCGGGCACCTACCCCGACCTGGAGACGGCATTGGCCCACTTCCGGGTGATCCCCGAGCAGCCCAACGACAACGACTTCATCATCGACCACATCGCCCGCCACTCCCTGGTGGAAGGCGACACCGGGTGGACGTGGAAGTTCGATCCCGCCCTGTTCCGCCACGCCCTCATCCCCCTCGACGAGCGGCTCCGCTCCATCACCTGCCGGCTGGCGCTGCTGCGCGGCGACCGCAGCGTGGTGGTGCCCCACGACACCGCCGACTACATGTACGAGCTGATGGGCCGCCTCGCCCCGGTGGTCTCCATCCCCGAGGCCCATCACCACCTCATCCTCGACCAGCCCCTCGCCTTCGTCGCCGCCCTGCGCACCCTGCTCGCCGATTGGGACCATTCCACGCCGCGGCGCCGCCGCCGGGTGGGGGCGCACCCGGTGGTGTCGCTCACCGGCGCGGTGACCCGGCCGGCTTCTCTCGCCGTCGCCGACCTGGCGGCGATGGGGGGCGCCACCGCCACCGCGGTGCCTGCTGCATCGCTGGCGGCCGCAGCGTCCCCGACCCCGGAGGCCACCCACTGCACCGTGGTCGCCGCCGGGGGCACCTACCGGGCATCGATACCGATACCCGACCTCACCGCCTCGGGGTGGCTGGCCTACGGTCTTGCCGACGACGAAGGTGGACCCTTCCGCCTCACCGTGGCCGAGGGCCGCACCCTGTGCTGGAACGTCAAACACGTCGCCGAGCTGCGCTTCACGGCAGGTCCCGAGCCCGACGACGTGCCCGAAAGCCCGGGTCACTGACAGGTAACAGGACTTCGAGACGTCACGGAGCCGGGAGGTACTTGGTACTTGGTACTTGGTAGTTGGTACTTGGTATGCGGCTGAGGCGTAGCATCGGTTGATGGGCGACCTTGCCGGTGGCGGGGCTGAACGGAGCGGGGGATCGACTTCCGGGGCCGGAGCATCTCAGCGGGTCCGACGACGAGCGGAGAGTGACGGTCCGCTCCCCGTCCGGGGTTGTATGGCAGGCGTCCGTCGCCGCCGGTTCGCATGGGATCACGGTCTCGGCCGTCCGGGAGGAGTCATGGGAGCTCGTCGAGCTCGACGGCAACGACCTGGACGGATCACTTGTCGGCGAGGTGCCCGCGGAGGTGTGGAGCAGCGGGGACGCCGTACTCCTCTCCGTGGAGGACCGTGGCGGCCGGCTGCAGGTCACGGCAACGCCCATCGACAACGCCGAGTTCACCACCAGACTCGACGAGATCGCCGATCGTCCGCCGCGGTGAGGACGAGGCGCGGCAACGATGACGGCGGGACGCCGGCTCACCCCTGGCAGGCTGTGCCAGCGGCCCGGTTCAGCCCGCGACCGGCTCGGTGAGGGCGGGCTCCTCTCCGGAAGGCTGCTCGTCGCCGTAGAGGCTGTGGCCCTCGACGTCGATGTTGGGCAGGATGCGGTCGAGCCACTTGGGCAGCCACCAGTTCTTGTCGCCGAGGAGTTCCATGGTGGCGGGCACCAGCAGCATGCGGACCACGGTGGCGTCGAGGAGCACGGCGAACGCCAGCCCCAGGCCGAACAGCTTGATGAGCCGGTCCGGCTCCAGCACGAACGAGCCGAACACCACCACCATGATCGCCGCCGCCGCCGTGATCACCCGGGCGGTGGCGGAAAGCCCGTCGGCCACCGACAGCCGGCTGTCGCCGGTACGCAGGTACTCCTCCCGGATGCGCGACAGCAGGAACACCTCGTAGTCCATCGACAGGCCGAACACGATGGCGAACATCATCATGGGCACGAACGGCTCGATCGGCGCCGGGGCGATGCCGAGCAGGCTGCCCAACCAGCCCCACTGGAACACCGCGGTGACCACCCCGTAGGCGGCTCCGATGGCGAGCAGGTTCATGATGACCGCCTTGATCGGCACCAGGACCGACCGGAACGCCAGCATGAGGAGCAGGAACGAGAGCGCCAGCACCACCCCGATGAAGACCGGGAGCCGCTCGGTGAGGTACTCGGAGAAGTCCACCGTGGCTGCAACGTTGCCGGTGACGGCGATGGCGAGCCCGGTGCCGTCCGTCGCCGCCGGTATCACGTCGTCGCGGAGCCGGTTGACCAGCTCGGTGGTGGCCTCGTCCTGCGGCGCCGTCGTCGGGATCACCTGCCAGATGGCGGCCTCCGGCGCCGCCATGTCGTTGGGGATCGGCGGCGAGGCGAAGGCAACCCCCGGATCGGTGCTCAACGCCTCCGTGACCGCCATCAGCGCCGCCGGATCGGTCCCGGCAGGGATCTCGGTGGCGAGCAGCAGCGGACCGTTGAAACCGGGGCCGAAGCCGGTGGCGATCAGGTCATATGCCTTGCGGGTGGTGGAATCCTCGGGGAAGTTGCCCTCGTCGGAGAAGGCCAGCCGCAGGCTGAAGTAGGGAAGCGCCAGCACCACCAGGATCAGAGTCCCCGCCAGGGCCATGGTCCAGGGGCGGCGCTGGATGAAGCGGCTCCACCGATACGGGATCGTCTCCCGGGTCGGCTTGGGCTCCCGGCGCGGTACCTCCTGGCGCAGCGGCGCGTAGGCGAAGCTGACCAGCAGCACGGCAGCCGCCAGCCCGACACCGCCGATGAGCAGCCACTGCAACTCCAGGGCGAAGCCGGCCAGGGCGGCGGCGACGAAGCCGGCGGCGATGAGCCCCCGCCAGCGGGTCATCTCGACCCGCTCCCCGGCGAACCCGAGCAGGGCGGGGAGCAGCGTCAGCGAGGCGACGGCGGTGACGGCCACCACCGCGGCGGAGGCGATGGCGAGCCCGGACACGAAGGCGAGGTTCATCAGCAACATACCCAGCAGGGAGATGACCACCGTGGTACCGGCGAAGGAGACGGCACGGCCCGCGGTGTCGATGGCGATCACGGTCGACTCCTCGGTGGAGAAGCCGCGATGGACGTTCTCCCGGAACCTGGTGACGATGAACAGGGCGTAGTCGATGCCGACGCCGAGGCCCAGCATGACCGCCACCGTGGTGGCGAAGTCGGGGATCGACAGTGCGTTGGAGAGCAGCCCGGTCAGGAGCGAGCCGACCCCGATGCCGGCCAGCGCCACGCCCACCGGCAGGCCCATGGCGAGCACGGAACCGAAGGCCAGGATGAGCACCACGATGGCGAACGCCAGGCCCAACGCCTCGGAACTGGGTACCTCGAACTCGGCGAGCGCCTGCCCGCCCACCTCCACCT
>CAZOGW010000188.1:0-4283 GCA_964579415.1 uncultured Acidimicrobiaceae bacterium | reverse complement strand
GGGGGGAGTGGGCCCGGCGGAGCGCTAGCGGAGTCGGGGTCGAGGGGGGTCTTCACGGCGCACCCTCCGCCGGCTCGCAGTCAGCTCAACACGGACCTGAGACGAAGACCCCCTCCGGCCGATCGGCTTGCTACGAGACCGCGGACACGATGAGGTCTGATCGCGCCAGGTGAGCCGATCGTCCACCTCCCCCGCCGAAGCGGCGGGGGAGGATGAAAACAGCCCTACGAAGCGGCGGGGAAGGACGGAGCCCGGTCGCTGCGTGAACCTGGGTGACCCCGTCGGTGTAACAGCCTCATAGACCGGATGAAGGTTCATGAGGAGGAGATCGTGAAACGTCTCACAGCGATGGCGTCGGCGGGGCTGATACTGCTGGCGGTGTGGGCGCCGGCGGCGGCGGCGGGTGGTTGGGCGGCGATCTCCTTCGACGAGGTGCCCGGCGACCTGGAGGCGGGGACGACCCACACGCTCGGCTTCACCGTCCTCGCCCACGGGGTGCGCCCTGTCGACGCCGGCGACGAGGTGGAGGTCCGGTTCGTCGGCCGGCCGGGCACGGAAACCTTCGCCGCAAAGGCGAGCGGCGGGACCGGCCATTACACCGTGGACGTCAGCCTTCCCGAGGCGGGGGAGTGGCGCTGGGAGGTCGACACCAACTTCTACCCGCCGCAACCCCTCGGCACCATCGACGTGGCGGCCGCCCCGGGTGTCCTCGCCGCGGCTTTCGCCGACGGGCCGCTGCTTCCCGTGCTGCGCACCGCCCTGCCGCTGACGACGCTGGTGACGCTGGGACTGGCGCTGATGCTGTTCCGCCGATCGGAGACAGTGACCGGCGCCCCAGCCGATGCCGGCTGAGCGGCGGATCGCCGTCGTTCTCGTCGCCTTGGCCGTGGTCCTGGGAGTGGCCACGGTCATGGTGTACCGCACTCCTACGACGACGCCGGCAGATGCCGTGGCAGCGGGGGAACTCGACGGAGCCACCGTATTCCGTGCCAAGGGCTGTGTCGTGTGTCATGTCGGACCGGGCACGGCAGGCGAGAGCCTCGCCATCGGCCCCGACCTCTCCGAGGTGGCCGAGCACGCCGGCTCACGTGTCGAGGGGCTGAGCGACACCGAATACGTCCGCCAGTCGATCCTCGCCCCGGGGGCGTTCAGGGCACCCTTCTACGGCGAGGCCGAGATGCCGACGCTCCTGGTGAGCGCCCCGGAACTCGACGCCCTGGTCGCCTACCTGCTGGCGGGCCCCGAGCAATGAGGGTCCCGGCGAGATACCCTGCCGAGTATGGATCGACCCGTTCCCAGTCCGGCGAGTTGGGGACCCCGGCCCACGTTCGCCGGTGTCCCCGGTGTGGCCCGTGACGATCTCGGCAACCATGACGTCGTGATCGTCGGGGCGCCGGTGGACTGGGGCACCAGCTACCGGCCCGGCACCAGGTTCGGGCCCAAGGCGATCCGGGAGGCCGACTACCTCCCGCCCGATGCCAGCCGTCCCCACCTGCCCACCGGGATCGACGCCTTGGCGACGCTCGACGTCGTGGACGCCGGTGACATCGAGACACCTCCCGGCTACCTGGAGCTGAGCCTGGAGACGGTACGCAACCGTGTCGGCGCCATAGCCGCCACCGGCGCCGTCCCGCTCGTGCTCGGCGGTGACCACTCGATCACCTTCGCCACCGCCGGAGGGGTCGCCGACCACCACGGCCACGGCAACGTCGCCCTGGTGCACTTCGACGCCCACGCCGACACCGGCGAGGAATCCTGGGGGCAGCTCCACGGCCACGGGACGCCGATGCGGCGCCTCATCGAGTCCGGCGCCGTCCCCGGAGAGCGCTTCGTGCAGATCGGCCTGCGCGGCTACTGGCCACCGCCGTCCACGGTGGCGTGGATGCGGGAACAGGGGATGCGCTCACACTTCATGGCCGAGATAGTGGAACGGGGACTCGGGCCCGTAGTCGACGAAGCGGTGGAACGGGTTTCCGCCGACGCCGACCACGTGTTCCTCTCGGTTGACATCGACGTGGTCGACCCCGGAGCCGCTCCCGGCACCGGCACCCCCGAGCCCGGCGGCCTCACCTCCCGGCAACTCCTCGACACCGTGCGCCGCCTGTGCCGGGACCTCCCCGTAGCCGGCTGCGACCTCGTCGAGGTGAGCCCTCCCTACGACGGTCCGGGCGAGATCACCGCCCATCTCGCCAACCGCACCGTCCTGGAGATGCTCAACGGAATGGCGGAACGCAGGCTCGCCGCCGGCTGACCCGGATGCCTTCAACCCGGAGCGGGCGACTAGCCTTCGGCGCTCCGGCCGGCACCCTCGCCGGGTACGGCGCCGCCCTTTCAAGGAGTCCTCCCCATGACCGCCACCGCCTTCCGTGACACCCACGCCGGGGACCTGGGCGCCGCCGACGCGGGCCGGGAGGTGCGACTCGCCGGGTGGGTGTCCCGACGCCGGGACCACGGCGGCGTCATCTTCGTGGACCTGCGCGACGCCTCCGGCATCGTCCAGATCGTGCTCAACCCCGAAGACGCTCCCGCGCCGGACGATGTCCTCCACGGGCTGCGCCTGGAGTACTGCGTGACCGTGAGCGGAACGGTACGACCCCGTCCCGAGGGAACCGTCAACCCGGACCTACCCACCGGCGAGATCGAGGTGGCGGTGACCTTGCTGCAGGTGCTCAGCGCGGCGCAACCGCTTCCGTTCCAGCTCGACGACCGCACCGGCGCCGTCGACGAGGCCCGCCGCCTCCAGTACCGCTACCTCGACCTGCGACGTGACAAGATGGCGGCCAACCTCCGGGCACGCTCCCGGGCCATCGGGGCCATGCGCCGCGTCATGGAGGACTCCGGGTTCCTCGAGGTGGAGACACCGACGCTGATCGCCTCGACGCCGGAGGGTGCCCGGGACTTCCTGGTGCCGAGCCGGCTCCGCCCCGGCCAGTTCTACGCCCTCCCGCAGTCGCCCCAGCTCTTCAAGCAGCTCCTCATGATCGGCGGTGTCGAGCGCTACTACCAGGTGGCCCGCTGTTACCGCGACGAGGACTTCCGCGCCGACCGCCAGGTGGAGTTCACCCAGCTCGACCTGGAGGGGGCGTTCTGGGACCAGGAGCAGGTGCTCGAAGTGCTCGAGGAGCTGGCCTGCGCCGCCACCGAGGCGGTGCGGGCAGTGGCCCCGCCGCGGCCGTTCCCGCGTCTCACCTACGCCGAGGCGATGCGCCGCTACGGCAGCGACAAGCCCGACACCCGCTTCGGGATGGAGATCACCGACCTCGGCGACGTGTTCGCCTCCACCGGGTTCAAGGCCTTCTCCGGAGTCCTCGGAAGCGGGGGAGCGGTACGAGGGATCAACGCCGGCACCCTGGGCCTGTCCCGGGCCGGGTTCGACTCCCTCACCGAGAGGGCGATCGGCCTCGGCGCCAAGGGCCTGGTATGGATGGTCGTCGAGGAAGACGGTTCGCTGCGTTCGCCGGTCGCCAAGTTCCTCGAAGACGGCGAGTTGGCCGCCCTCAAGGAGGCTCTCACCGCCGGGACCGGGGACACGCTCCTCATCGTCGCCGACACCGAGCGGACAGTCTCGGCGGTCCTCGGGCAGCTCCGCGTCGAGCTGGGCTCACCGGGCACCCACGACGATCTGGCCTTCCTCTTCGTCACCGACTTCCCCGTGTTCGAGACCCACGCAGACGGCTCGCTGGCACCGGCGCACCATCCGTTCACCGCACCGGTGTCGGTAGAGGAGATGCGCGACCGTCCCGAGGAGGCCATCTCCCGGGCTTACGACATGGTGCTCAACGGCTCCGAGCTGGGCTCCGGCAGCGTCCGGATCCACGACCCGGAGGTGCAGGCACAGGTGTTCGAGGTGCTCGGCATCTCGCCCGAGGCCGCCGAGCGCCGCTTCGGCTGGTTCCTCGAGGCGCTCCGCTACGGGACTCCACCGCACGCCGGGTTCGCCATCGGCATCGACCGGCTCATCGCCATCCTGCAGGGCGAGCCCAACATCCGCGAGGTGATCCCCTTCCCCAAGACGCAGACCGGCTCGGACCCGCTCACCGGCTCCCCGACCCGTGTGGAAACACCCCAACTCGACGAACTCGGCCTCACCATCAAGCCCGAAGTCCTGGCGAGCTGGGCCAAAGACGCGGAGGCCGAGAGCCTCTAGCCCGAGGACGTGTTTCGTCCTCCCCCGCCGCTTCGTAGGGCTGTGTCGTCCTCCCCCGCCGCTTCGTAGGGCACGGTTTCGTCCTCCCCCGCCGCTTCGTAGGGCTGTTTGTCCTCCCCCGCCGCTTCGTAGGGCA
>CAZOGW010000187.1:0-4352 GCA_964579415.1 uncultured Acidimicrobiaceae bacterium | reverse complement strand
TCTTCATCTCCCCCCGGGCTTTGACGGGGGGAGTGGGCCGCCCGGAGGCTTTGCGCAGGGCGGGTCGAGGGGGGGTCTTCATCGCGCACCCTGTATAGCCTCGCGGAAAGCTCAACACGGACCTGGGACGAAGACCCCCTCCGGCAGCCGGCCCAAAGCCGCCGGCTGCCACCTTCCCCTCCGAAGCGGTGGGGGAGGACGAGAACCCACCTCGAAAGCGGCGGGGGAGGACGGGGCGCCCGACGACGGCGCGGGTAGCGTGGCATCGGAATGTTGCTCGTCGACGCCCATGCGCATCTGGACAAGTACGGGGACCGTGAGCTCGACAGGGTGATCGCCGCCATCGAGCGGCATCGGATCGTGACGGTCGCGGTGTCGGTCGATCCGGAGTCGTACACCCGGACGCTGGCGGTGGCGGAAAGGTCGGAGTTCGTCATCCCGTCGTTCGGCATCCACCCCTGGGAAGCTCCCCGGTTCGCCGACCGGTTGGACGAGATCGAGCCGCTGGTGGCGGGGAGCCCCCTGGTGGGAGAGATCGGCCTGGACCGGCGCTGGGTCGAGGATGAGGACGCGTACGGGCCGCAGCAGGTGGTGCTGGAGCACCAACTTCGCCTGGCCGCCGAGCAGGGGAAGCTGGTCAACCTGCACACCTCCGGTGCCGAGTGGCTCATCGCCGAGGCACTCCACAGGGCCGGCGGGTCGCCGGCGATCGTCCACTGGTACAACGGGCCCACCGACGCGCTTGAAGCCCTCTCCGATCTCGGCTGCCTGTTCACGGTGGGCGTGGAGATCCTGGTGTCCGAGACCATCCGGGAGATCGCCACCGCCATCCCCGACGACCGGCTCCTTACCGAGACGGACAACCCTGGCGGCTGGTTTTGGCTCACCGGCGAGGAAGCGGGCCCGGCCGTCGTTCATGAGGTGGTCGCCGAACTGGCGCGGGTGCGCGCCACCTCCGCAGATGCCGTCACCGCTCTGGTGGCGGAGAACCTACACCGCATCGTCTCCGGCAACCCGCATCTGGCGGCCTGGACGCCGCTGCTGGCAACCGGTTGACGGTTGGACGGGCGTTTTCGCCTCATCGCCGCACGCCGCTATCATCCTGTCGTTCTGGCAAGCTGGCTGCTCAGCCGCGCGCCGGCTCGTCAAGGGATTCGCGACCAAAGGCTGCGGCCGCGGCCCACCTCTCGGAGGACATCATGTACGCCATCATCCGCACCGGCGGAAAGCAAGCGAAGGTACGCCAGGGCGACGTCATCGACGTCGAGCGCATCAAGAGTGAAGCCGGTGAGATCACGTTCACGCCGCTCCTCATCGTCGGCGACGACGGCGCCGTGGTGTCCGGCCGCGAAGCCCTGGAGGCGGCCACCGTCACCGCCGAGATCGTCGGCGAGGTCAAGGGCCCCAAGATCGACATCTTCAAGTACAAGAACAAGACCGGCTACCGGCGCCATCAGGGCCACCGCCAGAAGTACACCACCATCAAGGTGACCGCCATCAACGGCCCCGCTTCCGGCAAGAAGGCGGCCAAGGCCGAGCCGGCTTCCGCCGAGCCGGCCGAGGCCGAGGTGGTGGAGGCTGTCGTTGCCGACGCCACCGACAGCGGCGAGGAGACCTGACATGTCCAAGACAAAAGCCAGCGGCTCGTCCAAGAACGGGCGGGATTCGGCAGCACAGCGCCTCGGCACCAAAGCCTTCGACGGCCAGGTGGTAACCGCCGGCTCGATCCTGGTGCGCCAGCGCGGCACCCGCATCCATCCCGGGCTCAACGTGGGCAAGGGCAGCGACGACACCCTGTTCGCCAAGGTGGAGGGTCGGGTCAAGTTCGGCGCCCGCAAGGGCCGCCGCCTGGTCGACATCCTCACCGACTAGATCCCTCCCGCCTGGGGAGGCGCGTCCATGTTCGTCGATCGGGTCCGCATCGAAGTGCGCGGTGGTGCGGGTGGCGCCGGGGTGTCCAGCTTCCAGCGCCGTAAGGGAAAGCCGCGGGGCAAGGCCGACGGCGGCTCGGGCGGTCCCGGCGGCGACGTGATCGTCGAAGCCGATCCGGACGTCGTCACCCTCCTCGCCTTCTCACGCATGCCGCACTGGACGGCGGGTTCGGGTACCCACGGCCAGGGCGACCTGCGCCACGGCAAAGGGGGCGACGACCTGGTCCTCGGCGTCCCCTGCGGCACCCTGGTGCGTGACGACGGCGGAACCCTCCTCGCCGACCTGGTCCAGCCGGGACAGCGCATCGTCGTCGCCACGGGCGGCCGCGGCGGAAGAGGCAACGCCTCGTTCGTGTCGCCGGCCCGGCGGGCGCCCCAGTTCGCCGAGCAGGGTGAGTACGGCGACAAGGTGGCGGTGACCTTGGAGATGAAGCTCCTCGCCGACGCCGCCCTCATCGGTTTCCCCAACGTCGGCAAGAGCACCCTGATTTCGCGTGTGTCGGCGGCCAAGCCGAAGATCGCCGACTATCCCTTCACCACCCTGGAGCCGCACCTCGGCGTCGTCGAGATCGACGACCGCCAGTTCGTCCTCGCCGACATCCCCGGGCTCATCGAGGGCGCCGCCGAGGGCAAGGGCCTCGGCCACGACTTCCTCCGTCACGTGGAGAGGGCCGGTGCCCTGGTGGTACTGCTCGACCCGACCGCATTGCAGGCCGAGCCCGTCGAACGCCAACTCGACGTCCTCACCGGGGAGCTGAGCCGCCACCTACCTGAGCTGGTGACCCGGCCCCGCATCGTCGCCGTCAACAAGATGGACGCCGCCCCCGACGCCGAAGCGCTGCGAACCTGGGCGGAGAGTCAGGCGTTCCCCGTCCATCTCATCTCCGGCATCACCGGCGAGGGACTCAACCCGCTGCTGCACGCCATCGCCGACGCCGTCGACACCGTGGCAGCCACCGCTCCCGAACGGGACGGCTTCGTGCTGCACCGCCCCCTGCCCCCCAGCTTCTCGGTGCGCCGCCACGGCGAAGAGTGGCTGGTGGAGGGTCGCGCCGCCGAGAGGGCGGTCAACCTCGACGACCTGACCCGCCCCGAAGCCGCCGACCTGGCCGCGGCCCGGCTGCGCCGCATCGGTGTCGACGAGGCGCTGGTGTCCGCCGGTGCGGTCCCCGGCGACGACGTCCGCATCGGCGGGCTTGTGTTCACCTTCGACCCCGACTCCACCGGTGAGGCGGACGAGGAGTGAGGCAGTCGACGCCTCCCGGGTCGGCGGTCGTGGTCAAGGTCGGCTCCTCCAGCCTGGCGCTGCCCGGCGGCGGCGTTGACCAGAACGGCATCGAACGCACCGTCGCCCAGGTCGCCGCGCTGGTCGAGACCGGCTACCGCCCGGTCCTGGTCAGCTCCGGGGCCGTCGCCGCCGGGCTCCCTGTCCTCGGACTGACCGCCCGACCCACCGACGTCCAGGGGCTCCAGGTCGCCGCCGCGGTGGGCCAGGGACGCCTCATGGAGCGGTACACCCGGACCTTCGACGGGCACGGCATCGTCGTCGGCCAGGTGCTGCTGACCCGGGACATCCTCGGCGACCGCCGCCAGTACCTGCGGGCCCGCCAGGCCCTGTCGCACATGCTGTCGCGGCAGGTGGTTCCCATCGTCAACGAGAACGACACCGTGGTGGTCGACGAGTTGCGCCTCGGCGACAATGACCGCCTTGCCGCCATCGTCGGGCACCTGGTCAACGCCCGCCTCCTCATCCTGCTCACCGACACCGCCGGGGTGTACACCGCCGACCCTGCGGCCGGCGACGGCGCCGAGTTGCTGTCGGCTGTGACCCATACCGACGCCATCCTCGACGAGCTGTTCCGCTCCGGCGGCACCGGCTCGTTGGGTTCCGGCGGCATCGCCACCAAGATCGCCGCCGCCCGCATGGCCGCCTGGTCCGGCATCCCCACGGTGGTCGCCGAGGCGCGGGCGCCGGGGGTGGTGGCGGGGGCCGTCACCGGGGAGGCCGTGGGTACCTGGATCAGCCCCCAGGCCTCCCGCCTCCCTGCCCGCAAGCTGTGGATCGCCTTCGGCGTGCCCCCGTCGGGCGCGGTGAGGATCGACGCCGGCGCCGTCGACGCCCTCGTCGCCGGCGGCCGCAGCCTCCTCCCCGCCGGCGTCGTCGACGTCACCGGCTCCTTCGACGCCGGCGACGCCGTAGAGGTCGTCGACGCCTCCGGCGCCCTTGTCGCCAAGGGACTCGCCGGCCTCGCAGCCCACGCCATGCGCGCCGCCGTAGGCCAGCACACCTCCACATCAGGCGGCTCCGTGGCCATCCACCGCGACGACCTCGTAGTCCTCCGCTGACCCTCCCGGGACCCGATCGTCTCCCCCTCGCCCTGCGGGGGAGTGGGCAGCCTGGAGGCTTTGTGGAGTGCGGGT
>CAZOGW010000186.1:0-4371 GCA_964579415.1 uncultured Acidimicrobiaceae bacterium | reverse complement strand
GGTCGAAGGCCGGGTAGACGAACCCGTCGAACTGGATCTCGGCGACGGGGCGGGCGCCGGCGATCGCCATCCCGATGGCGGTGCCGACGATGCCGGATTCGTTGAGCGGGGTGTCGATGACGCGGTCGCCGCCGAATCGGGTGAGCAACCCTTCGGTGATGCGGAAGACGCCGCCGGCGGTGGCGATGTCCTCGCCCAGTGCCACGGTGGCCGGGTCGCGCTCCATGCCCTGGTGGAGGGCGGCGTTGATCGCCTCGGCCATCGTCCAGCGCTCGGTGGCGCCGCCGGGGAGCGGAGACTCCTCGCCGGGGTCCCACACCTCGGCGGGGGAGAACCGGGTGAGGTCTTCGCCGCGGGCGCGCTGGGACGTATGGAACTGGTCGACGACGAGGCGGGGGATGCGGGCGAACGAGTGCCGCACCGCGTCGGAGCGGTCGGGGAGGGGGGCGGCATCGATGGCGGCGAGGGCTTCGTCGACCTCGACGCCGGTGGCCTCCCACAGCGCTGCGTCGGCGTCGTCGTCCCACAGGCCTTCGGCGGTGAGGAAGGCCCGGTAGCGGATCAGCGGGTCGCGGGGCCGCCACTCCTCCTCCTCGTCGGCGCTGCGGTAGAGGCGGGTGTCGTCGGCGGTGGCGTGGGGGCCGTAGCGGTAGCACACCGCCTCGACGAGGGTGGGTCCCCCGCCGGCGCGGGCCCGTTCCACCGCCTCCCGACAGGCGGAGTAGGTGGCGAGCACGTCCATGCCGTCGACCCTCACCCCGGGCATGCCGTAGGCGGCCGCCTTCTGGGCGATGGTCTCCGAGGCGGTCTGCCTGGCGAAGGGGACCGAGATGGCGTAGCCGTTGTTCTGGCACACGAACACGGTCGGCGCCTTCCACACCCCGGCGAAGTTGAGGCCGGAGTGGAAGTCGTTCTCCGAGGTGCCGCCGTCGCCGATGTAGGCCATGGTGACCACGTCGTCGCCGGAGAGGCGGGCGGCGTAGGCGTGCCCTACGGCGTGGGGGAGGTGGCTGCCGATGGGCACGGTGATGGACATCATCCGCAGCGCCTGCACGTTCCAGCCGGTGTTGGGCAGGCCCCTCCAGTAGGCGAGGAGCACGTCGAGGGGCATGCCGCGGGTGAGCTGGACGCCGTGCTCGCGGTACCCGGGATAGACGAAGTCGTCATCGCCGAGGGCCGAGGCCGAGCCCACCTGGGCGGCTTCGTGGCCCTCCAGGATGGCGTAGGTGCCCAGCCTGCCCTGACGCTGGGCGGCGGTGGCGCGGCGGTCGAAGACCCGGGCCCGCACCATGTGCTCGTAGAGGCGCACCAGGCCGCCGCCGTCGATCTCGGGAAGCGGCCCGACCACGGTGCCGTCTGGCGCGATCACCTGGAGCAGGTCGTCGTGGGTGGCGAGGGCGGCGGTCACTGCGCCACCTCGTCCCATGCGGCGAGGAAGCGGTCGGTCTCGTGCTCGCTACCGACGGTGACCCGGATCCCGGGACCCAGCACCCGCACGATCACACCACACGCCAGCAGCTTGTCCGCCAGCGCATCGGCGTCCTGCTCGGGCTCGAACCAGACGAAGTTGGCCTGGCTGGGCAGCACGGCGACGCCGCGGGCACGCAGCTCTGCGGCGATGCGGTCCCGGTTCCGGGCGTTGTCGGCGGCGCGGCGGGCGACCTGGTGGGGGTGGCGCAGCGCTTCCAGAGCCGCCGCCTGGCCCAGCGAGGTGACCGTGAATGGCGGGAGGGCGCGCTGCAACATGTGCAGCGTCTCCGGCCGGCCAACGGCGTAACCGACCCGCACCCCGGCGATGCCGTAGATCTTGGAGAAGGTGCGCGCCGTAACCACGTTGTCCCGCTCGGTGGCCAGCGGCAGCGAGCCGGTGTAGTCGCCGGCGGTGGCGTATTCGGCGTACGCCTCGTCGACCACGACCAGCACCCGTTCGGGGAGCCGGTCGACGAACCGCTCCACCGCCGCGGTGGGCACGTGGGTGCCGGTGGGGTTGTTGGGGTTGCACAGGTAGACCAGCGTGGTGTCGTCGGTGACGGCGGCGGCGAGGGCGTCGAGGTCGTGGGTGCCGGTGGCGTCGAGTGGCACCGGGACCAGCCGGGAGCCGGCCACCATCGACCAGATGGTGTACATCACGAACGAGGGTTCGGCGAAGACCACCGACCTCCCGGGCCCCCCGGTGGCGAAGGCGGCGGCGCCGAGTACCTGGGTGCTTCCGGCGGTGACCAGCACGTTACCGGCGCCGACCCCCAGCCTGGCCGCCAGTGCCGCGGTGAGGAGGCGGCTCGAGGTGTCGGGGTAGCGGTTGATCCCGGCGGCGGCGGCGGAGATGGCGGCTACCACCTCGGGGAACGGGCCGTCGGGGCACTCGTTGGAGGCGATCTTGACGATGTCGTCGATGCCCTGCTCGCGCATCACCTCCTCGATGGGCTTCCCCGGCGTGTAGACCGGGATAGAGGAGAGGTCGGTGCGGAACGAGGGCATGGATTCTCCGGCGACGTGTCGTTGCATGATGACCAGTTTGCGCGACCATTGTGAGTGCCCCATGCACCAAGCGTCAAAACCGGGGCGATATGATGCGCATAGTGTTGACTCGATCGGGGAGAAGACGGCCATGGTTGCGCAGAATGCCGTGAAGCTTGATGAGCTGGACGGGCGCCTCATCCAGGCTCTGGCCGATCATCCCCGCGCCGGCATCCTCGAGATCGCCCGCGCCCTCGGCGTCGCCCGCAACACGGTCTATGCCCGCCTGGAGCGGCTGCGCACCAGCGGTGTCGTCACCGGCTTCGGGCCCGACATCGACCTGGCCACCATCGGGTACGACGTGGTCGCCTTCACCACCATCGAGGTGATCCAGGGCCGGTTCTCCGATGTGGTGGAGTGCCTCGCCGAGATCCCCCAGGTGGTCGAGGTGCACACCATCGCCGGGGAGGGCGACCTGCTGTGCCGCGTCGTCGCCGGATCCAACCGCGGCATCATGGAGATCGTCGAGATCATCCTCCACATCCCCGGCGTCAACCGTACCCGCTCGGCGGTGTCGCTGGCCCATCCCATCACCTTCCGCCCTCTCCCCCTGGTGGCCCGCGCCGCAGGGTTGGAAGCTAGCTAGGTGAGCCGCTTCGACCCGAGCAGGATCAGGGAACCGGCGATGCCGGCCAGGAGCGAGCCGGCGAAGATCCCGACACGGGCGACGTCGGCGGTCCCGTTCCCGTCGAAGGCGAGGTTGGTGATGAACAGCGACACGGTGAACCCGATGCCGGCCAGCGCCGACAGGCCGACGAGATGGCGCCACGACGTTCCCTGCGGGAGGCGACCGAGGCGGAAGCGCACCGCCAGCCACGTGAACAGGCTGATCCCCGCTGTCTTCCCCACAAGCAGCCCGATCGCCACGCCGAGGGCAACCCGGTCGGTGACCACCTCGAGCAGGTCGGCGCCGCGCAGGTCCACCCCGGCGTTGGCGAGGGCGAAGAGCGGCACGACGACGTACGACGACCACGGCACCAGCTTGTGCTCGAGACGGTTGAGCGGGGCGATCGACTCGGTGGCGATGTCGGCGAGCAACCGGGCCTCGTGGTCGGACTTCTCCTCGTCCTCGGGCGAATCACCCAGCGGGAACGTTTCGAGGATGGCGCCGGCCTTCTCCTCCAACTCGGCGGCGCTGTAGAGGGGCCGCACCGGGGTGAGGAGCCCGAGGGCGACGCCGGCCAGGGTGGCGTGCACGCCGGACTCGAGCATGGCGAGCCAGACGACGAGTGCCGCCGGCACGTAGAAGGCCAGCGAGCGCACGCCGACTCTCTGGCTGAGGACGATCGACCCCAGTCCGGCCGCGGCTACCAGCAGCCAGCCGAGGTGGACGTCGGAGGTGTAGAAGAGGGCGATCACGGCGATGGCCCCCAGGTCGTCGGCGATGGCGAGGGCCAGCAGGAACACCTTGGCCGCCACCGGGACCCGGCTCCCCAGCAGCGCCACGACACCGACGGTGAAGGCGATGTCCGTCGCCATCGGGATCGCCCAACCCTGGGTGATCTCGGGACCCAACCCGGTGGTGAACGCCACGTAGATGAGGGCGGGCAGGAGCATCCCGCCCAGGGCGGCGGCCACCGGGAGCATGGCGTCGCGCGGCTCCTTCAGTTCGCCCACCGCCAGTTCCCGCTTGATCTCCATGCCCACCACGAAGAAGAAGATGCACATGAGGCCGTCGTTGATGAAGTGTCCCAGGGACTCGTCGATGCGAACCGGGCCCAGTTCGAAGACGAGGCGGGTCTCCTCGAAGATGCGGTGATAGCCCCCCGCCCAGGGGGAGTTGGCCCACACGATCGCCACCACGGCGGCGGCGAGGAGCACGAGGCCGGAGGACGCCTCCACCTGGGTGAAGTG
>CAZOGW010000185.1:0-4538 GCA_964579415.1 uncultured Acidimicrobiaceae bacterium | reverse complement strand
TACGTAGTACGTAGTACGTTGCCCGCGATGGCTATCGCCTTCTCGACATCTTGTGCTGTGACATGGAGATTCGTGACGGCCCGGATCGTGTTGGGGCCCATGGAGAGCCAGGAGACACCATCGGCGGCGCAGCGTTCGGCGAAGGCGTGCGCCGAGCCCTCCACCGTGAAGTAGACCATGTTGGTCTCGACACCCTCCGGGTCGACCTCGACGCCGGGGGTCTCCGCCAGCCCGGCGGCGAGGCGGCGGGCGTTGGCATGGTCCTCGGCGAGCCGCTCGCGGTGGTGATCCACCGCATACAGGGCGCCGGCGGCCATCATCCCTGCCTGGCGGAAGCCGCCCCCGAACATCTGCTTGAAGCGGCGGGCGGTGCCGATCAGCTCGGCGGAGCCGGCCAGGGCGGAGCCCATCGGCGCTCCCAGGCCCTTGGAAAAGCACACGCTGACCGTGTCGAAGCCGGCCGCCAGCGCCGCCTCGGTCTCAGCGCCGGCGGCGGCGGCGTTCCACAGGCGTGCCCCGTCCATGTGCGAGGCGATGCCGAGAGCCGAGGCGGCGGCGGTGACTTCGTCCAGCAGGTGGGATGGCCAGACGGTGCCGCCGGCGGCGTTGTGGGTGTTCTCCGCCCACACCAGGGTCACCGGCTGGAACAGCGACGCCGGCTGGTTCGGCGGGATCTCGGGGACCGCCCGGCGCACCGCGGCCCCGTCGAAGCTGCCTCGCGGCGAGTCGAGGAACTGCAGCGTCACCCCGGAGAGGGCGTACGGTGCCCCCAGCTCGTGGATGTGGACATGGGATCCGACCGCGGCCAGCACCACGTCGCCGGGGCGGGTCAGCGCGCGCAGGGCCGTCTGGTTGGCCATGGTGCCCGAAGGCACGTACATGGCCTCCTCCTTGTCTAGCAGGTCGGCAACCCGTTCCTCGAGGGCGAGGACGGAGGGGTCGTCGTGGAAGACGTCGTCGCCCACCTCGGCGGCGGCGATGACCCGCCGCATCTCTTCGGTGGGCCGGGTCACGGTGTCGCTGCGCAGATCGATCATGGGGAGGCACGTTACCCCCGCCGCGGCCGGCTCAGTCGGGATCGCCGAAGTGGCGCGGCTGGAGCAGAGCGAGCAACTCGCCCTGCACGTCGCCGTCGTTCTCCCACGAAGCGAGCAGCAGGTCGATCACCGCCACCGTGGCGGTGCGCATCGCCACATGGGCGCCGGTGAGGCGCTGCACCAACCCACCCCACGCCGGTTCGTGGCCCACCACCATCAGGCTCGCCGCCTGCGCCGGGGCTGAGGCGATCACGGCGAGAGCGCCGGCTGGCGATGTCCCGTAGAGGGCTTCGGTGGTCTCGACCGCCGCCTCCCAGCCCCCGGAATCCCTTGCCAGCTCGGCGGTGGTGCGGGCCCGCAGCGCCGTCGAAGAGATGATGTGGTCGGGCGTCTCGCCGATCGAGGTGAGCAGGCGACCCATGGCGGCGGCGGAGCGGGTGCCCCGCCGGTTGAGCGGCCGGTCGTGGTCGGTGACTCCGCCGGCGTCCCAGTCCGACTTGGCGTGGCGCATGACGAGCAGCCGCTTCATGGAGGTCAGTCTCCAGTGCCGGACGTATTACGTAGTACGTATCGCGCACTATATATCATCGTCACCTCCGGTACGGGCCCCCAGCTCACGGTCGATCATGAGCAGGGCGTGTCCCTCGTCGCCGGCGCGGCGCAGGTCGTCGATGATCTGGGTCACCGTCGCCTCCTCCTCCACCTGCTCGTTCACGAACCAGTCGAGCAGCGGGTAGGAGGCGAAGTCCCGCTTGTCGGTGGCCAGCGAGTAGAGAGCGTTGATGGCGGCGGTGACGGCCTGCTCGCCGAGCAGGGCCCGCTCGAAGACCTCGAGGGGTGTGGCGAAGTCGGTGTCGGGAGCGGCGACGTCGCCCAGGCGTACCGTGCCATCCCGGTCCAGGACGTACCTGAAGAAGCGCATGGCATGTGCCCGCTCCTCCTCGGCCTGCAGCAGCATCCAGTTGGCCATGCCGGGGAACGACCGCTCATCGAGCCAACCGGCCAGCGCCAGGTACTGGTAGGCGGACGACATCTCCAGGGTCGTCTGCGTGTTCAGCGCGTCGAGCAGTTCGGGGTCGAGGGCCACTGCGGTCTCCTTGGTGTGGGGGTGGTCGCCATGACGGGTCGCCTGGCCTAGAGCCGCTCCACGATGTGGTCGATGGCGGCGGTGAGCGTGGCGACATCCTCCGGCTCGATGTTGGGGAAACAGGCGATGCGGAGCTGATTGCGGCCCAGCTTGCGGTAGCCGAAGGTGTCGACGATGCCGTTGCGCCGCAGCACCGCCTCGACCGTGTCGGCGCTGACATCGTCGGCGAGGTCGACGGTTGCCACCGTGATGGAGCGCTGCGCCGGGTCGGCGACGAAGGGTTCGGCGAAGCTGCTGGCATCGGCCCAGTCGTAGATGGTCGACGACGACCGGGTGGAGCGGTCGGTGCCCCAGCTGAGCCCGCCGCCGTCGAGCATGCGGCTGATGGAGTGGCGCAGCAGGGCCAGGGTGGCCAGCGCCGGCGTGTTGTAGGTCTGGTCCTTGCGGGAGTTGTCCAGCGCCAGCCACAGGCTGAGGAAGGGGGGGATCCAGCGGTCGGAGGCGTGGAGTCGCTCGATGCGCTCCACCCCCGCCGGCGACACCAGCGCCACCCAGAGGCCCCCCTCGGAACCGAACGCCTTCTGCGGCGAGAAGTAATAGATGTCGAAATGGGCCGGGTTCACCGGGACGGCGCCGGCGGCCGAGGTGGCGTCGACGGCGACCAGGCCCGCCGCCCCCGACGGTCGGGTGACCGGCATCATGACACCGGTGGAGGTCTCGTTGTGGGTGAGGCCGTAGAGGTCGACGCCTGCCGAGGCGACCGATTGGGGATGGGTGCCCGGCTCGGACTCGATGACCTCGGGGTCGTCGAGATGGGGAGCCCCCGCCACCACCGCGGCGAACTTGGCGGAGAACTCGCCGAAGACGAGGTGCTGGCTCCTGTTCTCGACGAGGCCGTAGGCGGCGGCGTCCCAGAAGGCGGTGGCGCCGCCCACGCCCAGCATCACCTCGTAGCCGTCGGGCAGGGTGTACAGCTCGGCGAGACCGCGGCGGATATCACCGACGACGTCGCGCACCGTCGACTTGCGGTGGCTGGTGCCCAGATAGGTCGCCGCTTCGGCGGCCAGCTCGGCCACCGCCGCCGGATCGACCTTGGACGGCCCCGAGCCGAAGCGACCGTCGGCGGGGCGGAGGTCGTCGGGGAGGCTGATCTCGGGTGGGTTCGACATGGGGCTAGAGTCGTTCTCCGGCTGCGATTTCGAAGCGAGGGTAGTGCATGGGCGAGTTGTCAGGGCGGGTCGAGCGGCTGGCCGAGTCGGCCACGCTGGCCATCGACGCCAGGGCCAAGGCGATGAAGGCCGAGGGGCTCGACGTCGTCGGGTACGGGGCGGGGGAGCCGGACTTTCCCACACCGCCCGACATCGTGGCTGCCGCCGTTGCCGCGGCTCAGGACCCCCGCTACCACCGCTACACCCCGGGGGCCGGGCTCCCCGAACTTCGTCGAGCGATCGCCGCCAAGACCTGGCGTGACTCCGGGTACCGGGTCGATCCTTCCCAGGTGGTGGTCACCAACGGGGGCAAGCACGCCGTCTACGCCACGTGCCAGGTCCTTCTCGACCCCGGTGACGAGGTGCTGCTCCCGTCCCCCTACTGGGTCACCTACCCGGAGGCCGTCGGGCTCACCGATGCCACCACGGTGGTGGTGCCCACCGACATCACCTCGGGCTTCCGGGTCACCGTCGACCAGCTAGAGGCGGCGCGTACCCCCCGCACCAAACTGCTCGTCTTCGTGTCGCCGTCCAACCCCACCGGCGCCGTCTACCCGGCGGTGGAGGTGAAAGAGATCGGCGACTGGGCCGCTCAGCACGGCATCTGGGTGATGACCGACGAGATCTACGAGCACCTGGTCTACGACGGGGCCACCTTCACGTCCATGCCGGTGGAGGTCCCCGCCGCCGCCGAGCGGACGGTCGTCGTCAACGGCGTCGCCAAGACCTACGCCATGACCGGATGGCGGGTCGGGTGGATGATCGCTCCGCCCGCTGCCGCCAAGGCCGCCATCCGCCTCCAGTCGCACATGACCTCGAACGTCGCCAACGTGTCGCAGATGGCGGCGCTGGCGGCAGTGGAGGGCCCCCTCGACGCCGTGGCAGAGATGAGAGTCGCCTTCGATCGGCGCCGCCGCCTGATGGTGGAGATGCTCAACGCCATCCCCGGGGTGGAGTGCCTGGCCCCCCAGGGCGCCTTCTACGCCTTCCCGTCGGTGCAGGGCCTGCTGGGCCGCCCCCTCGGCTCGGGCCGTCCCGAGACCTCCCTGGAACTGGCGGCCCTCCTCCTCGACGACATCCAGATCGCCGTCGTCCCCGGCGAAGCCTTTGGCGCACCCGGGTACCTGCGCCTCTCCTACGCCCTCTCCGACAACGACATAGTCAAAGGCCTAGAACGCCTCCAATCCCTAGCCGGTTGACCAGCGG
>CAZOGW010000184.1:0-4635 GCA_964579415.1 uncultured Acidimicrobiaceae bacterium | reverse complement strand
CCTCCGTAGGCGCAATTGCAGGTGGAGCCGGCGGTTAGGACGGGGATGTTCTTGATGACAACCTTGGAGGCGCCCGGCTTCCAGGGGCCTACCGGGACCGGGGTGCAGGGCATCGGGGTTAGTGCCCCGAGGGCGGCTGCCGTCGCCGCGGCCACGGTCGGGTTGGCCAGGCTGGTGCACATCCCGAACGGCATGATGTTGACGAACGGGGCGATGTCGGTGACGGTGGCGGCGGGCTGGTTGGTGGCGTTGACCATCTTCACCGGCAGCACCATGAGTGTCCCCGGGGCCAGCCCGAAGCTGCACATCGTGCCGGCGAGGTTGGTGACGACAGGCGGCATGCCGGCACCCTACGCCGGCGGCGCGACGCCGTGGGGGCCGTCGTGGGGGCAGCCCGATGTGGCCGCTCGGGCAGCGTGTCGTTTACTGCGGGCAGCGGGGTGTCCGATCCGGGCGACACGAAACGACCGAACGCCTGGTCCGCCGGACCTTCCCTCCGACCCGTTCATATGGTTGCCTCTGGGTGCGGCGTGAAGCCGGTCGGGCACCTTGGTGCCGCCGGATCCGCCGGAGGCGCGATGCGGCCGGATGGGGAGAAGCCGGCTGTCAGGTCAGAGGGAGAGAGAGGACCGAAGTGCGAGTCTGGATTGATGACGCCCATCCAATTTTCCGGCGCGGACTGGCGGTCTGCCTGCAAGGCAGCGGACACCAGGTATCAGGAGAGAGCTCCGGGTTCGAGCCGGTTCCCACCAACGATGTCGACGCCCTCGTATTCGAAGCCGACGGCAGCCGCCTGTCACGGGCGGTACGCCACGTCGGCGGCACCCAGGTGAGGTTGATCGCGATGCTGGCCCGTGCCGACGAGCAGTCGCTGTGCGACGCGGTCGAGGCCGGCGTGGCCGCCATCCTCATCCGCGGCGAAACGGACCCCAACAGCTTGAAGTCGGCGCTGATGGCCGTCGAGACGGGCAGCGCCATGCTCCCCGCCGACGTCGTTCCCCGCCTACTGGAGCGGGCAGCCAATGGTGGGGCCCACCGCCCCCGCTCGCTGGCGCCGCGGGAGCTGGCCGTACTCGAGTTACTGGCATCGGGAAGCGACACCCGAGACATCGCCGACGACCTGTGCTACTCGGAGCGGACCGTCAAGAACATCGTGCACGACCTGCTGATGAAGATGAACTGCCGCAACCGTGCCCACGCCGTCGCCGTGGCCACGCGGCAGGGCATCATCTAGGCGGGGGAGTGGCGGTGGCTCCCGCCTGGCAGGTCTTCGCCGACACGCTTCTGGTCGAGGCGGCGCTCGCCTTCCGCATCGACAGGGCGGAACCGCCCCGTGACTTCGCCGGCATCGTCATCACCGACGACGAGGTCGACAAGCTGCTCGCCGAACTCCCCGGCATGCGAGGTTGGCCCTCCCGGCCCTCCTCGATGCCCGCCTCCAGCCTCGGCGAGGCGCGGGAACGGTTCGAGGCCGAACTGGCGGCCGGTGAGGGAGTCCTCGCCGCCGTCGCCTGGAACGCCGGGCTGGTTCGGGAAGAGGTCGAGGTGCTGGCGTTGCTGTGCGCCGCCGAGCTCGACCCGGCCCGGCAGTCCCTGGTCGCCTACCTCAACGACAACAGCGCGTGGCGGCGGGTCACGCTGGGGCTGGTGCGCCGCCTCTTCCCGCTGCCCCATCCCGGACCGGCCGCTCTCGGGCCCGACGCCACACTACGTCGCGCCGCGCTGGCCGCGGTCGACGAGGAAGGCCCCTGGGCGAGCCGCGCCGCCTGGCCCGCCGATGCACTCACCTGGATGCTGGAGGGCGACCGCTCTGCCGACCCCGGGCTCCCCGACGGCTGGAGGATCGACCTGGAAGCCGGGGGTGAGGCGGGCCACCCGCTGGTGCTGGTGTGGGGCGGCGACGCCGAGTTGCGCCGGCGGCTGGGTAGAGAGGCCGCGGCGGGACGCGGCTTCCTGATGACGCCACTGCCGGCGACGGCGGAGGCATGGGACGCGGTGGTGCGCCAGGCCACCATCGCCGGCATCGGGGTGCTCGTCGACCTGGGCGCCGCCGAGTGGACGGCGGCGGCGTCGCGGAGAGTGGAGCGCTGCCCCCACCTGGCGTGGGTCGTCTCGTCCCGGCACGAGCTGGCCGTCGACATCCTTCCCGACCGGCCCCACCACGAGATCGCCGCCGGATCCCTCGCCACCCCGGTGGTGCGCGGCGGCCACGCCCTCGACGCCGAACAGGCCCGCCTCGCCGATCGCACCCAGCCGGGCCGGGACGGCGAATGGGACGCCGCGGTGCGCCGCCTCTCCGGCGGCCACCTCGACGAGCTGGCGGTGCGGATCCGTCCCCGCCGCAACTGGTCCGACCTGGTCCTCGCCGACGAGGTGTTCACCCAGGTCCACGAACTGGCGTCCCGCTACCGGCGCCGCCGCCGGGTGTACGGGGAATGGGGCTTCCCCTCCGTACCGTCCTCGGGGATCACCGCCCTCTTCTCCGGCCCGTCAGGGACCGGGAAGACCATGACCGCCGAGGTGGTGGCCGCCGACCTCGGGCTCGATCTGTACCGCATCGACCTGTCGGCGGTGGTGAGCAAGTACATCGGCGAGACCGAGAAGAACCTGGAGCGCATCTTCACCTCGGCGGCGTCGGGGAACGTGGTCCTGTTCTTCGACGAGGCCGACGCCCTCTTCGGCAAGCGCTCCGAGGTGGGCGACGCCCACGACCGCTACGCCAACATCGAGGTGAGCTACCTGCTGCAGCGCCTCGAGCAGTACGACGGCATCGTGGTGCTCTCCACCAACCTGCGCAAGAACATGGACGACGCCTTCCTGCGCCGCATCGACATCGCCATCGAGTTCACCCTGCCCGAGCCAGAGCAGCGCCGCGCCATCTGGGCCGGCTCTTTTCCGGAGACCGCTCCGGTAGAGGGCCTCGACCTCGACTTCCTGGCGGAGCGGTTCGACGTCTCCGGGGGGAACATCACCAACGCGGCGACGGCGGCGGCGTTCCTCGCCGCCGAGGAGGGCACACCCATCGGCATGGAGCACGTGGTGCTCGGAATGAAACGTGAGTTCCAGAAGCTGGGGCGGCTCCGCACCGAGAGCGAGTTCGCCCGCTACCTGGACCTGGTGAACGGAGAGAGACGTGCTGCACCTTCTGGATGAGAGCCTGGAGAACATGCTGCGGGCCACCATGCCCATCGCCAAGAGCGAGGTCGACGTCGCCTTCGACGCCCCCGACAACGAATGGGCGGGCCGCATCACCAAGCCGACGCTCAACCTGTTCCTGTGGGACATCCGGCGCAGCACCGACGAGGCCGAAGGGGGAAGGGAGCGGGTCACCCAGGGGGGACGGGAGGCGTGGCGGGCGCGGCCGCCACGTATGGCGTTCTCCTACCTGGTGACGGCGTGGACCAGCGAGAGCCGGGACGAGCACCGCCTCCTCGGCAGCGCCCTGGTGGCGCTGCTGGCGCACACCACCGTCGAGGAGGAGCATCAGGTGGACGCGCTGCGCCTCGCCGGCGCCGCCCCCACCCTCAAGGTGGCCCGGCCCCAGGCCAAAGACTTCGCCGAGTTCTGGTCCGCCATCGACGGGCAGCTCAAGCCCGGTCTCGATCTCACCGTCACCGCATCGGTCGACCCCGGCGTCTTCCAGGCCGCCGGGCCGCCCACCACCGAGTTCGACGTCAAGATCGTCGACCGCACCGTCCCGGGGCGGGTCTCGCAGCGGAAGCGCATGGGCGGCCACATCGACGATCCCCTCGCCGTCGGCGCCGAGGTCACCTCGCCGCACGGCAAGGCCTACGTCGACGCCAACGGCAACTTCCTCATCCCCGCCGAGCCTGGCGACACCCTCACCATCCACCTCGCCGACCCGCTGACCCAGGTGGCCGGCGGCTGACCGGCGCTTCCATGACATCGCCGGCCGGGGCCGGAGATCTGTCGGTCCCTCGTGGTAGTTGTGAGCGCCATGGACCGCAGAACGTTCCATGCTCAGCAGATCGGACGTGCCCGGCGTCTCAGGCAGGACATGACGTTCGCCGAGGTCAAGCTGTGGGGCTACCTGCGTCGCAATGAACTCGGTGTCCGGTTTCGCCGCCAGCACCCCATCGGACCGTACATCGCCGACTTCGCCGCCCTGGTACCACGAGTCATCGTCGAGACCGACGGATACTCCCACCACCGGGAACAAGCAGGCGACCATGACGAGCAGCGCGACCGGTGGCTCACCAGCCAGGGCTGGACTGTGCTCCGGTTCCCTGACGAGGAAGTGTGGAACGAGTTCGACTACGTCGCCCGCCGCATCGCCACCACGGTCGAGATGCTCTGCACCGAAGGCAGCGAACGTGACCAGTAGCCCTCGCCCGCCGCTTCGTTGGCCGGGTTTCATCCTCCCCCGCCGCTTCGGTGGGGGAGGTGGGCGATCGGCTGGCCTGGCGGCACGGGACTGGATCGCGTGGCGGAGTCTTGTTGTGGGCCGATCGGTCGGAGGGGGTCTTCGTTGCAGTGGTCGTCGGTGTCTGCTGTCGCCAGCAAGCCGCGACGGACCATGATGGGAAGTGTGCGATGAAGACCCCCCTCGACCCGGCCTTCGCTAGCGCTCCGGCGGGCCCACTCCCCCCGTCAAAGCCCGGGGGGAGATGAAGA
>CAZOGW010000183.1:0-4670 GCA_964579415.1 uncultured Acidimicrobiaceae bacterium | reverse complement strand
CGCGACCTGCGGGCTTCGTCTACGTCGACCCGGGCCAGCAGGATCATTCCGAGGACGAAGAAGGCGACGATGGACAGGATTGCGGGGCGGCCCGAGCCGGTGACGTCGGAGACGATGGCGAACACCAGCGGCCCCCAGATGGCGGAGAACTTGGAGAACACCGAGAAGAACCCGAAGAACTCCGCCGACGCAGCCTCGGGGATCATCGACCCGTAGAGGCTGCGGCTCAGTGCCTGGACCCCGCCGAGCACGAACCCGATGACGACCGCCAGGGCGAAGAACGGGACGGGCTCGCCCTCGGGGAGGAAGTACCCGCCGACGGCGACCACGGACCACACCACCAGCGACAGCAGGATCGCTTGTTTGGCGCCCCACCTGGCGGCGAGCACTCCGAAGCCGAGAGCGCCGAAGAATGCGATGAACTGGACGATGAGGAAGGCGACGATGATCGTCTCCGTGCTCAGGCCCAGGGTGTCCTCCGCATATGCGCCGGAGATATTGATCACGGTCTGGGTGCCGTCGTTGTAGAGCATGAAGGCGATCACGAACAGCAGGAGTTGCGGGAACCCGGTCAGCTTGCGGGCGGTGGCGATGGTGCGGGCGAAGCCGAGCCGGGCGTAGCCGGCCGCCGAGGCCCGGTACCCGGCGGGCAGGGGCTGGACGGTACCGGTCTCGGGGAATCGGCGCAGCGAGAAGATGGTAAACCCGAACCACCACACCCCGGATCCGAAAATGGCGATGCGGGCCGCCCCCGATATGGAAAGGCCGGTGAGACTGTCGTCGCCGCTGAAGAGGATGAGGATGAGCGCCAGCAACACGTAGAGCCCGCCACCGATGTATCCCAGAGCGAAACCCTTCGAGGAGACCTTGTCGATGGTCCCGTCGGAACTGATGTCGGGGAGGAAGCCGTCGTAGAACACGTTGGCGGAGACGTAGCCCATGTACGAGATGAGGAACAGGCCGAGAAAGAGCAGCACCGACCCGTCGGGGACGAACGGGACCACCATGGTGAAGGCGGCGCCGATGTAGGCGCTGACGCGGAGGAAGCGACGCTTGGTGTTGCTGAAATCGGCGACAGCGCCCAGCACCGGCATGGCGAGGAACAGCACGAAGGCGCCCACGGACACCACCGCGGCCCACAGGGTCTCCCCGCGCATGCCGTGGAACCCGTCCTCGGGGACGATGGTGCCGGTGAAGAAGGCTGCCACGATGGCTCCCAGCGTGGTGATGTACGCCGAGTTGGCCCAGTCGTACATGGCCCAGCCGAAGATCACCTTGGGGTCGTTCTTGACCGCGGTTGTCATGGCGCCCTACCTCCCGGCGGGACGATAAGGCCCGGGGCGGCCTCCCGGCAACACACGAGAACGTGGTGTGGCCGTGGTACGGTCTGGTTTCCCCGAACGAGGTGAGGTTTCTTGATCGAGCTCCCCCTGGAGTCGGTGCCTGAAGCGCGGGCCGGTGACAACCTGCCCCACGGCTTCCGCCTCTCCGTCGACGAGCCGCTGGCTCTGGGTGTCCGGCGCATCATCCTCGAGCAGATCGACAACTGCGTGCTCCTGCTGCGCCACGAGCCGGACGTGGACCGCACCGCCCACCAGATGCGCAAGGCGCTCAAACGCGCCCGGGCCGTGCTGCGCCTGGTGCGCGGCGAGTTGGGCCGCTTCCGCTACCGCGAGGAGAACGTGGTGCTGCGTGACACGGCCCGCCGCTGGGCCCCGGTGCGTGACGGCGCCGTCATGGCCCGCACCGCCTCCGACCTGGTCGCCGACACCGACCTCCTCGGTGAGCTGCCCAGCCGGCGCCTGGTGTCGATACTGGAATCCCGAGCGGTGGCGGCCCGCGTCGCCGTCTCCGGCGAGAGCCAGATCCGCACCGACACCCTCACCACGCTGCTGTGCTTCCGTGCCCGGGTGGCCCGCCACCCGGTGGTGGGCGAGGGGGCCTTCCCCGATCGCTTCTCCTCGGTGCGACCCGGCCTGAGCCGCATCGCCGGCCGGACCGGGAACGGGATGGCCGCCGCCGAGGCGCATCCCACCACCATCCGGCTCCACGAATGGCGCAAGAGCGTCAAGTACCTGCGCCACCAGGTCGAGGTGCTGGGACCGGTGTGGGAGGACCTGCTCGACGCTGTCGCCGGAGGCCTCGACGACCTCGGCGAGGTGCTCGGCGACGATCACGACCTCGCCGTGCTCGGGAACGAGATCGCCACCGATCCGGAACTGGTCCCCGACGAGACTCTCCGCTACCGCGCCCTGGCCGCCATCGAACGGCAGCGCCGCCCGCTCCAATCCGACGCCTTCGCCCTGGGCAAGGCCGTGATCGCCCACCCCACCTCCCTCGTCGACCAGATCGGCGCCGCCTGGACCTACGCCCGGGAGCGGTAGCAGCGGGTCCGGGGCGGTCTGATCAGCCCGAGCGCTCCCACAGGTCACCGAGGGCGTCGGCGACCGCGCCGGGCGATTCCAGGGGTGAGAGGTGTCCCGCTCCGGAAACCACGGTGAGGGTGGACCCCGGGATCCGCCGCGCCATCTGTTCGGCCTCGGCAACGGGAGTGACGGTGTCGTGCTCGCCGACGATAACGGCGGCGGGGACGGCAACGGAGTCGAGCACGTGGCTGCGGTCGCCGCGGTCCCGCATACCGGCGAGGGCCGCCACGGAGGTCTCGTAGGGGGTGTCCTCGATCATGGTGCGAACCCGGGCGCGGGCGAGGGCGGGCGCCCCCGGCGCCAGCACCGCCCCGATCGTGGTGGCGGCGAAGGCTGCCCGGCCCTGGTCGAGCAGGATGCGGGCCTGGTCGTCACGGCGCTGCTTCACCTCCTCGGAGTCGGCTCCGGACCGGGTGTCGACCAGCGCCAGGGTGCGCACCAGGTCGGGCCGGTACTCCATCAGCGCCAACGCCACGTAGCCGCCCATGGAGAGCCCCACCAGATCGACGGGGCCCTCGTCGATGAAGTCGACCAGGTCGACCAGGTCGGAGGCGTGGTCCTCCATGGTGATCCGGCGGGCGGCAACCGACCCGGAACGGCCGAAGCCGCGCAGGTCGGGGGCGACACACTGGCGCACGCCGGCGAGGAGGTGGAGCTGGTCGACCCACATGCGCGAGTCGAGCGGGAACCCGTGGACAAAGAGCGCCACCGGCCCCTCGCCCTTGTAGCGGACGAACAACTCGACGTCACCGGTGGGGACGATCGACGTGGAGATGGGTCCGGCACTCACGAGGCACCGAGGTGGCGCCGGCGGTACTCCTCGGCGATGGCGTCGTCGCAGTAGCGCATCAGGTCGGGCGCCCAGGCCATGCCCTGCACGGGCCGCTCCGTAGCGATCAGATCGGCGACGGCGTCGCGCAGGCTGCGCGCCCAGGCCCGGCCCCCGGCCTGCGCTTCCAGCGACAGCGTTCCCTCGGGATTGACGGTGAACACCCGGGCTTCGCCCACTGGGTTGGCCCGGCTTCCCTTCTCGCCGTAGACCAGGATCACCGAACCGATGGGCACGTCCTGGATGCCCCCGGCGGCGATGAAGGTCCCTTCGAAGGCCCAGCCGGTGGCCTTGGAGGGGTCGACGTTGTCGACGATCTTCGCCCAGTTCTTGTGCCGCTCGTCACCGAGGAGGGGCACCTCAACTGGGACGACGATGTCGGTGGGGGCGCTCATGGGGGGACAGTATCCAGGATTCAGTAACCAGTATCCAGTAGCCAGAAGCTAGTACTATTCAACGCGTAGTACCTAGTACCTAGTACCTAGTACCTAGTACCTAGTACCTAGTACCAAGTCAGCTCAGAGTCCCCACTTGGCAACCATGGCGGTGATGGCCACCACCAGCAGGGCGATGTCGATGAGCCCGAAGCGGAGGATCCTGACGCTGGCGGCGCGGCCGGCGACCGCGTTGCCGGAGGAGTAGGCCTCGGCGGCGCGCCGCGCCACCGGGGTGAACACCATGCCGCCGAGGGCGCCGCCCAGGATCACCACCGTGAACCCGACGGTGACGAACAGGTCGGCGAACGAGTAGACGTCGGACACCAGGACCAGCCCGACGCCGGCGAGGAGCACCAGAGCTCCGGCGATCGGGTAGAGCCTCTGGCTGAGCCGCATCGACGCCGCCATCCAGGCCGAGGCCACCTCGCTCGACTTCCCGGTGAGCGTCGGGGCCACCGCCATCTGGGTGACCGACGCCCCCAGCCAGGTTGCTGCAGCGGCGATGTGTATGACCAGCAGGGCGATGCGCATGGGCGGCCTCCGGGGTGTGCCGAGGTGTGCTCCTCGACTGCATTGAATCACCCGCCGCACCGACCGGCAAGACGGGCCGTCACCGTATCCGTGTGGCGCCGGTACGATCGGTGCCATGGCCGACCACGATGACAGCGACCTGAGGGAGCGCCTCACCCCCGAGCAGTACCACGTCACCCAGGAGGCGGGTACCGAGCGCGCCTTCACCGGCAGGTACTGGGACACCAAGACGGCGGGTACCTACCGTTGCGTGGTGTGCGACGAGCCGCTGTTCTCGTCGGACACCAAATACGACTCTGGCTCGGGTTGGCCCTCGTTCTACCAGCCCATCGACCCGTCGGCGGTCACCACCCGCACCGACTTCAAGCTGTTCGTGCCCCGCAAGGAAGCCGTCTGTGCCAACTGCGGCGCCCACCTCGGCCACGTCTTCGAAGACGGCCCGCGTCC
>CAZOGW010000182.1:0-4691 GCA_964579415.1 uncultured Acidimicrobiaceae bacterium | reverse complement strand
GCTAGCGGAGTCGGGGTCGAGGGGGGTCTTCATGGCGCGCCCTCCTTCGGCTCGCAGTCAGCTCAACGCGGACCTGGGACGAAGACCCCCTCCGTCCGATCGGCCTGCTCCAAGACTGCGGACACGATGAAGTCTGATCGCGCCAGGCGAGCCGATCGGACACCTCCCCCACCGAAGCGGCGGGGGAGGACGAAGACAGCCCGCCGAAGCGGCGGGGGGAACGAAACCGCTGGTCAGGCCGTCTTTCTCATGGCGTGGATGACGGCGTTGCGGGTGGCAGTGCGGTCGACGCCGAGGCGGGACATCATCCGGGCGGCGGTGTCGGAGTCGGGTGACTGGAGCAGGCCGAGGAGGATCGCTTCGGGTGTGATCTTGCGCTGCCGGAGCCGGCGTGCCTCGGCCAGGCTGGCCTCCAGGGTGTCACGGGCGCTGTGGGTGAAGGGGCGATGACGGCGCCGGGTCGGCCACGCCGCAGTCGGCCCGGTCGGTTCGGCGTCGATGTCTACTCCTACGGAAGCCAGGGCCTCGGAGTCCAGGTCGCCGAGGACGCGGCGCAGGTCGTGAGCGGAGATGTCGAGCGGCCCGAGCACGGAGCGGTCGATGGAGAGATCGACCACGGAGAGGGCGATGAGGAGGTGCTCGCTGCCGATGCGAGGGTCGTCGCGCAGTTCGGCTTCGACGACGGCGTTTCTCACCACGAGACGGGCCGGCTTGTTGAATCTCTCGAACACTCGCTCACCTCTTGTACTTCTTGTGGACCGCCTGGCGGGACACGCCGAGGGCGTCGCCGATCTGCTGCCAGGTCCAGCCGGCCCGCCGGGCGGTGCCGACGTGCACCGCCTCGAGGCGGTCGGCCAGCCGCCGCAGCGCCTGCACCGCCCGCAGACCCACCGCGGGGTCCTCGCTCTCGGATGCGACCAGTGTCTGCTGCACGTCCATCGCCTGCTCCTGATCCGTCATGCTGTCACCCTACGTTGACACGCCCATCTTGTCAAGCACGGTTGACAGTCACGGCTTATGGACGAGCCAGAGGTCGCCGACGTTGGTGCCGGTGGCCCCAATGGTGATCAGCGCCCCGGCGGCGCCGAGCGCGGTGTGGGAGTCGTTGCCGGAGAGGGCGGCCACGGGGTCCATCCCCGCGGCCGAGATGAGCCCGGCGGTGGTCCCGTCGACGACGGCGCCGGCGGCGGGGGTAGGGCCGTCGATGCCGTCGGTGCCGGCGGCGAGGAAGGTGATGTCGCTCCCGGCAGCGGCGATGGCGGCGGCGAGCGCAGCCTCCTGGTTGCGGCCGCCCCGGCCCCGCCCGATGACCGTCACCGTGGTCTCCCCGGCGGCGATGAGCACCATTCCCGGCTCGGCGGCCCCGACCAGGTCGCCGGCCACCCGGCGGGCCTCGCCCTCCAGAGCCACGGTGACTACGCGGGCGCGCAGCCCGCGGGCGCGTACCGCCGCCGCGGCCCCCTCGGCGGCAACGGCCCCCGAGGCGACTATCTCGACCTGCTGGCGCGGGTGGGCCACCTCCGGCGTCTCCGGGCGGGCCCCGGCGGCACCCTCCCGGAGCACGGCGATCACGGAAGGCGGGACCGCGGCCGCCACACCTCGTCGCCGCAGCACGGCGAGGGCGTCGGCGTAGGTGGTCGGATCGGGGACCGTAGGCCCCGAGGCGATGACGTCGAGGGCGTCGCCGACCACGTCGGACACCACCAGGGTGAGCAGGCGGCTCCCCCGGCAGGCGTCGGCGAGTCGGCCTCCGGAGAAGCCACTGAGGTGCTTGCGCACGCAGTTGAGCTCGGTGACTCCCGCCCCGGAGCACATCAGGGCTGCGGCGGTGGCGGCGACGTCATCGAGGGTCAGTCCGGGTGCCGGGAGGGTGGCGAGAGCCGAGCCTCCTCCGGATAGCAGGACCACCATCAGGTCCGCGGGCATGGCCGCGCGGGCCAGGTCGAGGATGCGACGCGCCCCGTCGATGCTCGACGGTGTCGGATCGGGATGGCCGCCCACGACCACGGGCAGCGGGGCATCCGGTACCGGGCGATCGGTGACGATCACTCCCTCATAGGCCACGCCGGCCTCATCCAGCAACGGGAGCAACCCGGCCGCCATCGCCCCGGCCGCCTTCCCCAACGCGGCCACCCGGGCACGACCGCTGACGGGGTGGTCGACGCCGCCGCAGCGCAGCCCGCCGGTGATCGGGACGACAGCCCGGCGTACCGCCGCGGCCGGGTCGACCGCGGCCACACCCGCCAGGTACAGCTCCCGCAACATGGCCGGCGCATCCATCGGCACGACGATACGCGCTCCAGGTGATCCGGCCTTGACTTCGAGTGCTGGTGAAGCCGTATGTCTGCGACCCCCGCACTCCGAACCGCCCGACCGAAGGCAATGTTGACGACCCACCGGCAGCCGTCGCGGCTACCGTCGCGCCTTGCCGCGCCGGCGCCGCCGGTCGAGCAACGGGAGCAGGGATGATCTATGTGGCCGCCGCCATCGTGGTGGCGACGCTGGTGGCGATGACCACGGGGAAGGTCCACCCGGTGGTGGCGCTGCTGGTGGCGCTCATCACCGCCGGGCTGCTCGGCATCGCCCCGGCGGAGGACCTCTTCTCCGGGCTGAGCAACCCGGGTGTGCTCACCGTCGCCGCCATGCTGGTGATCGCCAAGGGCATCCTCCATACCGGCGTGGTCTCCCGGGTGATGGCGCGCCTCCTGTCCGGCGCCTCGTCGGCCCAGCAGGTGCTGCGGCGGCTTATGGCGCCCCTCGGCATCGCCTCGTCATTGATCAACACCACACCGCTGGTGGCGCTCCTCATCCCGGCCACCAGGGAGCTGGAACAGAACCGCGGCATCCCGACCCGTCAGGTGCTGCTCCCCATCGCCCACATCACCACACTCGCCGGGACGGTGACCCTCATCGGGACCAGCACCAACCTGCTCATTGCCGGGATCGCCGGTAAGGCCGGGGTCGGGCTCTCCATGTTGTCGTTCGCCTCGGTGGCGCTGCCGGTGGCCCTAATGGGATGGCTGACGATCTACCTGATCGCGCCCCGGCTGCTGCGGGGAGGCGCTCCGGCCGAGACGACCGACAGGGATTGGCGCGTCGAGATCCCGGTGATGTCCCCTGCCCTCGCCGAGCACCACAGGGCCGCCCACCTCGGCATTGCCCGCACCCAGCAGTACGAGCTGACCAGCATTCGACGCTGGGGTGAGACGGTGCCGGCGGACACCCGCATCGAGGCCGACGACGTGCTCGTGTTCGCCGCAACCGAGACCGGGGTCACCGCGCTGTGGGGCAGCCCGCTGTTCGGCATGTCGCCGCACAAGCTGTTCACCGTCAGCGTCAGAGCCGGGGAGAGCGGCACCCTGAGCGACCTGGAGCACACCGGATCGCTAAGGGTCATCGCGGCCCGTACAACGAAACCGCTGCGCGACTCGCCGCTGGTGCCGGGCGACACCTGCTACGTCTCGGGCGAGAGCCCCGACGCGGTGGCCCGCAGCGACGCGGTGGCCCTGTGGCAGGACGCCGCCAGCCGGGTACCGCAACCGCGAAAAACCGGCACCGCCCTCGCCATCCTGCTCGCCGTCATCGTCGCCGCCTCCTTCGGCCTGGCGCCGGTGCAGCTGGTCGCCGGCGGTGGGGCGCTGCTCATGGTCCTGCTCGGCGTCATCACCCCACGGGCGGCGGCGCGGGCGCTCGACTGGAAGCTGCTCTTTCTCCTCGCCGGGTCCATCGGGCTGGGCGTGATCGTCGTCGAGAGCGGCATCGCCGACGTCATCTCCACCGCCATCGGCAAGGCCACCGGCGGCAGCCTGGCGCTCGGCGTCGTCATCATGGCTCTGGCGACGGTGACGATGACCAACCTCGTCACCAACGCCGCCACCGCCTCCATCCTCGCCCCGGTCGGGCTCACCGTCGCCGCCGAGCTGGGCGCCGATCCGGTCACGATCCTGGCGCTCATCGGGACGTGCATATCGTTCACCTTCCTCAACCCCTTCGGCCACCAGTCGAACATGATGGTGATGCGCCCCGGCGGCTACACCACCGCCACCTTCGCCCGCTTCGGTGCTCCCCTCCTCATCACCTGCTTCGTCGCAGCCTGCGCAGTGGCCTACCTCCTGCTGCGCACATGACGCTGCGGGAGCGGATGGGCCGGCCGGGTTGTTGCCCGGGCGCGATCTACCACCGCGTGCCCCAACCGGGTGAACGAGCATTGGCCGACTGACGATGCAACCGCCTGCGCATCTGCCGCGGGTAGTCGATCAACCGTCGCAACGCCACGGTGTCCTGCGGACGCCCACCACCGAACTCGAACGCGGAGCGTGCCCGCCTGGGCCCGGTACGATGAGCCCACGCCCTCGTAGCTCAGGGGATAGAGCACCGGTTTCCTAAACCGGGTGTCGCAGGTTCGAATCCTGCCGGGGGCACCCCTGGTGCAGCGACACGGGTAAGCACCTACCACCCGATGCGTCAGCTCGACCGACTTCAGGTCTGCGATCTGGCGACTCGCTCTTCTCTGACTTGACGACTCGAGATCCGGCGAAGCTGCCTCCGGCCACGACGCGGTCATCGGCTGGATCGTCTCCGGAGACAGCACCCCCGCCCGGGTGGCTCGCCGTCGGGCCCGGCGACGGCGGCGGCCACGAAGCGGGCGAAGTCGGGGACGGTGGCGATCTCGCTACCGATGCCGTGTATGG
>CAZOGW010000181.1:0-4694 GCA_964579415.1 uncultured Acidimicrobiaceae bacterium | reverse complement strand
ACTCCTTTGGCGTCAAGAGCAATGCCACGTCGAAGGAGATTTCGGAGATTCTCGTCTAGCGTCTCACGAGTGGAACTGAAATGCGTCGATCTGTCCGAACCACGATTCTGCTCGCCGTCAATGTCCTCGTCTGTGCCGCAAGTGCACACGCGGATGTCGCTGGCAGCTACCGGCCGCCAGTGAAGGAAGTGGAGGACTACAAGCGCGAGCCTCTGCCGCCCGGATTCAGCGTGCAGCTGACGGATGTGGATGGTCCTGTGTTCGCCGCGCCAGGCGGGCTGACCCTGTACACGTGGCCACTCGAAACACTGCGCAACGGCGAGGCAGGCGAGCATCCAGGCCAGCCGACGTGCGACAACACGCGCTACTCGGCGAATGCGGGATACATGACCCCGTATCCCGCGGGGCTGATACTGCCGGATCTTGAGCAGCGTCTCACGTGCGCGGATGTGTGGCGACCGGTGGTTGCGAATGCTGACGCCGAAGCCGTGGGCAAGTTCACCATCGTTACGCGCGCTGACGGTAGCAGGCAATGGGCCTACGAGCACTACGCGCTCTACACGTCCATTCTGGACAAGCAACCTGGTCAGGTGAACGGCGCATCGAGGCGCGAGCGCCGTTACGATGCCGCAGTGGGTCGCCGTCCGATCGGGCCGTTCCCGAATGTGCCGCCCGCGTTCGATGTGAAACCCCATGCGACCGGTCGGCTGGTGGTGACCCGCGACAGCAAGTCCGTGTACACGTGGGACGGTGATGAACCGGACAAATCGAATTGTCGCGATGCCTGCGTCGAACAATGGAAACCGGTTGTCGCTGGTGCGCTCGCAGTTCCCCAGGGTGAGTGGAAGACCATCGAACGTTCACCGGGTGTGAAGCAGTGGTCGTTCCGTGGCAAACCGCTCTATACGCACGTGCTCGACCGGCGGCTGCGCAGCCTGGAGGGCAGCGACACACCGGGTTGGCACAACGTCTACACGCAGAAGACTCCGGATCCTCCCACGGGATTCACGGTCCAGGATTCGCGTATCGGGCATGTGCTTGCCGATCAGAACGGAAAGACGCTTTATCTCTACAACTGCGGCGAGGATACAGTCGATCAGCTGGCCTGCGATCACCCGACCACCACGCAGGGCTATCGCCTTGCCGTCTGCGGCAAGGGGGATGTTGCTCTCTGCAACAAGACCTGGCGCTACGTGCCGGCCGCCGACGACGCGGTAACCAACAATCGGATCTGGGGCGCCGCGTGGATCGATCCCGCGACAGGCAGGTTTGCACTGGCCGGCGCCCCGGGTGCGCTGCGCGTCTGGACCTTCCGCGATCGACCCATCTATACCTTCGTTGATGATGCAAGACCCGGTGACGCTAACGGTGACGCCTGGGGCGAGTTCTGGGGCAACAGGAATGGCTTCAAGGCGTTCTGGCTGCGAGATGACTTCACGAGCGCCGGCCGCGCTGGTGGCAACGCGGACTAGTGTGCGATCTCTTCAAAGAGGGATGGGGTGTTTGCAATGAAAACTAGCAAGACGGCGCTCCTGTGTGCCGCTACCTGTTGTGTGCTTGCATATGGCGGCGCCAATCGTGCGCGGGCGGCCGAGGGATCGAGCGTGGATCCGTTGAATCCTTTGCGGCTCACCAGCGATGGTCGCCTCGCGTATGTGATTACGTCACGGCATTGGGCGGTCTATGCCGATGGTGATGTAAAAAAGAACTGCCCCAATGGATTGAACGGCGGTCCGCGAGAGCAGTTCGAGCAGCAATTCCCCAGCAACGGAACCAGGCGAACGTTGATTGAAACTCAGCTGATGCGCGAAGGCGACCAATGGTTTCCTTCCACGGAGCCGGACCGGTTCACCTTCAGGGAGGTGTCGAGCAGGATTTCATACGGAATGAATCTGGATGGGCAGGTGACGTCCGACGATTTCGTCGGTCCGGAAGGCGAGACGGGCGTCGACAACCAGCTCTATCGCGCCATCGGGTGTATTGCCGGATATCGACCCCCCAACGGGCCGCACAGGGAAAGCGAGTCTCAGAATGTTCCTCGCTACAACTACAACCGTTTCGTGATCGAGCTCACCGGTGTGGATAGCCTTGCGAATGACGACGCAGTCGTCGTCAAGAGCTATCGCGGTCTGGATCCGCTGATGACCGATGCCAGCGGCACTTCATACATTCCCGGAACGACGCAGCAGATCGATGAGCGCTGGGGCGCGTTCGCCGAGTCGACATGGAATGGGCGCATTGTCGATGGCGTGTTGATCACCGAACCGGCCGACCTGACGATGCCCGCGGCGTTGAGCTTCGGTACGACGGCCAACCATACGCTGAAGGATTATCGTTTCCGTCTGACGCTGACGCCGGAGCATGCGAAGGGGATCATGGCGGGCTATGTCGATGTCGACGCATTCATCCGTCATCTGAATGTTTCGACTGCCACCGCTATCGCAAGCTACGGACAACTGTCATCGCCATCGCTTTATCGGGCGATGCGCCGGCTGGCCGACGGACATCCCGATCCAGAAAGCGGCCAGAACACGTCGATCTCTTCCGCGCTGGAAGTCGAGTTCGTACGCGTGTTCCTGGCGCCGCGATCGACTGACCAGGTTGCCCATGCTCAGTCGAAGTCGAAACAGGCGGCCAACAATCGTTGAACCGGATCGCAGCGCGGACATCGTGCGTCCCTCCCCCGCAGGTGGAGGAGGGAGCGGAAAGGAAAGTACACGCTTATCTGGTTGCGGCCGTGTACTGCTAGCGTTGTTGCTTGACCTGGGCTGGTTCGACTGCACCCGCATTGTTGCCCCAGCTGTTTCGTATGAAGCTCAACAGCGCCGCAACCTCTTCGTCCGAGAGCTTGTCGCGGTATGGTTCCATTGCCTTCCATCGCCGCTGCAGCCACAGATCCGAGGGTGCGTCGTGCGGCAGATCAGGGCCGTCAAGTGTCACATTGATCAGTGATGCAGGATCGGGGGCGAGTGTGATGGGGCTGCCGACCAGGGGCGGAGCGGTGGTTGGCGATCCCATGCCCGTGGGCAGGTGGCAGGTCCCGCAGTGGATCGAATAGAGCAGGTCGCCCTTCGACAATGTCTGCGCGTCCGGCTTCTTCGTGCCGGCCTGCTCCACCGAGGGCAGTGACTTCAGATACACGGCCATTGCGCGTACATCGCTCTGCGTCATGTGCCGTGTGCTGTTCATCACGACTTCGTTCATCGGGCCCAGAACGCCGGCGTAGCTGCTGACGCCAAACTTCAGATAGGAGGTCACATCCTCCACAGACCATGCCGCAAGCCCGCTGGGCGCAGAGGTCAGGTTCGTGGAAGACCAGGTTCGCAGTTTTCCATCCTTGAGATGGGTCTGGATGCCTCCTGTCAGCGCCTGCTCCGAACTCTCCGCGCCGAGAAAATTTCGGGGCGTATGGCAGGCGCTGCAATGCGCAAGCCCCTGGACGAGATAGGCGCCGCGATTCCATTCCTGCGACTTACCGGCATCCGCCGTGAAGCGTTCCGCATCGAAAAAGAGCGCTTTCCAGGCGCCGATGAGCCAGCGCTGGCTATAGGGAAAGCGCAGCGTGTTGTCCGGTGGCGTATAGCGAACTGCAGCGATGTCGCGGACGAAGCTCCATAGTGCTTTCGCATCTGTATCCGTTATTTTCGTAAACGCGGTGTAAGGAAAGGCCGGATACAGATGGACCCCGTCGGGGCGAATGCCTTCACGTAAGGCGCGTATGAACTGCTCTTCGCTCCAGCCGCCGATACCAGTGTCCTTGTCTGCGGTGATATTGGTTGAATAGATCGTGCCGAATTGCGTTGGGAACGCCACGCCGCCGGCGAACGGTTCACCACCGTCGCGGGTATGACAGCTCGTGCAATTGCCTGCTACGGCGAGATAGCGTCCACGTTCGACGGCCTCATGATCGGTTGCTTCTGCGCTTGCGGGCGTTCGGAGGAAACTCACTGCGAATGCCAGGACAGCGAGCATCCCGGACACATGCCTGATGGATCGATCCGGCCTCGCATGGGAGAAAGGACGCAACTTCGTCCGCCTCACGCTGCGTTGTCCGAGTCGGCAGGTCGCGCAGTCCAGGATATGCAGTGGCCGCCCGGATTCACCGGGCCGCCGTTGAACATGTCACATCGACCGCACGATTCATTGGATGCCGGCGCGTGGAAGAATGCACATCCCGCGCAAACGCTCTGCGGATCTGGCGATGTTTCAACATACCCGACTGCATTGCGCGTGTTGCTCTCATTCGCGCTCATGCTGCTCGGATCGGCGCAGACATAGGCGGCCTTTGCGGCTTCCTGCTTAGCGCCACAGGCAGTCAGCACCGACCCGGCAGCCACGCCCGCCGACAGCTGTAGTCCTCGCAGCAGCAGTTGACGGCGACTGATGTGAGCGCCCAGGAAGTCACGATCTCTCATCGTCAGCACCTCAGGTGGTTGTATCGTCGAGCCGCATTCCGCGCCGGGCTTCAGAGCGTCCGGATGCTTCCCTGTTCGGGAAGGACGCCGGCGCATGCCCTTGAAGGTCGCGGCTGTGGATGATGAAGGGAGACACAATCGGGCGTGCCGCTTGCGGGTAGTTTCCCGCTCACGCGTTCACGCCATGTCACGTTCGTCCGGCCGGGAACGGGCGCTGAGGCGTTTGCTGCCGCAGACTCCAGGGAATTGATCATGTATGCCGATGGGGTCCACATGTCG
>CAZOGW010000180.1:0-4790 GCA_964579415.1 uncultured Acidimicrobiaceae bacterium | reverse complement strand
AGGTCGAGCAGGTCCGCCGGCGGGGGCGGCACCTCCAGCGGCATCAGGCGGCGGAGTGGGCCAGCAGGCGAGCCACGGTGATCACCTGATCGCGGTCGCCGGCTCGCAGGGCGTCGATGGGACGCCGTGCGCCGAGCGCCGGGTTGGAGCCGGTGAGCCATGAGGCGATGGTGAGCGGATGCACCACGTCGTCGAGGATGTCGATCACCTGGTCGACCCCGACGACGAGCCGCCGGCCGTCGAACTGCATCACCGGGTATACGGGCCGATCGTCCCGGTTGCGTAGCCTGAGGAGCCGGCGGTCTTTGGTCACGGCCTGCTCGGTCTTCCCCAGGAGCCGGGCCACGTCCCGCTGCGACAGCGCCGTACCCACCTGCTCGGCCCACGCCTGGTCGGCCAGGTCCTGTTCCAGCACCGCGCGGGCCAATGCCACGGCCTCGGCGGACGCATGCTCGGCGAGTTCTGAGAGTTCGGCGACCGTCAACTCAACCTCCTCAACTATGCTGCATCCTATCACGTTGAGAAAGTGAATCGGCCATAGGGCGGGCAGACTCGGCGCTCATTCGCGGAGCCGGCCCAACGTGATCAGCTCCCGTTCCGGGTCGGGCGACCATCCTTCCCATTGCGAGACGGCGGAGACCGGCAGTACGTCGCGGCCGACGACGACCGCCCGGCCCTCGTGGACCATCGTGTGATGTCGACGGCACACCAAGATGCAATTCTCCAGATTGGTGGGACCGTCGTGAAGCCAGTGGATGACGTGGTGAGCGTCGCACCATGTGGCGGGACGTTCGCAGCCGCGGAACCGGCAGTGCCCGTCACGCAGGTTGAGCGCCCGGCGCAGCGCCGGCGACACCACCCGGGTGGAGCGGCCCAGGTCGAGGATCTCGGAGATGCCCTTCATGACGACCCGGCACACCGCCGAGTCGCAGAGAAGGCGGCGGGCCGTTTCCACGGTGACCGGGCCGGTGTGCTCCATCTCGCAGTGCCTGCCGTAGCGGCCTTCGAGAGTGTCGGTGTCGACGACGAGCATCACCGAGGCGGGCACCCCGCCGTTGTCGGTGTCCGTGGTCTGGAGGAACCGCTCGCACACGACGCCGAGGGCTTCGGCGCGCCGGTTGGGCCCTGACCGGCCATCTCCGGCTACTGGGGGCGGCGTGGCGGCGTCGAGGGCGGTGAGCAGGGACTCGCCGAGCTCAGGGTCGAGGAAACCGTCGACGCGGACCATCCCGCCGCTGGTGACCGAGGCGTGGAGGTGAGAGACTTCCCGCTTCTGGCCCGCGGCCTTCTCGGCGGCGGCATCGTCGGCGTAGTTCTGCCAGCGTCCGACGACGAGCGACAGATCCCGGAGCCGCAGCGACTCGGCCTGGTCCACGAGGATGTGCTCGTCCCGCTGGTACATCTCGGGATGTGCCTCGGCGGCCCGGGACAGGATGCGGGCCCGGGCGTGTGACAGCTCACCCGATACCACCTTGACGGCCGTCACGGGATGAGCGGTCATCGTGGAGGCGAGCGCGGTGAGGGACCTCGCCTCGGACTTGTCCATGTCGGCGTGAAAGGCGATCCACGAAGTGAGCGACAGCACCCCCTCCCGGCGGTGCGACCCGCGGCGCTTGGCCTCGGCGGCGCAGCGCGCCATCTGTGCCTTCACCTGCGACAGCGCCCGCCCCAGCACGGCCTCGAACTCCTCGAGGTCGTCGTCGGAGACGAATGCCAGGTCGGTGTCGGCGATCTCGATCGCCTGCTGCAGCGCTTCCACTGCGTGCGTCCTTCCACTCTGCCCGCCGTAATGCGGGCTGTCATGGGGAAGTCAGCACAATATATCGAACATATGTTCCCTTGTCAAGTCGAATCGAGGAATGCCGCAGTCAGTACGCCAACACCCGAGAGATGCCTGAAGCACCGGCCTTCCGGCGAGCAGACATACGGCTGCGCATAGAATGCCCAGGACCATGCGGGCATCGGTGCGACGGCTGGTACGTGTCGGGGGGCTGACCGGCGTCCTGGTCGGCCAGGTCGTCTATGCCAGCCGGCGCCGGGACCTCCCCGCCCTGACCAACCAGGACCCGTCAGGCGATTTCGGCGACCCGGCACTCCCCCGCCTCCGTATCGCAGTGCTCGGCGACAGCGCGGTCACCGCGCCGGGGGTCGAGCCGCTCGATGACGCCTGGCCCCGGCGCATCGCCCTCCGCTACGCCGACACCCACCATGTCGAGCTGCGCAGCTTCGCTCGCGGCGGCGCCAGGGCAGCCAACGTGTTGGCTCATCAGGTGGACGCCGCCATCGCCGCACACCCCGACATCGCCATCGTCTTCGTGGGAGCCAACGACGCCATGCGGGGCACCCCGGTGGCCCACTACGAGGCGGCGCTCGACGCCATCCTTGACCGACTCACTGCCGCCGTTCCCGCGGTGGGTGCAGTCGGTGTCGGCGACCTGGGCACCATCCCCCGCATCCCCACCCTGCTGCGGGCTGTCGCCACCGTGAGAGCACGTGCCATCGACCGAGCCGCCCGTCGTTCCGTGGCCCGCCATCCCGGAGTGCTCAAGGTGGTCACCTGGGGACCGCAATGGAGCGAGTGGTACTCCCCCGACACCTCCGCCCTCTTCGCCGCCGACATGTTCCACCCCTCAGCCATGGGCCATGCCTCCTACGCGAGAGGTTTCGCCCTTCTTGTCGACGCGCTGGTCGAGAGCCTGGGGATCGACACGGCGGCGGCAGGTGAGACTCAGCCGACGAGCTGAGGGACCCTCCCCACTAGCTCGATCTGCGCCGCGAGGAAGTCGACCACCCTCTCGAAGGGGTCGATCCCGAAGGTGGCGGCGACGGAGGGGCGCAGGTTCGAGTTGGCGTTGATGTCGTAGAACACCCGCCGCCCGTCGGTGGTCTCCAGGTACTCGACGCCACCGATGTCGAGCCCGGCCGCCTCGACGATCAACTTGCCCTGCTTCACCGCCTCGGCGGGCACCTCGGGATACGGGTGGAACTCGACGGGAATGGAAGGAGCTGCGGGTATCTCGCAGTTGGCGGCGGCATCCTCCGGGTTGCACACCGGTGATGGACACAGGTTGAAGTGCCCGTGGGTGACCACCCGCATCGGGTAGAGCAGCTCCCCGTCGAGGAACTCGAGTCGGATGATGCCGTGCTCGGGGTCGTGCGGGAGCAGCTCCTGGAGCAGGAAGAGGTTGTCGGGTTCCCAGATCGTCGCGTCAGCGGTAAAGAGCGTCTCGATCTCGTCGAGGGACTCGACCACCCGGATGCGGGCCCCGCTGCCTCCCTGATCGGGTTTGAGTAACGCCGGCCAGGTGAGAGACCCGGCATGGTGGCGGAGCGCCGCCGGGTCGTTGAAGGTGATGGTTCGGGGGCTGTCGATGCCGAGCGTCCGCAGCAGCGTCACCTGGGCGCTCTTGCTCAGTTCCAGGGCGAACACGTCGGCGCCGTTGAGGACCCGGGCGCCCCGCAACTCAAGCGAGCGCATGTAGGCAAGGGCCAACGGCACCGCCCTGGTGTTGCCCCGCACGTATGCGCTGGGACTCGCCTGGTTGAAGTAGAGGGCGGCTTCCGGGGCACGATCGTTGTCGAATGCGGCCCGGGTTACGTCGAAGGGCTGGAACGAGACCCTGCGACGCTCCAAGGCGGCGAACAGCGGCTTCTGCCACTCGGGATGTTCGTGGAGGACGACCAGGTCGGTCATGATGCGCGCTCCTGAGGTGTCGGGGGGAAAGACGGGACGCCACCGGCCGGAGGGGATCGGGTTCTCTCGGGTGGTGGTGACGTCAGGGGAGCTGGTGACGTGCGGTCACTGCTCGGGGGTTGACCACCCGAGAGCGGCAACAGCTACAGCGGCACGTCATCTGCGACATCGCTCGCAAGGTAGGCCGACGTCGCTGTCGGGTCAAGACGGCGATGCGGCGAGCGGGTCGGAGGAGGATGCCCTCAGTGGGCCGGGATACGGAACTCGGTGACCTTTCCAGCAGCGATGGTCACGTATGCCTCGGAGCGGCCGTTGAAGCGGTTGCTGGACCAGTCGAACACGATGTGGGTGGTGTCTCCGTCTGTCGATGCCTCGACGACGTCGATGCGGGCGTTCTGCCCGATGGCATCGGTCGCCGCCCAGCTCCGCACGCCGTCGGAGCCGGTGAGAACGCGGCCCCAGTCGTCGACCCGCCCGTCGGCGGCGAAGGCGTCGACGAACGCATCCGTGTCACCCTCGTTGATAGCGTCGACGACGGCCTGAACCTCGACGGGCAGTGTCACATCGGTCATGGATCGATCCCTCCTCGCCAATGCCCGCAGGGTAGGCGGACCCCGAGCGACGGCCGACTCAGGACGCCAAGGCCCTCAGCACGCAAGACTCGTTGCCCTCCGGTACATCCGACAGCGAACGCCCATTCGGTGTGCACTCGTAGTCGTGTGTCACACGTTCTGCTCGTGGAATCGCTACTTGATCTGGATACCCTGGATGACGGCGATCCGTTCGTCGCTGCCAGACACTTGGCCGACCGATACCTGGAGGACCGACGACCAGCGAGATGACCCGAGAAGAAGAGCGCGAGTACTACTCCAAGCCAGAGAACCAGACCCCACAAGGGCCTGCCAGGCGACGTCGCTCCAAGCTGACCGAGCCGGTTCCGGTGCGATTCCCTCCAGAGACCCTCGAAGAGGTCCGCAAGGCCGCCGAGGCTGACGACAGGTCGGTTTCGTCATGGATCAGGCGAGCGGTCGAACATGAACTGGAACGCGGCGCCCAGGCAGGGTGAATGTTGGATCTGTGAGTTGCTGGCGAGAGC
>CAZOGW010000179.1:0-4838 GCA_964579415.1 uncultured Acidimicrobiaceae bacterium | reverse complement strand
GCTTCAAGTTCTCCACCTACGCCACCTGGTGGATCCGGCAGGCCATCACCCGCGGGCTGGGCAATCACGGCCGCACCATCCGGCTCCCGGTGCACATGGTCGACGTGGTCCGCACCGTTCAGGAGACGGAGCTGACGCTGCAGGAGACCAACCAGCGCCCGCCCACCGCCACCGAGATCGCCGAGATGAGCGGCCTCGACACCACCAAGGTCGAGATCGCCCGCAACGCCCCCACCGACTGCATATCCCTCGACCGGCGCGTCGGCGACGAGGGCGACGCCGAGTTCGGGGACTTCATCGAGGACGACCAGGCGGTCGACCCGTTCGTGGTCGTCGCCGACGGCGCCCGCCACGACGAGCTGATGCGCGCGCTGGGGCTGCTCGCCCCCGAGGAGCGCAACATCATCCTGCTCCGCTACGGCCTCACCGGCGACGCCCCCCGCACCCTGTCGTCGGTGGGGACGCTGCTCGACATGACCAGGGAGCGGGTACGCCAGGTGGAGAACCGGGCGCTGTCGAAGTTGCGCCATCCCAGCTGCGGGTATGACTTGGAGAGCCTCTTGTAGTGGAGCCCGGCTTCGCTGGGCTCCACTACAAGAGGCTCGTACTTGGTACTTGGTACTTGGTAGGCGGAGCAGGCTGATCTCTCGCAGTCCTCGCGATGACCCTCCAGTTGTCGCCAGATACCAAATACCAAGTACCAAGTACCTCCCACCGCAACGCCATCTCTCGGTGTCACGTGGATCTCTCATCGCCCTTCTTGCCATCCGAACGCATGTTCGATAGAGTCTTCCCATGGCCCAGCTTCGGTGGAAGCAGCTCGATGCGGAGGAGGCGCAGCTCTCGTTGCCGGGGATGGTGCGGCGCGAGGTGGGCAAGGGCGAGTACCGGGGCCTCGAGTTCCTCGAGGTGGAGGCCCGGACCATCGTCAACAAGGTCCCCCGCGTCGGCTACCTCCCCTTCGAGCACACCATCAACGCCTACCGGGGATGCTCCCATGCGTGCAGTTATTGCTTCGCCCGGCCCACGCACGAGTACCTGGGGCTTGGGATCGGGGAGGACTTCGAAACGAAGATCGTGGTGAAGGTGAACGCGGTGGCGCTGGCGCGCCACCAGACTTCGCCGGCGCGGTGGGGCGGGGACCTCATCGCCATGGGCACCAACACCGATCCTTACCAGCCGGCCGAGGGGAAGTACCGGCTCACCCGCGGCATCGTCGAGGTGCTGGCGGAGCGGCGCAACCCGTTCTCGATCCTCACCAAGTCGTCTCTGGTGTTGCGTGACCTCGACGTGCTCGCCGAGGCGGCACGGGTCGCCGACATCACGGTGAGCTTCTCGGTGGGAACGCTCGACCCCGTCGTGTGGCAGCTGACCGAGCCGGGGACACCTCATCCGATGCGCCGCATCGAGGCGGTGCGCAAGCTCACCGAAGCCGGCGTGCCGTCCGGCGTGCTCATGGGGCCGGTCCTACCCGGGCTCTCCGACCACCCCGACCAGATCGAGGAGGTCGTTGCTGCCTCCGTCGCCGCCGGGGCCGTCTCGGTGGGAGCGCTGTGGCTCCACCTCAAACCGGGCGTCAAGGAGCACTACCTGGCGTTCCTGGAACGGGAGCGCCCCGACCTGGTGGAGATGCACCGCGCCCGCTACGCCCGCCGCTCCCGACTCCCGCCGCAGGACCAGAAGGAGCTGAGCCGCCTGGTGGCGGGCATGGTCCGCCACCACCGCACGTAGTACGTAGTACGTAGTACGTGTTGAAGCTAGAACAACCGCAGCACGTCCGAGTCGACGCCGCGCAGGTAGTCGTAGTCCACCTCGACCCAACCGATGCCGCGGTCGGTGGCGAGAGTCCGGGCCTGCGGCTTGACCTGCTGGGCGACGAAGACGCCGCGCACCGGAGCCAGCCGGGGATCGCGGTTGAGAAAATCCAGATAGCGGGTGAGCTGTTCGACGCCGTCGATCTCGCCGCGGCGCTTCACCTCGACGGCGACGGTGGCGCCGCTACCGTCGCGGCACAGCAGGTCTACGGGACCGATCGGGGTCGGGTACTCGCGGCGGATCAGCGCCAGCCCCGGTTCGATCACCTCGGGGGTCTCGGCGAGCAGGCGCTGCAACTCTGCCTCGACACCGTCCTTGAGTAGCCCGGGGTCCTCCCCCATCGCCACCTCGGTCTGGAAGTGGATGGCGTTGAACGTGATGGTGAGCGTCTCCCCCTTGGGATTGGTCACCACCCAACGCCCCTCCTCCTCGTGGAAGGTGTTGGGGGCGTTCATCCAGTTGAGCGGCTTGTAGGCGCCGCCATCGGCATGAACCGCCACGCAGCCGTCGGCCTTGACCATCACCAGCCGGGTGGCCGGAGGCAGGTGGGCCGCCAGCCTCCCCTCGTAGTCCACGGTGCAGTCGGCGACGACGATGCGCATCGCCGGGAGGGTAACCCGACCCTGCCGCCAGGTCGTCGCCGGATCAGTTAGCGTTCGATCATGGCCGAGTCCTCCGTGGAGCCGCTGCGCGTCCCGCAGTTCCGTGCCCTGTGGATCGCCACCGTGGTGTCCAACCTGGGCTCGTTCCTCCAATCGACGGCGGCGACCTGGTTGATGTTCCGACTCACCGATTCGACGCTCTGGGTGGGGGCCATGTCGGCATCGACCACGCTCCCCCTCCTCTTCTTCTCCCTCCACGCCGGCGCCCTCGCCGACGTCATCGACCGCCGCAAGCTGGTCCTGGGCGCGCAGGCGGTCATGGGGACGGCGGCGCTGTCGATGGCCCTCTTCTCGTGGCTCGACATGCTCTCGGCGCCATTGCTGCTGGCTCTGGGCCTGATGCTGGGAACCGGGATGGCGTTCAACCTTCCCGCCTGGCAGGCGATGGTGCCCGACCTGGTGCCACGTGGCATGGTCGCCAGCGCGGTCGCCCTCAACTCGGTGGCATTCAACGTCGCCCGTGCGGTGGGACCCGCGGTCGGCGGCCTGGTGGTGGCGTTGTGGGGACCGTCCACCGCCTTCGGGCTCAACGCGGCCAGCTACGTCGGCATCATCGGCGTGATCCTCACCCTCGGCGGCGCCTTCGTCGGTGGGGAGACCGCCTCGGTGGGGTCGGCGGTGGCGACCGGGCTGCGTTTCGCCCGCTACACGCCCACCTTCCGCACGCTGCTCTTCGTCGCCGCCGGGTTCGCCATAACCTCGTCCCCCATCCAGGCGATCCTGGCCAACCGCACCGGCGAACTCGGGGGCAGCGAGCTGATGTACGGGTTGCTGCTGGGGGCGATGGGCGTCGGCGCGCTGGCGGGCGCTTTCACCCGACCTCGGGTGGGAGCGGCGCTGGGCAGCCGCATGTCGCCACTGTCGATCATCGGCTTCAGCCTGTCCGGCATCGCGGTCGGGTTGGCACCCCTCGCCGCGGCAACTGCGTTGGCGATGGCGGTCTGCGGCCTGTTCTGGGTGTGGACACTGTCCACCCTCAACGCCACCGTACAGCTCCTGGCACCGCCGTGGGTGCGGGGACGGGCCATGAGCATGTACATGCTGGCCTTCAGCGGCATCCTCCCGGTGGGTGCCCTCATCTCGGGCGCCATCGGCCTCGCCGCCGGGCCCGGTACCACCATGGCCTGGATGTCGGCCGCCGGCGTGCTCGTCGGGCTGGCGACCACCCGCCTGCCCATCCCGTCACTTGCCGAGGTGACCGATATCGAGCACCACAGCGACTTCACCCCCAGCCCCCACGCCGCCGCGGTGTCGGGTAGCCCGGTGCTGGTCATCACCACCTGGGCCATCGCCGACGAGGACCTGGAGCCGTTCCTGGAGACGATGAGCCGGGTGCGGCGGATGCGCCTACGCACCGGCACGCTCCACTGGCGCCTCTACCGCACCGTCGAGAACGTGCACCGCATGTCGGAAGTGATGGTCTTCGCTACCTGGGAGGACCACCTCGCCCAGCACCGTCGCGTCGACGCCGAGACGGCAACCCTGTTCCGCCAGGCGCGCGCCTTCGACCGCACCGGAGGTCCCGTCAGCATGCACCTCGCCGGCGTCGACGTGGTGCACATCGACGAACTACCCGACTGGGAGGACCTGACGCCCCTCGCCGAGCCTGCCTCGATCCACGAGATCTGAGCCGGGCCTCAGCCGACCGAGCCGATCATCTGGAGCTCGATGAGCCGGTTGAGCTCGACGGCGTATTCCATCGGCAGTTCCTTGACGATGGGCTCGATGAAGCCGGCGACGATCATCGCCGTCGCCTCCTCCTCGGACAGGCCGCGCGACATCAGGTAGAAGAGCTGGTTGTCGCCCACCTTCGACACCGTCGCCTCGTGGCCGATCTGGGCGTTGGACTCCTCGATCTCCATGTACGGGTAGGTGTCGGACCGGGAATCCTCGTCGAGGATGAGGGCGTCGCAGCGCACGAAGGAGCGGGCGTTGGTCGCCCCCGGCTCCACCCGCACCAGACCGCGGTAACCGCCCCGGCCGCCATTCTTGGAGATCGACTTGGACGTGATCAGCGACGTGGTGTTGGGCGCCACGTGCACCATCTTCGCCCCGGCGTCCTGGTGCTGGCTCTCCATCGCCTTCGCCGGTGAGGGCCATGGAGAGCACCTCGCCGTGAGCCCCCTCCTCCATCATCCAGACAGCCGGATACTTCATGGTGAGCTTGGAACCCAGATTGCCGTCGATCCACTCCATGGTGGCGTTCTTGTAGGCGGCGGCGCGCTTGGTCACCAGGTTGTAAACGTTGTTCGACCAGTTCTGGATGGTGGTGTAGCGGCAGCGGCCACCTTCCTTGACGACGATCTCGACCACTGCCGAGTGCAGCGAGTCGCTGGAGTAGACCGGTGCCGAGCAGCCCTC
>CAZOGW010000178.1:0-5031 GCA_964579415.1 uncultured Acidimicrobiaceae bacterium | reverse complement strand
TGCTCGGAGATGAAGAGGGCCTCGGCAATCTCGGCGTTGGACTTGCCGCGGGCTATCTCCACCACCACCTCGCGCTCCCGGTCTGACAGGGCTGACACCTGATGTGGCGCTGTTCCCACCGGCCGGCGGGCCAGATCCGAGATGAGGCGGCGGGTGACAGTCGGCGCCAGCAGGGCGTTGCCGGCGGCGACGACCCGCACCGCTTCGACGAGGGAGGCGGCGGTGGCGTCCTTGAGAAGGAAACCGCTGGCACCGGCGCGGATCGCCTCGTAGACGTACTCGTCCAGATCGAACGTGGTCAGCATGATCACCCGGGTACGCCGGCCGTGGCGTTCCAGGATGCGGCGGGTGGCCTCCAGTCCGTCCATCTTCGGCATCCTGACGTCCATCAGGATGACGTCGGGTGACAGGTCCCGGGCCGCCGTGACCGCCTCGGCGCCGTCGCCGGCGTCGCCGACCACGCTGATGTCCTCCTGGGCGTCGAGCAGTGCGGTGAACCCCTCCCGCACCATGGCCTGGTCGTCGACGACGAGGACGGTGATCACGGCGCCACCGGCAGCGACGCCTCGACCACGAACGTCCCGTCGAGGCGGCGGCGGGCCTCCACCGTGCCTCCGACCGCCGCCGCCCGCTCCTCCATGCCGGTGAGGCCGTGCCCGGCATCGCCCACATCCTCGCTGCACGGGTTGGCGACCATGAGATCCAGCGAGTCGTCGCCGTAGCCGATCCACACCCGGGCACTCTCGCCGGGGGCGTGACGGGTCACGTTGGAGAGGGACTCCTGGAGTATCCGGTACGCCGCCAACTCCACGGTGGCAGGCAGCCGGCGGCGGTCACCGGAGATGGACAGGGCGACCTCGGTGCCGGCGCGACGTACAGCCTCCACGAGGGCTCCGGCCTCGTCGAGCCCGGGCTCGGGCACCAGTGGCGCCTCCTCGCTACGCAGGATGGTGAGCAGCCCGCGGATCTCGTTGAGGGACTCCCGGGCGGCCGCCGAGATCTCGGTGAACTCGGTGCGCGCCTCCTCGGACAGGTCGTCGATCCGGTAGGGGGCGGTCTCGGCCCGCACCGCCACCATCGACATGTGGTGGGCGACCACGTCGTGCAGCTCCCGGGCGATGCGGGCCCGCTCCTCGGCCCCGACACGCCGGGCACGCTCCACGTCGGTGCGTTCCCGCTCGTCTCCGAGGGCCGCCGCGGTGGCCTGGCGGGAGCGGAGGGCGTCGGCAAGGATCGCAAGCAGCGCACCCAGGATCACCACGATGCCGAGATCGGTGTCGAGGACCTCGGCGACGACCACCACGGTCACTCCTGTGGCCCACAGGGCGATGTCCCGCCGGTAGCTGAGGGCGATGTACAGGGTGTAGAGCGACAGGCCGATGACGATCACGCCGGCGATGCCGTCGGTCTCGACGGGTGCGTAGGCGATGGTCGTCACCACCGACACCGCGGCAGCGACCCGCCAGCCCACCAGCGGGCTGTGGCGGGCGGCGAGCACCGGGGCGACGATCGCGGCGGCGAAGACGACCGCCGACGTCCCCAGCGGCGACCCGGCGGCGAAGCCGATGCCGAACACACCGACAACGGCGAGCCAGAAGGCCATGTCGGTGCGCAGCCAGTCACCGAGGCGTCCGAGGCGGGCGGGGATCAGGTTCCACACGATGACGGGCTGCGGTGGCGGCGAGTAGGCCACGAAGGTGTCCCAGATGCTGTCCCAGGCGGGCCGGAGAATGCGCCGCAGGCCGGCTGTGAAGTCGTTGTTCATGGGTGGCGCGATTGTACGGAGGGGGGTGCTCGCGGGCATCACCCCTGAGAGGGATCGCGGCGGTGGTCCCGTGGAGCGAGCGCGGAGCCGGTCGTGTCCGCGTGGCGCCACCCGGTGGACCGCTCCCCGGCCCGATGTGCGACGGGACCGCGTCCCATACGGTCGCCGCCATGATCCGATCACTGCTCCGCTTCATCAGGCGGCTCGCCGTCACCGCCGTCGTCGTGCTGGTCCTCAGCGGGGCCGGGCACATGGTGCTGGCCCCTGCGGCTGCGTCGAGCCCCGTCGCCCACGCCGTGGTCGCTCTCACCGAAGGCTCCGCCACGGCGGAGGACATCCCGGCGCGGTTCGTGGAGGTGATGGGGTACCGGCCGATCGTGGCGGGCGGCGTCCTCGTCAAGCCGGGTGGCGCATGCTCGACACCGGCGGGACTGGACCACGACGGCTTCCGCGACCCGTGCCGGGCCCACGATCTCGGATACGATCTGCTCCGCTATGCCGAATCCACCGAAGAGCCGTTGGGGCCGTGGGCTCGGCTGGCCATCGACCGCCGCTTCCACCGTGACCTCGACAGCACCTGTGACACTCTGGGCTGTCACCTCCTGGCCCGTGCCTACGGCTTCGGGGTCGGGCTCAACTCCTTTCGCCAGGGATTCACGGTCCCCGTCCCCGAACCGGCCGGTCCCTGGCTGGCCGTGGCCGCGGCCGTGATCACGGTGGCGCTGGTGCCGCGCACGAGGGGCTGGAGATGAAGTACCTCACGTACACGCGGCAGTTGGCGGAGGAGACGCCTGCGACGCGCAACCGGGTCATCGACCTGTGGCGGGTGGTGGCGATCCTGGTCGTGGTGGTGGGCCACTGGCTGGGGGCTTCCATCTGGCGCAAGCCGGACGGCGAGATCGTCCTGCTCAACTCGCTGGAGTGGATCCCCCATGCGGCGTGGATCACGTGGCTGCTCCAGGTGATGCCGGTGTTCTTCCTCGTCGGCGGCTACGCCAACGCCCGCGCCCTGCACCGGGTCAGCGCCGGCGAGGAGAGGCGGCGGGACTGGATCACGGCACGGGCTCGGCGCCTCTTCACCCCGGTGCTTCCGCTGCTGGTGGTGTGGACCGTGCTCATCGTGGTGATGCGGACGTTCGTGCCCACCGACGTCGTCCACGCCGGCGCCATGGCCGCCACCGTCCCGCTGTGGTTCACCGCCGTCTACCTGCTGCTCACCGCCCTGGCGCCCTTCACCCACCGCTGGTCCCGGTCCGCCGGGCTGTGGAGCGTCGCCCTCCTCGGGGCGGCCGCGGTCGGCGTCGACCTGGCGCGGTTCGCCGGAGGGGTCGGCGGCATCGGGTTCCTCAACTTCCTCCTGGTTTGGGGGGCGGTGCACCAGCTCGGCTTCTGGTGGGCGGCCCGCGATGCCGCCGGGAGACCCGTCCCGCTCCGCCGGGGAACGGTCGTGGCGGGGACGGCGCTGGCGGTGCTCGTCGCCGTCACCTGGATCGGCTGGTACCCGGTGTCGATGATCGGCGTACCCGGAACCGGCCCCACCAACATGACACCTCCGACCGCGGCCATCGGCCTGCTCGGCCTGGTCCAGGCCGGGGTGATCTGGCGGGTGGCCGCACCCGCCGCCCGGCTCGCCGCCCGTCCCCGGGTGTGGCACGGCGTGGTGGCGGTGTCGGGGGTGATCCTCACCATCTACCTGTGGCACCTCACCGCCATGGCCCTGGTGGGAGCGGTGGGCCTGTTCGCCTTCGGCGGCGCCGCCTTCCGGCTCGAGCCGGGAACGGCATGGTGGTGGCTGACCCGCCCGCTGTGGGTGGGGGTGCTGGCGCTGGTCACCGCAGGGCTGGTGGCGATCTTCGCCCGCTTCGAGTGGGGCATCAGCCGGGCACCGGGCCCCAACCGGGTCTGGGTGGTCGCCTCCGGCGTCGTGATCGCCTCCGCATCCGCCGCCGCAGTGGCCTGGTACGGCCTCGCCGAACCCAGCGGCGAGATCAACTGGATCATTCCGGGTGCCGCCATCTTGGGTGCAGGGCTGGTAGGCGCAATCCCGAAGCGATGACGTATTACGTATCACGTATCACGTCCGGCGAGTACCAAATACCAAGTACCAAGTACCAAGTACCCCCCGATCCTGCAAGCCTGCGAGCACCTGCGCGGCCTATCATCAAACCCATGGCCCTCAACCCAGAGTTCCTATCGTCGGACGAGCAGGTGATCCGTGTCTTCCGGCCCCACTGGCGGATGCTCCTCCTGCCCATCGGGTGGCTCGTGGTGGGCATCCTGGGAATCATCCTGGTGTATACCCTCCCGCCCGAAGATGGCCTGATCGACCTCATCACCACCGGCGTGATCATCCTCGCCCTGGTGCCTCTCTCCTTCCGGCGGCTCATCGGCTGGTGGTTCACCCAGTACGTTCTCACCAACGAGCGCTTGGTGGTGCGTTCCGGGGTGGTGGCCCGCAGCGGCATCGAGATCCCGCTGGAGAACATCAACAACGTGCTCTTCGAGCAGACCGTCCTGGAGCGCATCCTCCGCTGCGGCGACCTGCTCATCGAGTCGGCGGGGGAGACCGGGCAGAGCCGCCTCGTCGACATCCGCCAGCCCGACCAGTTCCAGGCCCTCCTCTACCGCACCAGGGAGGCCCGCTCCAAGGACATGTCCGGGGCATCGGCCAAGTCGGAGGTACACCCCACCGAGCACCTGGAGCGCCTCGCCAAGCTGCACCGTGACGGCGTCATCTCCGACGAGGAGTTCGAGGAGAAGAAGCGGGCGCTGCTCGACAAGATGTGAGGGTCCAGTAGCCGGTAAGAGCCGGAGCCGCGGCCCCGTCAAGGAACGGGCTGCTTGCTATAGTTAGCAGATAGGCGTACAATCGTTCGCATAAGGACGGTTGATATGAACCATCTCCGCAGCCGGCCTCCCGCCGGCTATCCCGCGGACTTCGAACGGCAGGTGACCCTCGATGACGGGCGCCGCGTAGCGATCCGCCCCATCGTGCCCGATGACGACATCGCTCTGGAGCTAGCCATCGAGCAGGCCGACTCCGACACCCTCTACCAGCGGTTCTTCCGCGGCGGCGTCCACCTCGACGCCGCGCAACTGGCTCGCCTCACCCGCCTCGACTACGAGGGACGCATGGCGCTGGCGGCCTTCGACGCGTCCGATGACGGTGTCGGCATCGCCCGTTACGAGATCCTCGAGCCCGGCGTGGCCGAGATCGCGGTGGCCACCGATCCCGGCTGGCGCCGCGTCGGCCTCGGCACCGTGCT
>CAZOGW010000177.1:0-5131 GCA_964579415.1 uncultured Acidimicrobiaceae bacterium | reverse complement strand
CTGGGTGGTAGCCCCGACCGGATTTGAACCGGCGTTACCGCCTTGAGAGGGCGGCGTCCTAGGCCTCTAGACGACGGGGCCGCGGAGCCACGCAGTTTAGCTGCGGGGCTCGTGGGAGCCGAGCGGGCTTGTCGCTCGTTCGACTCCGGAGCTCGGGGGGGAGGACTCGAACCCCCAATGACGGGACCAGAACCCGGTGTGTTACCAATTACACCACCCCCGAAGGGCACGTCTAAGGATACGAACGCCGGTGCGTTATGGCAAAGCCGCCGCTGCCCTGCCCACCGTCCGACAGGCTGCCCACCGGCTCCCCCGCCGGGCACGGCGGGAGGACCTTGGGGCACACGGCCAAACGGCATCACCGGCACACGGCCTGGACGACTGGCGGTATCTGCGACGGAGGAAACGACTCTCGTGGTGCGATTGCCGTCGCATCACGGAGGAGACCGATCGCGATGAAAGATCCCACCACGCGCCGGATGGCGGACCCGGTGGCGCCAGTCCCGCTCCACGCTGCCACCACCCAGATGGTGGGGCTGGAGCAGGTGAGACGCAGCTTCGCCCAGAACCGGAAAAAGCCCAGGCGAATGCGAGGCATGGCGAGGCTCCTCGCGGCTACGATCCGTCGATGAGGTCGGGGGACGCTCTCGCAGAGTTCGACGTCGCCGAGGTACGCAGCCACTTCGACTTCGCCGACCGGGGCCGCACCGTCACCAACAACGCCGCCAGCACCCAGCCTGCCCGTGAGCTCCTCGAGCTGTATGCCGCGCTCGTCGGCGACTACGAGAACGTCCACCGTGGCCAGTCGACGGCTTCGATGACGACGACGGCGCGCTTCGAGAGCGCCTACGACACCATCGCCGACTTCATCGGGGCGGAGGGCCGCGGCAGCATCGTCCTCTACCGGAACGCCACCGAGGCGCACAACTCGGTGATGTACTCGCTGATGTCGCAGTTCCGGGACGGCGACAACGTCGTCGTCACCATGATGGAGCACAACTCCAACTACGTGCCGTGGTACGCCATGTGCCGCGAGATCCTCCCCCGGTTCGGCATCACGGTCGAATACCGGATCGCCCGTTTCGACCCCCTCACCGGCCAACTCGACCTGGACCATCTCGACTCGCTGGTCGATGCCCGCACCAAGCTGGTGTGCTTCACCGGGGCCTCCAACTTCCTGGGAACCAAGCCACCGATCGGCGCCGTCTCCGCCATCGCCGCCGCCAGCGGCTACCGGCAACCGAACGGAGAGCTGCGGTCGTGGGTCCTCGTCGACGCAGCGCAGCTCGTCCCCAGCACCCCGGTCGATGTCGCCCGGCTCGACGTCGACTTCCTCTCGTTCTCGTTCCACAAGCTCATCGCCCCGTTCGGCGTCGGTGTGCTCTACGCCAGGGAACACCTGCTCAGGGAGTTGCCCCCGTTCCTCTACGGCGGCGACATGATCGCCGAGGGTCAGGTCTCCGTCGATCACGTCGAGTACGGCGACCTTCCCTGGAAGTACGCCGCGGGGACACCCAACATCCTGGGAGCCATCGTCTCGGCGCAGGCGATCCGGTTGCTGATCGATCTCGCCACCGGCCCTTCCTCACGACCCCTGTTCGGGACCGAACGCCGCATCACCCGGGCCACCGCCGCGGCGGCGATGGGAAGGATCGGGGCACACACCAGGCGGCTGACGGATCTGGCCATGGAAAGGCTCTCGGCGGTGCCCGGCATCACCATCTACGGACCGGCGGCGGGCGAGGTCCGATCGCCTCTGGTGGCCTTCAACGTCACCGGCTGGAATCCGGCGCAACTCGCCACCGCGCTCGACGGCTTCGGTGTCGAGGCGAGAGCCGGGTGCCACTGCGCCACCCTGGCCCACCGCTTCCTCGCGCTGGATCCGCCGGCGAGCTGCCGCCTCAGCTTCTACATGTACAACACCGTCGAGGATGTCGAGCGGGCCACCGAGGCGGTGGGTGCGGTGGTGCGGCCCCATCCCGCCATCACCGTGTAGCGCCGTCCCCGGGATCGGGGCCATGGCAGGCAGGCGTACGATGCAGCGATGTCCAAACGCTTCGTGACCTCTGACGCGCCCCTCGCCATCGCCACCGCGATGCGAGCCCTCAGCAAGCGCGGGTACACCAAGGGCGACCTGCGGGCCGACGCCACCGCCGGGATCATCCTCGGCGTGGTGGCACTCCCCCTCTCGATGGCCCTGGCCATCGCCGCCGGGGCTCCACCGGAGTACGGGCTGTTCACCGCCATCTTCGCCGGGATCGTCGTCGCCGTGTCCGGGGGGTCGATGCACACCGTCACCGGCCCCACCGCCGCCTTCGTGGTGCTGCTCGCCCCGCTGACGGCACGCCACGGGATCGGCGGACTACTGCTGGCTACCTTCATGGCCGGACTCATCCTGGTGCTGATGGGCGCCTTCCGCCTGGGGAGGCTCATCCAGTTCGTACCCCACCCGGTCACCACCGGGTTCACCGCCGGCATCGCCGTGGTCATCGCCATCCTCCAACTCGGCGACCTGCTCGGCATCGGGACGCTGGAAGGCGAGCGGCTCTGGGAACGGCTCGAGGACCTGGTCCACAAGCTCCCCGACATCCGCTGGCAGGACGTCCTCGTCGGTGCGGTCACCATCACCGTCCTGATGCTGGCGCCGAAGGTGATCCGGCGGGTGCCGGCACCGCTGATCGCGCTGGTGGTGGCAGCCATGGTCGGAGTGGCGCTCGACGCAGCCGGCTTCGAGGTGGCCACCATCGGCTCACGCTTCGGCGGCATCCCCGCCGAGCTGCCCACCCCGGGGCTTCCCTGGAGCGAATCCGGGTTGTCGCTCGACCTGCTCCGGGACATCGCCCCCACCGCCATGGCCATCGCCGCCCTCGGCGCCATCGAATCGCTCCTGTGCGCCGTGGTCGCCGACGGCATGACCGGGGGCCGCCACGACCCCGACGCCGAGCTGGTCGGGCTCGGGCTGGGCAACGTGGTGGCGCCCTTCTTCGGCGGGTTCGCCGCAACCGGCGCCATCGCCCGCACCGCCACCGGCATCCGGGCCGGCGGGCGCACCCCGGTCGCCACCATCATCCACTCCATCTTCCTGCTGGTGGCGATGCTGGCGTTCGCCAACCTCCTCGGCTACCTGCCGATGGCGGGGATGGCGGCGCTGCTGCTCATGGTGGCGTGGAACATGAGCGACGCCCCCCACTTCATCCGCATCCTGCGCATCGCCCCCCGCAGCGACGTGCTGGTGATGGTGGTGTGTTTCGCCCTCACCATCCTCTTCGACATGGTGGTCGCCGTCACCATCGGGATCGTGCTGGCGGCGATGCTGTTCATGAAGCGCATGGTCGAGATCTCGGGAGCGACGCTCATCGGCGGCCCCGACGGGCACGACGTGGCCGGCCTCGCTCCCGGCGTCGTCTACTACGACGTGGCCGGACCGCTGTTCTTCGGCGCCGCCGAGAAGGCGCTCGACGCCCTCACCACCGTCGACCGCGACGTACACACCGTCATCATCGACCTTGACGACGTCCCCGCCATCGACGCCACCGGCCTCATCGCCTTCGAGTCGATCATCGCCCACCTCAACGGCCACGGCATCAAGGTCGTCGTCTCCGGCATCCAACCCCAGCCACGGCGGGCCCTCAAGAAGGCCGGGATCGAGGACCGGCCCGGAGAGTTGGAGATCACCGACGACACCGACACCACCATCCGCAGCTTCAGCGCCCCCTCCACAGACCTTCCCACCCCTCCGTAGTGCACCACCGCCTGTACGCTGCGCTGCGATGACCCGGCTGCATCGACTCGGGGGGATGATCGCCGCAGTGGCGATTGTGGTGGCGGCGTGCTCGTCGCCGTCTGCCACGGGGACCGAGGGCGCCACCGACCCACCCGGCGGCTCCACCGTCGCCACCACCGCCGCGTCACCCGACGCGCCCGACGGCACCGACGCTCCTGACACGTCCGCCACGGAAGGTTCCACCACCGCCGCTCCGCCGGTGGCACGTTCCGGGGACTGCCCGGCGCCGCCGGAGGGCATCCCGTGGACCTCCGAGGTGACCGCCACTGTCGAGACACTCCAGGAGCCGGGGCCGGACACCCCCGGGGTGGAGGCGGTGATGTACCCCCGACCCGACCACCCGGGGCGGCCCTGGTCACAGTGGGGACAGGGCATCCTCCTCCCCGACGGGCGCTTCCTCTCCGCCATCGGCGACCACCAGGGCATCGACGGCAACTCGTACGTCTACGAGTACGACCCCTCCACAGGCACGCTCACCGAGATCGCCGACGCCCAAACCATCGCCGGGCACATACCCGGCGAGTACGGGTACGGAAAGATCCACGCCGCCATGGTCCCCGGGCCTTGCGGCGAGGTGTACACCTCCACCTACTGGGGCACCCGGCGCTCCCTCGCCTACACCGAGAACTACACGGGCGACCACCTGGTGCGCATCGACCCCGAGAGCCGCACGGTGGCCAGCATGGGTGTGCTGGTGCCCGAGCACGGCGCCGCCTCGATGGCGGCATGGCCGGAGGGCGGCCTGGTCTACGCCGAACCCGCCGACCCCTTCGGGCAGAAGACCGGCGCCTTCGTCGCCTACGACGCCTTCACCGGCGAGAAGACGTTCGAGACCTTCGACGGCGCCCACGACGGGTACCGCACCATCGCCGTCGACGGTCAGGGCCGCGCCTACATAGGCTGGAACGGCGGCATCGCCCGCTTCGACCCGGCCACCGAGGAGATCGAACAGGTCGTCTCCGGCGGCCTGCCTGGCGGCACCTTCCGCGCCTCGACCGGTCCCGACGCCGACGGCACCATCTACGGCGTCACCCGCGAGCAGCCGACCTTCTTCGCCCTCGAGACCGACGGCACCGTGCGCGAGATCGGCCCGGCTCACGGCTACACCTCCACCATGCCGATCGATCCGAACGGCGGGCGTTTCTTCTACATCCCCGGCGCCCACGGCAGCGCATGGGAGATGGGCGCCTCCCTCATCGCGGTCGACACCGAAACCGGCGCCGAAGAGACGCTGATCGAACTCGATCCGCTCATCTCGGAGCATTTCGGGGTGAGCGTGGGCGGTACCTACAGCATCTCCGTCGACCCGACGGGGAAGCAGTTCTACATCGGGCTCAACGCCGGCGA
>CAZOGW010000176.1:0-5196 GCA_964579415.1 uncultured Acidimicrobiaceae bacterium | reverse complement strand
CGCAGGCCGTTGGGAAGCGTCGTGAGGGAGTAGTCCATCAGCAGGATGATAGGAGGATGGTCCGGCCTAGCTCAGAACAAGAAGTACTTGGTACTTGGTACTTGGTAGTCGCGGATACCAAGTACCTCCCACTCGCGGAGACGTCACACGAACTCCCCGACTTGACCCCTGTGGGACAATCCACGGTTATGCGCGACCAGAACCAATCACTGCTGCGCGAGATCCTGCCCGTCGAGGAACGGGCCATCGAGGCGGTCGTCGCCCGCTACCAGCGGGTGGCGCCTGCTGTGACGCGCATCGTGCGGGCCATCGCCGGCAACGACGAGCTACAGATCCGCCTCGGGTCGCACACCGCCGCCGCCGAGGGGGAGATCGTGCTCGACCCCGGCCTGTTCCAGGCGGCCTACGCCCGGGCGGCGCCGGTGACCCCCACCGAGGTGGCCCTCACCAGCGCCCTCCACGAGGCGGTGCACCTCATCGCCACCGACCTCGAACAGCTACGACCGGTACCCGAGCAGTGGAAGGTCCATGCCGGCGACCCGCCGGCCCGACCCCGGTCCCTCCGCGACGGGCCGCTGTCACTGTTCCCCCCTGCCGGGACCGAGGCGCACGATGATCCGGCGGACCCGGCCGAGGTCGAGAATCTCCCTGTCCGGCTCCTCGACGCCCTCGACCGGGTGGCCGGCGACGCCGGAGTGGCCCTGTTCATGGCGCTGGAGGACGCCCGCCAGGAGAGGCGCCACCTGACGGCTTATGCCGGCATCCGCTCGGTGCTCGCCGACCTGTACCGGGCGGCAACTCCCCGGGCCTTCCACCAGTCGAACCCTCTGGGGCAGTACGCCCTGTGCTGTTTCCTCCTCACCGGCGGCTACGAGGAGCGGCAGGACCTGCAACGCAGGGTGTCCCCCCCGGTGGCAGCCGCCCTCGACGACGCCATGGACGTGCTCGACCGGCTCGCCGACGTCGACGATCCGTGGGACGTCGCCACCGCCGCCCTGGACCTGCTGGCGATTGCCCGCATGCACGGGCTGGTCACCAACGCCGCCCCCGACGCCGGCCGCACGGCGCGGAAGGCCTCCGGCGAGGCGGACGCACACGCCATCGCCGAGTCCGTGGACGCCGTGCGCATCATCACCCCGACGCTGCAGGACGCCGCTTCTTATGACGACACCCGCCAGGCGTCGCAGACGGTGAGCGCCGAGGCGGGCCGTCTCGGCGAAGCCGACCAGGCCGGTGATCCCGCCACCGACCAGGTGGTGCGCGTCTCCGAGGCCCCCACCGTCTACCTGCCCACCGGGCAGGGCGGCAAGCTCATCGTGGGCCGCTTCCCCGAGCTCTTCCGCAACTTCGGCGCGGAGGGACGGGCGCTCATCGACGCCGCCGCCCGCGACTGGAAGGTTGCCCAGCGGCGCGTCTCCGGGGAGCTCTACCCGCTCTTCCTCGCCAACCAACGCCGCGGCCTGCGCACCGGCTACGACGCCGGCGACCTGTCCCCCTATGCCGCCCTGCTCCTCGGCGCCGGCATCTACGACCGCATGTTCGAGCGGCGCGATCTGCCGATGCGGCGCTCCTACGCGGTGAGCGTCCTGGTGGACGGCTCCGCCTCGATGCTGCAGCCCCGCCCCCAGCCCGGTGGCCGCAAGACGCCGTGGGCGATGGCTGCCGCCGGCCTGGGGGCGTGGACGCTGGCCCGCCTCTGCGACGAGCTGCAGATCGAGTTCGAAGTGGCCCTGTTCAACCGCTCCTTCGCCGCCCGCGACGACGACACCGAACGGTCGTTCTCCGAACGGCGCCACCTCGCCACCGGGGCGCTGCGCCGCACCCAGGGCGGGGCCGCCGAGCGGCTCACCCGCACCGTCAACCACTACCTGGTGAAGGCGTTCGACGACCGCTGGCGCGCCGTCGAGGACCTCATGGCCGGGCTGTTCTGGACCGCGGCGCAGCCGGGGCCGTCGAGCCAGGCCGCCCGCCGCGACCCGGAGGCCGCTCCGCCGGTGTCGATGTTCGACAAGGCAGCCAACGTCGACGAGTTCAACCTGGCGTTCGCCGCCGGCCGCCTCGGTGGGCGATCCGTGGCCAACCGCATCCTGGTGGTGCTCGCCGACGGCATGACCCGCGGCTCGGTGGAGGCGCTGGCCGACTCCGTCGACGCCATCGAGCACGCCGGCACCACGGTGCTCGGCATCGGCATCGGCGACACCACGGTGCAGGCCGCCTATGCCCGCAACCAGGTGGTGGAGCGCCCCGACGAGCTGGCCCGTGCCATGGTCGACGGCGTCCGCTCCACCCTGTTCCGTACCCTGGCCACCATGGGCGGCCACGGCTGGTGGTCGCAACCCTCCGAGGTCGCCACCCGCATCCCGCTCAGCAACGGCCCCCAACGAGATCTCATCACTGCAAGGAGACCCGGTGCCTGACACCCAGCCCACCACCGTCACGTTCCAAGACCCGGCCGGGGCCGGGCCCCCGGTCGAGCTGGAGACCACGGTGGTCCCCCGGGAGCTGCCCGACTACGAGCTGCGACTCGACCATATCCCCGACCCCGATCCGTACTACGTCGACCTGGGCATGCTCTACAAGCTGGCCCGGCTCGAGCAGGCGCGCCGCCGTCACTTCGACGACAGCCCGCTCCACCTGGCGCTGCGGGGCCACATGGGGACCGGCAAGGACCACGACCTGGAGCAGTTCGCCGCCCTGCTGCGACTCCCCCACTACCGCATCCCCCTCACCGGGGAGGTGCGCGACATCACCCTGATCGGATCGGTGAAGCTACACGGCGACGGCAGGGGCGGCACCGAGAGCCGCTGGCAGGACGGGGACATCACCCGGGCACTGCGGGGCCCGGCGCTGCTCAATCTCTCCGAGCTCAACGCCGCCGGCGCCGAGACCCTGTTCGCCCTCCACGGCCTCCTCGACCGTCACCGGGCGCTGGAACTCCCTACCGGCGAGACGGTGCGGCTCCGCCCCGACGTGCGCATCTGCGGCACCCTCAACCCCACCGACCTGCGCGACTACGCCGGCACCCAGACCCTCAACAAGGCGTTCGCCGACCGATGGATCATCTGGGAGAAGGGCTTCCCCACCGAGGAGGAGCTGTCGTCGATGCTGAAGCGGCGTCACCCCACCATGAAGGCCGCCTTCGTCGACCTCACCGCCCGCCTCGCCGTCGAGGTGAACTCCTCGTTCACCGCCAGCGACGCCCGGATCCGGGTGGAGACCCCGATGAGCCTGCGTGCCGTGCTCGAGCGCGTCCCCGCCGGGCTGCGCGTCCACGACACCGCCGAAGACCCGCTGCGACTCGCCTGGGACGAGTTCGTCCTCCCCCACATCGACCCCTTCGACAGGGATCATTACGAGACGGTGTGGGCCGCGGTGGTGAGGCGCGGGCCGAAGGGACCGGTGTTCTAGGAAAGGTACTTGGTACTTGGTAGTCGCGGATACCAAGTACCAAGTACCAAGTACTGCCCGCCTCAGGCCGTCGTGGTGATGTCGCGCTTGCGGAAGGCGGCGAAGCCGAGCGCGAGCAAGGCTGCGGAGATGCCTGCAAGGATCAGGATCGGGCCGAAGGTGAGGTCGTCGGCGGGGAGGAGTGGGACCAGGTTGAACGGGGACAGCCGGATGGTCCACTGGGGGAGGCCGAGGAGACCACCGAGGAGCCCGACGCCGAGGCCGTAGGCGACCACCAGCCACGCCGCCGCGGCGGCCCGGGGAGCCAGCCCGAAGAGCGCCACCGCCACCGCCACGGTGAACAGCAGCGGCGTCAACTGCACCAGGGAGGCCCCGAGCACGGCGGGAAGGATGGTGCCGTCGTCGAGGGTCAGCGCTCCCGAGATTCCGAGCCCGATGGCGCCGAGCACCATAACGGCGGCGCTGCCGGCCAGGGCCACGGTGGCGTGGCTCGCCAGCCAGCGGCCCCGTCCCACCGCGGCCGCCAGCACCGGCTCGGCGCGCCCCGAGGTCTCCTCGCCGCGGGCACGCAGGGTTGCCAGCAGGGCGAAGATGGCCGCGGTCATGGCGAGCAGCGAGACCAGCAGTGACAGGAAGGCGTCGGCGAGGTCGTCGCCGATCCCGGCCAGCATGTCCTCGACGGCACCCAGCTCGGCGGCGAATCCCTCCACCTCCCCCAGCAGTGTGCCGTACACCAGCCCGAAGGCGAGGAACGACAACCCCCATCCGAGGAGGGCGCCCCGCTGCAACCGCAGCGCCAGCCCGAGAGGGCTCGCCAGGCTCCCGGCGGCGGGGCCGGGACGGACCGCCCGCAGCCCGGCACCGTGGTCCCGGCGCGAGCCGAGGGCACCGGCCGCCAGGATCAGCAGGGCGGTGAGCGCCAGCGAGAGGAGCAGCGGCCACCAGCGCTCGTCGACGTAGGCGTAGGTGCGCTGCGCCCAGCCCACCGGCGACAGCCAGGACAGCACCCCGTTGCCGATGTCGCCCACGGCCCTGAGGAGGTAGGCGACCCCCAGGGTCAGCCCCGCCATCGCCGACGCCCCCCGGGAATATTCCGTCACCTGAGCGGTCACGGCGGCGACGGCGGCGAACACCAGCCCCACCGAACCGGCGGCAGCGGCGAAGAGCCACGACCCCGCCCAGCCGATGCTCTCGATGCCCAGGCTTCCCAGCCCCAGCGCCGACAGCACCACCACCGCCAGGTTGGCCAGGGCCGCCACGGCGAGGGCGGCAGCCACCGGAGCATGCCGGCCCACCATGCTGGCCAGCACCAGTTCGGTGCGGCCCGCCTCCTCGTCGGCCCGGGTGTGGCGGACGACCAGCAGGATGCTCATCAGTGCCGCCGCCAGGGCGACGTAGCCCAGCATCTCGTTGGTGAGCATGGCGCCGAAGGTGTAGTCGTCGAACCCGATGCGGGGCCCGCCGAAGGCGACCGCCGCCGGGTTCCCCATCACCGCCGCCCGCGCCTGGCGGGATGCCGGGTCGGCGTACAAGCCGGGGAAGGAGGCGGCGGTGGCCACCAGGAACAGCACGATGGAACCGACCCACACCGGGAGCCGCACCCGGTCCCGGCGCAGGGCGAAGCGGACCAGCGTGCCCGTCCCGGTGAGGGTTCCCCCCGGCCCGGCGGCGGCTGCGGTGGTCACGCCGGCCCGGTGTCTTCCGGGCGGTCGGCGTAGTGACGCAGGAAGAGTTGCTCCAGCGTCGGCGGGTGGCTCACCAGCGACCGGATCCCCAGTCCGTGGAGGA
>CAZOGW010000175.1:0-5220 GCA_964579415.1 uncultured Acidimicrobiaceae bacterium | reverse complement strand
ATTACCCCCTTTTCTCATCAGCACGACCACCGCCACGACCAGCCCGGCTTCATCCGTCAGCGTGACGTGACCCTCGCCGATACCGAGTTGCTCGCAGCGATCGCGGCCACGGTCGGACCAGATGATTTCGGGTTTGCCGAGAGCGTTCGGCGCGACCCCGCAGTCGCGGATCCACATGCCTTCCGAAAATCCGGTGCCCATGGCCTTGACGATGGCTTCCTTGGCGGCGAAACGCATGGCCAGGAAACGCACAGGACGCCGATAGTCGCGAAATGCCGCGAGTTCCTGCGGCATCAGCAGATGATCGACGAAGCGCTCGCCATGACGGTCGAAGATCTTCTGGACGCGCTCCATCTGGACCACGTCCGTGCCGATGCCGTAGATCATTCCCCGCGGGCCTGCAGCATCAGCCGCTTCATTTCGGCGACGGCGAAACGCAGGCCGTCGATCACGGCCCGCGCCACGATCGCATGGCCGATGTTGAGTTCGACGATCTCCGCAATCGCGGCGATGGGACCGACGTTGTGGTAGTTGAGCCCATGCCCCGCGTGCACCCTCAAGCCGATGCGCGCTGCGTGTTTCGCGGCGTGCTGGACACGCGCCAGTTCGCGTGCCTGATGTTCAGCCTTCGCCTCGGCATAGGCGCCCGTATGCAGTTCGACGACCGGCGCACCCACGCGCACGGCAGCATCGAGCTGTGCAATCTCCGGATCGATGAACAACGACACGCGAATCCCGGCGGCCGCGAGCTGTGCGCAGATCGGTTTGAGGACGGCTTCCTGCCCGACGACATCGAGTCCGCCCTCGGTCGTGACCTCGGCGCGACGTTCCGGCACCAGGCAGCAATCCGCGGGTTTCACCTCACAGGCGATGCGCACCATTTCCTCGGTGGCCGCCATTTCGAGATTGACTCGCGTCTGCAAGGCCTGCTGACACAGATAGACGTCGCGATCCTGGATGTGGCGACGGTCTTCGCGCAGATGAATGGTGATACTGTCGGCGCCCGCCTGTTCGGCGATCAGCGCGGCGTACAGGGGATCGGGATAGGTGGTGCGCCGGGCCTGGCGCAGGGTGGCGACGTGATCGACATTGACGCCGAGATGAAGAGTCATGGATGCGAAGTGACGAAAGTCACGAAGGTGACGGAAGTTACGGGGCTCAGAGCATAAAGCGTCGCGGCGGTTTGCGCGATCCTGGCTGCCGGGGTATTTGCCAGTTCGACCGTGAGCGCCGGGGATGAAAGGCTTTGCTGGAACGCCGTGAATCCGTCCCTGGACGCCGTCGCGCGCATCCCTGCGCGCGACGGTCCAGCAAAGCCTTTCATCCCCGACACTCACTGCGGCAGCGGCATCGTTCGAGCGACGACGAACAAGAGAAGCCGGTCGGAAAGACTGACCTCTTCGTCTTCACGCGGGCCAATAGAAACCGCCACTGCAGTGCCTGTCATCGCCAGCGGGGTTTCCTGGACCGTCAAAAACATGGATGTTTTTGCGGAGCCTACAGGGACGTATTCACGGCGATCCAGGAAACCCCGCTGGCGATGGCGGGCACGGACGGACCGGGAAAAGCTGTCTCCCACGAACAACCGTCCTTCTACGTCAGCTTGCGCAGCTCCAGCATCACCTGCCGGCTCTTCAGCTCCCGGCCCTCCAGAGCGCGATCCAGCGCGCCGCGCAGCAGCGCGCGGACGGCGTGACAGGTCTGTGCATCCTCAAGTGTCTCCTTGGCCAGCGCCAGCAAGGCCGCACCCGCATAGACCGAGGGTCCTTCCGCAACGTCACTCGCCGCGACGGCACCCTGCTCGAATCGATAGTGGTAAGCGCGTTCCGGATCGATGGGCATCCCCGCCACATCGTGGGTCAGCGCCAATCCGTAGCCCAGCGCTTCCAGCAGCCGCTTCTCGAACACCCGCAGCGGCGCCAGCGGGCTGTCGTGGCTCTTCAATGCATCGATGGTGCGGGCGTACAGAGCGAATACGTCGGCGTGCGGGTCATGTCGTGCGAACAGCTTGAGCAGCAGCTCATTGAGGTAGTAGCCGCTGACCAACCGGTCGGCCTGCAGGCAACTGTAGGCGCCGTCGAACTCGACCGCAGTCAGCGTGCCTGCCTCCGCACCGTCGCTCCACGACACCAGCAACCGGTTGAAAGGCTGCAGCATGGACATCGAGGATGCGCCTTTCCTGCCGCCGCCCCGCGCACCGCGGGCGAAGACCGTGACGCGACCGTGATCGCGAGTGAACAGTTCGAGGATCCGGCTGGTATCGCGATAAGGCCGGTGATGCAGAACGTAGGCGGGCTGGAGCTGGATGAGACGGGACATGGGGGAAGGAAGTGACTTCCGTCACTTTCATCTCACGATTCATACCCGAGCTGCCGCAGCGCGGCTTCGCTGTCGGACCAGTTCTCCTTCACCTTCACCCACAGTTCCAGATGCACCGAGCGGCCGAACAGCTCCGACATCTCGATGCGCGCCGCGCGGCCGACTTCCTTCAATTGCTCGCCGCCGTGGCCGATCACGATGGCCTTCTGTCCCGCGCGTTCGACCCAGATCACGGCATTCACCAGCAGCCTGCCCTCCTCCTGCGCGAATCGCTCGATTCCCACGGTCAGGCCATAGGGCAGTTCCTGATGCAGGCGCTGGGTCAGTTTCTCGCGAACGATCTCGGACGCCTGGAATTCCGGACTGCGATCCGTGACCTGATCGAGCGGGAAATGCGGCGGCGACAGCGGCAGATATTTCGCGATCATGCCCGGCAAGACATCCAGGTTGCTGCGCTTCAGACCCGAGATGGGAATGATTTCGGCGAAGTGTGCCTTGCGCGACACCTCCTCGATGAACGGCAGCAACCGCTCGCGCGGCGTGACCTTGTCCACCTTGTTGACGGCGAGAATGATCGGACGGCCGCGCTCGACAAGCTGCTCGAGGATGCGCTGATCCTCGTCGATCCAGCGCGGCCCCTCGATCACGAACAGGTTGACGTCGGCGTCGTTGAGCGAGGTGACGGCGGCCCGGTTCATGTGACGATTCATGGCGCGCTTGCCGCCCGAATGCAGTCCGGGCGTGTCGACGAAAACGATCTGCGACTGCTCGCTGCTGCGGATGCCGAGAATGCGATGCCGCGTCGTCTGCGGCTTGTGGCTGACGATGCTGACCTTGCGTTCCAGCAACGTGTTGAGCAGCGTGGACTTGCCGACATTGGGACGGCCGACGATCGCGACGAATCCGCAACGGAAGTCCGGGTTCGATGCTTCGGCGGCAGGAATCTCTGGATCGCTCATGTCTGGTCTGGGGTGGAAGGGATCGGATCGCCGCTCGTGTCTGCGGTCGTCGCGCTGGAACGTCGCGCCGGCAAGGCAGTCAAGACTTCGCTGGCCGCCGCCTGTTCGGCGCGGCGCCGACTCGGCCCGACACCGATCGCCCGCAGCGCCAGCGACCCGACCGAGCAACTGACCTCGAAAACCTGATTGTGCGCCTCGCCGCTGATGGATTCGACCGCGTAGACCGGCAGCGGCAGGCCTCGCGCCTGTACCGCCTCCTGCAGTCGCGTTTTCGGATCTTTCAGTTCGGCGGCGCTCGGCATCCTGTCGAGTCGCGGCACGAACAGCCGCTCGATGACCCGCGCTGCTGCTTCGAAGCCACCATCCAGGTAGATGGCGCCGAACAGCGCTTCGAGCGCATCGGCGAGGATCGACTTGCGCCGGAAGCCACCCGACTTGAGCTCGCCCGAACCGAGCCGGACGTAGTGCCCAAGATCGAGTTCGGCGGCAATCACGGCCAGCGCTTCTCCGCTCACCAGGCTCGCGCGAAATCGCGACAGGTCGCCCTCATCGGCCGCTGCGAACTCCTGGAAAACCAGCCGCGCGACGACGCAATTCAGAATCGCGTCGCCGAGAAACTCCAGTCGCTCGTTATGCGGACCGCCGGCACTGCGATGCGTAAGCGCGGCTTCGAGCAGCGCCGGATCGCGGCATTCGTAGTCGAGGGCTTCCTGGAGCCAGGCGGCAGCAGTCTTCAATGCGGATTCCGTACGGACAGGACGCCCGCTCGCGGGCCAAGGCCCGCACTGTGCGCCACTCGTCCGGTGGACGCCAGAGGGTGAGGCGGTGTATTCAACGAGGCATGCCTCGTTCCGCCGAACGCCCTCGCGCATGCAGGCGCGGGGGCCGGAGGTTCACTCCAGGATGGTTACGGACCTTTGACATCCACCGTCTTGTCGAAATCGACCACCAGCGACACGTTGGCCACGAAGGGCGCTTCGGCCCGGTAGTACGCACGCATCGTGTAGCCACCGGCGCTCTTCTTGATCTCCATGTCCTTCGGATCGAGGCTCTTGATGTCCTCGATGGTCCAGCGGCGATCCAAGGCTGTGCGCAGTTGCTGCGGCGAGGTCGGATCGCCCTCCGCTTCCTTGGCGGTCTGATCCATGGCGCGCACGACCGCCATGTACTCGAAGTACAACGGCGTGAGGCGAATGCCGGCATAAAGCGCGAATCCGAGGATCGACAGGATGATCACCATCCCCAGGAAGGTTGCGCCGCGCTGACGAGCGAACATTTGGAATTCTCCTGACTGTCCGAGCTTGTGGTTGCCAAGTCTGTGGTTGGTATCGTCGCAACTGTCTACTTGATCGCATCGCCGATGCGGTTCCAGATCGGCGCTTCCGGCAGATCCCAGTTCAGCCAGATCCGCACCGCCTTCCCGACCAGGTTCTGCTCGGGCACGAATCCGACCTCTTCGAAGCGGCTGTCGCGGCTGTTGTCGCGGTTGTCGCCCATGAAGAAATAGTGATCCGCCGGCACCACCCGATCGTAATCCTGCGAGTCGCGCCCGGGAATGAACAGCACCCGGTGCTTCACTGCGCCCAGATCCTCCACACCCTGCAGCGCCTGCGCCTGCGGACCCGTGTTCCGCGGTCCTAGGTAGGTTCCGTCGAGCGCCACCGGCACGGGCTGGTCGTTGATGAACACCCGCTGGTTGCGCACCGAAATGTGATCGCCCGGCAGCCCCACCAGCCGCTTGATGTAGTTCACCGACGGGTCCTTCGGCAGCCGGAACACGATGACGTCGCCGCGCTTCGGCTCGCCGATGCCCACGATCTTGGAATTCAACACAGGCAGACGCAACCCGTAGGCGAACTTGCTCACAAAAATGAAATCGCCGTCGAGCAGCGTCGGCATCATGGAATCGGACGGAATCCGGAACGGCTCGAACAGGAACGAG
>CAZOGW010000174.1:3633-5262 GCA_964579415.1 uncultured Acidimicrobiaceae bacterium | reverse complement strand
ATCTCCCCTTCGCGCAGCATCGATCTTGGCACATTCCGGTAGGTCGTGTCATGTGAAGCTGCCCGAATCGGCCCAGGTGGAGTTGACGGCAGGTCCCACACGGCTCGCGGGGGTAACCCGAGGCGGGCGGCTAGGCGGCGTGGGGTGGGGCCCGATACCTGGTGGTGGGGAGGAAGCGGCGTCGTAGGGGTGGGCTGTCGGGGTCGATGCGGTGGCCGTCGAGGTGGATGGCGACGTGGTGGTGGAACCAACAGAGACTCACGAGGTTATCGGGGTGGTGTTTTCCACCTTCGCTGCGGGGGATGATGTGGTGGGGTTCGAGGCGGTAGCGGGAGTGGCAGCCGGCGATGACGCAGCCGCCGTCGCGGCGGAGGACGGCAGCGCGGACGGCAGGCGGGATGGTGCGTGCCCTGTCGGATGCGGCCGTGGGGTTTCCGAGGCGGTCGATGGCCACGATGCTGACGATGCTGCCGCAGACGATGCGATCCAGTGAATCGGGGCCGATGCGAGGCCCGGCGGCGATGCCCATACCCTGGACTCCTCGGTCCCACTCGGCGAGTTTGGCGTCGATGAACACCGTCACCGACGCGATGGGAGCCCCGCCGGGGCGGCGGCGAGCCTGGGGGCCGTGGCCGTCCGGCGTACGGTCATCGGTGGATCCGCTGGAGGTGTCGCCAGGCATGCCGGCTTCGACGACGCTGTCGGGTGATGCTTCGCCGCCTTGCGGGTCGAGGTAGTCGAAGGCGAAGGTGGTGAGGGCGTCGAGCATACGCTGGCCCAGGTCGGGCCGGTCGCTGCCGGCGTTTTTGGTGAGTTCGTCGCCGCGTGCCTCGAGGGCGCGCCGGATGAGGTCGCCGTCGAGGGCGGGAGCCAACCCGGCGATGCGCCATGCCGTGTTACCCATGGTGGGTTCGATCTTGAAGAACCTCTTCTCGGCGACTTGGCGTTCGGTGGCGCGGGTGACCCGGCGCAACAGCGCCGCCTGCTTGTCGATGCCGTCGATGTCACGGTCGGTGCTGGCTCGGAGATCGTCGAAGGTGGCTCCGGCTCGTGCCAGGCCGGCGACAGCGACCATGCGGTCGAAGCTGTCAGGCGTGTCGATGCCGGGGTGGCGGTCGTCGAACTTGAAGTCGACGGCCCTCATCAGGTTCCGGGCGGTGTGTGCGCTGACGTCCATCTCGCCGCAGATCCACTCCTGCATGGAGCGGGCACCGTTCTCCAAGGTGGCGGTGCATCCCTGCAGCCAGGTGAGGAGCTGCACCTGCCGGGCCCGGAGGCGAGCGATCGAGGCTTCGATCTCGACCAGTTCGGCACGGTAGGTGTCCACCGCTGCTTCAGGCGATTCGTGGGTGCGGTCTCCGAAGGGGAACATATGTTCGAGTATATCACGGTGTACTGACAGAGTTGACGTATTTCACGGAAGATTCTTGGGGATGTCTTTGCCGCGCGGACGACTTGGAGCGGGCTCATTGAGGGGGTGGGGCGAAGACCCCCTCCGGCCGATCGGCCTGCCACGAGCTAGGCGACGCGATGCGGTCACATCGTGCCAGGCCTGCCGATCGTCCACCTCCCCCGCCGAAGCGGCGGGGGAGGATGAAACCCGTCGCCGAAGCGGCGGGGGAGGATGAA
>CAZOGW010000174.1:0-3533 GCA_964579415.1 uncultured Acidimicrobiaceae bacterium | reverse complement strand
GTCGCCGAAGCGGCGGGGGAGGATGAAGTCCTGTCGGCCATCTCGGTGCCCCAAGCGGCGGGGGAGGACGACGGGGAGCTGGGGTCAGGGGGGCCAGTGGTCTCTTACGTAGGCGACTGTTTCGGAGGGGGATAGCTGCCTGGTGGAGTTGCCGACGCGGACGAAGAACACTTCGGGGGACTTGGAGGTCTTGGTGTAGACAGGCTCGGGGCTGCGGGCCACGTCGATGCGGGCGATGGTGGTGCCGTCAATCAGGGGGAAGCTGACGGAGACTTTGGCGACTGAGGTGGTGCCGGGGGTGAGGGACGAGATGAGGCGGTCGGTCATCCAGTTCTCGTAGCCGTCGAGGTCTTTGCCGCGGACGGAGGCGACGTCGGCGTCGACTCCGAGGAGGCGGCCGGTGCGGTCCTGGACGCCGATCAGCAAGGTGCCGCCTTCGGCGTTGAGGAAGCCGGCGACGGTCTTGACGAAGGCGTCCTCGACGCCGGGGTGGACCTTGCCCTCGGTGGTGCTCCAGCGGGCGGAGGACTTGAACTCGACGGTGGCGGACTCGCCGGCGGCGATGAGGTCGGGCGCCGGCTGGTGTTCCCGCAGCTTGTCGTAGGTGAGCTGGAAGTAGGCGTCCATCAGCCCCTGGAGCAGCTCGGGGTTGCCGATGGTCTTGAGGAACACGTCCTCGTTGCGGTCCTTGCGGTGGAACAGGGCGTCCTTGTAGGCGTCCTCGTAGACGATGCGGAAGTTGGCCGGGGTGTTGGCCTTGGCCTGGTCGGCGAGACGGTCGTCGGCGACCATGTCGAGGTGGACTGCCTCGGGCAGCAACATGTCGGCCTCGGTGAAGTCGGTGCCGTACAGGTCGTTGAACCTGGCGATGAGCTCGCTGAGCGACACGTAGCTGTCCTCGGCCTGGCGCCCTCCCACGGCCGGCGGCGACAACTCGGTGCCCTCGTCCAGCTCGATGGCGACGGTGCCGGATAACTGGTGGCGCATGGCGGCGAGGTCGATGTCGCCGGCCAGGTCGACCAGCGACACGTCGGCGGTGCTGGGCAGCTTGCGGCGCAGCCACTGGCCGTAGGCGAACAGCTTCTCCAGCCCGGTGTCGGAGAAGCTGACGACGTGGGTGAGGAACCCGTACATGCGCAGGTAGGAGTCGAGCTGGCCGACGAACTCGACCTGCTCCGGCTCGGCGTACTCGTCGCGGTAGCGGCCCACCGCGGTGTCGACGATGGCCGACAGCGCCGCCTGGTCCGGCGGCGACGGCTTGGGCTTGAAGAACACCGCGGCGAAGGCTTCCACCTCGTCGGGCCAGTAGATACCCCAGGCGTCCAGGAAACGCTTGAGGTCGTAGAGAAGCGCCGGGTCGGTGCCCGATTCCAGCACGGTGGTCTCGTAGTAGGGCTCGAACGCCTTGCGGATGTCGTCGCCGTCATTGACGAAGTCGAGCACGAACGGCTTGTCCTTGCCCGGCATGGTGCGGTTGAGCCGGGACAGGGTCTGCACGGCGTGGACGCCGTCGAGCTTCTTGTCGACGTACATCGCCAGCAGCTTGGGCTGGTCGAACCCGGTCTGGTACTTCTCGGCGACGACGAGCAGCCGGTACCCGTCGCCTTCGAACCTGGCGGGCAGCTCCCGCTCGGAGAACCCGTTGAGGCTCGCCTCGCTCACGGTGCCGCCGGCGCCGTCGTCGAGCGACCCGGAGAAGGCGACCAGAGCCCCGATGTCGTGGTATTCGTTGGCGGCGCAGTAGTCCCGGATGGCTCTCCACATCTCGTAGGCGGAGCGCCGGGAGCGGCTCACCACGATGCCCTTGGCCTTGCCGCCGATGCGGTCCTGCACGTGGCGGCGGAAGTGCTCGACGACGATCTCGGCCTTCTGCGCCAGGTTGGTGGGGTGCAGGTCGACGAACCGGGCCACCGCCCTCCTGGCGGAGCGGGACTCGAACCGGGGGTCGTCCTCGATCTCCTTGGTGAGCTGGTAGAACCGCTCATAGGTGGTGTAGTGGCTCAACACGTCGAGGATGAAGCCCTCCTCGATGGCCTGCCGCATCGAGTACAGGTGGAAGGGCCGGCGCTTCCCCTCGGGGGTGGCTTCGCCGAACATCTCCAGGGTCTTCGCCTTGGGGGTGGCGGTGAAGGCGAGGAAGCTCAGGTTGGGCTGCGGCCCCGCCGTCTCGATCACCCGCAGCACGGCCTCCTCGACGTCGAAGGCGCCTTCCTCGCCGGGGTCGGGCAGGTCGGCGATGCCGCCCCGGGTGAGTACCTCGCGTAGCTTGTGGGCCGCCTTGCCGGTCTGCGAGGAGTGGGCCTCGTCGATGATGACGGCGTAGTTGCGCTCGGGGAGGGCGCCGATGCGCTCCATCACCACGGGGAACTTCTGCAGGGTGGTGATGACCACCGGCGCCTGGGTGGCGAGGGCGTCGGCGAGTTGGCGGGAGTCCTTGTCGATGCGGTGGACGACGCCGTGCTGGTGCTCGATGCCGTAGATGGTGTCCTGGAGTTGCTGGTCGAGGACGCGCCGGTCGGTGATGACCACCACCGAGTGGAACACCCGCCTGTCGGCGGCGTCGTGCAGCGAGTAGAGCCGGTGCGCCGCCCAGGCGATGGAGTTGGACTTGCCCGACCCGGCAGAGTGCTGCACCAGGTAGCTGTGGCCGGGGCCGTGCTCCCGGGCGTGGGCCTCCAGCTCACGGACCACGTCCCACTGGTGGTAGCGGGGGAAGACGTGGGTCCCCCGCTTCGGGTCCTTCTTCTTGGTGTCCGCCTGGTAGGTGACGTTGACGAACCGCTGCACCAGGTCGAGCAGCGAGTCACGCTGCCACACCTCCTCCCACAGGTAGGAGGTCTTGTACCCGGCGGGGTTGTCCGGGTTGCCGGCGCCGCCGTCACGGCCCTTGTTGAACGGCAGGAACCGGGTGGCGGGCCCGGCGAGGCGGGTCGCCATCGCCACCGCCTCCTCGTCGACGGCGAAGTGGACCAGTGCCCGCTCGGCGTAGCGGAAGAGCTGATGGTCCGGGCTGCGCTTCTGATACTGGGCGACGGCGTCCTCGACGCTTTGCCCCGCCGACCGCGCCTTGAGCTCGGCGGTGACCACGGGGATGCCGTTGACGAACAGCGCCAGGTCGACGGTCTCGCCGGCGCCCGGGATCGGAACCTGGCGCTTCACCGACACCCGATTGGCGTCGTACAGAGCCCGCACCTCCGGTGCCAGCGCCGCTGCCGGTTTCGGGTATGAGAGCCGGAACATCTGCCCGTAGTCGGACACCCCGCCCCGCAACACCTCCAGCGACCCCTGCGTCGTCAGCACCGACGCCAGCCTGCTCACCAGCCGCGACCGGGCCGCGTCCTCCCCGCCCAGGGTGGTGACGTACTTCGCCCACGCCTCCGGCTGGGTGGCGGTGATGAAGGCGAACAGGTGGCCCGGGTCCAGCGCCAGTTCGGCGTCGTAGGTGTCGGCGGGCAGGTAGCCGCTGGCGAGCAGGCGTGCCTCGATGGCCGTCTCGAACACGACCTCCTTGTGGATACTCAACCCAAGACCTC
>CAZOGW010000173.1:0-5341 GCA_964579415.1 uncultured Acidimicrobiaceae bacterium | reverse complement strand
ACTTCGAGTCTGTTGCCGCCGGGGGGGCGGGAGAAGGTGACGGCGACGTGATAGGCGAGAGGGAAGTCCTCGTCGGCGCGGCCGCCGCGCACCGCCACCGCGATCTGGCCGTAGGAGTCGACGTGGACCAGGCCCTCCCCCTCGGCGACGTCGCCGTAGGCGGCGGCCCAGGCAAGGCGGAACTCGGTGCCCCCGATGCGCATCACCAGGTCGTCTCCCGGCGAGAGACCGGCGGCGGCGAGGTCGTCGGGGGCGACGTTGGTCTGGGCGTTGCCGTAGTGGTCCACCCACAGCACTTCCCCCGTGACGCCACTGCCGTCGACGTCGACCAGCGGCAGCATGAGCGGGGTGACCCCGCCACCTTCCACCTCGGGGCCGAGTTCGTCGATGGTGGCCTGGCCGGAGGCGAGCACTGCCGCCGCCGGGGCGAACACGTCGCGCCCCTCGAACGTGGCGCCCTGTGACGGTATCCGGATCTCCGGGTTCTCGATGGAGACGATACGTTCGGCACCGCCGACGAACGCCACCACCGGCGCCAGCAGGCCGTTGTCGGGGCCGACGAAGTGCCCGAAGGGGGTACGCACACAGATGGCTCTGCGCCGGGTCCCGACACCGGGATCGACCACCGCCAGCACCACTCCGGGGGGGAGGTACTGAACGGAGCGCACCAGCGCCAGCGCCGCCTGGCGCACATCCCCGCGGGGAAAGTCGTGGCCGATGTCGATGACCCGTACCTCGGGAGCGATGCGGGCGACGACGCCGTGGACCACGCCGACGAACTCGTCGCTGCGACCGAAATCGGAGAGGAACGAGATGGTGGCCGTGTCGCTCAATGCTCCCGCCTCATCCAATCGAAGGCGTAGGGCGCCAGGGCCGCGGACCCGTCACGGTCGAGTCTGGTGCCGTGGAGCACGCCCCGGTACTTCTCCGGGCCGTCGACGTCGAGGCGCGTTCTCACCGTGGCGGCGGAGAAGTTGGCGATCACGAGAATCTCTTCGGCGTCGCCGATGCGGAGATAGGCGAGCACGGCGGGGTTGTCGGCGCCGACCGGTGTGAACGTCCCGGTGCCCAGGTCGGGGTGGCGGCGCCGCTCCTCGAGCATGTCCCTGGTCCGGTTGAGCAGCGAAGCCGGTTGGTTGCGCTGGGCGGCGACGTTGACGTCCTGAGGCGTGAATCCGGGCGCACCGACCAGCGGCAGGTAATAGTCGGCCGGGCCTGCCTCGGAGAACCCGGCGCCGGGTGAGGAATCCCACTGCATCGGGGTGCGGACGCCGTCGCGGTCCTCCAGGGCATGCACGTCGCCCATCCCGATCTCGTCGCCGTAGTAGAGGATGGGGCTTCCCGGAAGGGTGAGCAGCACGCCGTTGAGCAACTCGATCTTGCGGTGGTCGTTGCCCAGCAGCGGGGCGAGTCGGCGCCGGATGCCGACGTTCTTGCGCATGGAGGGATCCGGTGCGTAGTGCCGGTACATCAGGGCCCGCTCCTCCTCGGTGACCATCTCCAGCGTGAGTTCGTCGTGGTTGCGCAGGAAGACGCCCCACTGGGCACCGTCGGGGATGTCCGGGGTCTGGGCGAGGATGTCGATGATCGGGGTGACATCGCCGGTGGCCGCAGCCATGAACAGGCGGGGCATCACCGGGAAGTGGAAGGCCATGTGGCATTCGTCGCCGTCGCCGAAGTATTCGACGACATCCTCCGGCCACTGGTTGGCTTCGGCGAGGAGCACCTTGCCCTGGTACTCGGCGTCGACCATTGCCCGCAACTCCCTCAGGTAGGCGTGGGTCTCGGGGAGGTTCTCGCCGTCGGTGCCGTCCCGCTCGTAGAGATAGGGGACGGCGTCGAGGCGGAGCCCGTCGAACCCGGCGTCGAGCCAGAAGCGCACCACGTCCTTGATCGCCGCCCGCACCTCGGGGGTGTCGAAGTTGAGGTCGGGCTGGTGCCAGAAGAAGCGGTGCCAGTAGTAGGCGCCGGCGGTGTCGTCCCAGGTCCAGTTGGAGTCGTGGGTGTCGACGAAGATGACACGTGCTTCGGACCAGCGGCCGGGGTCGTCGGACCACACGTACCAGTCCCGCGTGGGCGAGCCGGGGAGGCGCGCCTCCTGGAACCAGGGGTGCTGGTCGGAGGTGTGGTTGACCGGCAGGTCGGCGATGACCCGGATGCCCCGCTCGTGGGCGGCGTCGAGCAGGACGCGGACGTCGTCGACGTTGCCGTAACGGGGGAGGACGGCGTTGAAGTCGGACACGTCGTAGCCGCCGTCGCGCAGCGGGGACTGGTAGAAGGGCACCAGCCACAGGCAGTCGACGCCGAGCCACTGCAGGTAGTCGAGTTTCTCGGTAAGGCCGCGGAAGTCGCCCACCCCGTCGCCGTTGCTGTCACGGAAGGCGTAGACCGGCACCTCGTAGAACACGGCCGTCTGGTACCAGTGGGGGGTGGTCATGGCTGCCAAAGTCTACGGGCCACAACCCTCACCGAAGCCACAGCGACATACCGGCTCCTGGCTACTGGCTACCGGTTACTGAACGAGGGAAGCCGCCGGCGCGGGAGAGGGCGGAAGGAAGTGCCTTGCCGAGGTGGCCGCCGAGCCAGCGGCCGGTGGTGATAGCGGCTTCCAGGTCGATGCCGGTGGTGACGCCCATGCGGTCGAGGGAGTAGACGACGTCCTCGGTGGCGACGTTGCCGGTGGCATTGGGGGCGAAGGGGCACCCGCCGGCGCCACCGACGCTGGCGTCGATCACCGTGATCCCGGAGGTGAGGGCGGCGTACACGTTGGCGACGCCCGTGTTGCGGGTGTCGTGGAAGTGGCAGCGCAGCGCCGCCTTTCCGACCACGCCTCGCAGCGCCTCTACGCGCTGCGCCACCTCGCCGGGGGTGGCCACCCCGATGGTGTCGCCCAATGCCACCTCGTCGGCGCCGGCGGCGGCGGAACGCTCCACCAGGCGCGCCACCGCCTCCACGGACACCTCGCCGTCGAAGGGGCAGCCGAATGCGACGGAGATGGTGACGGTGGTGAACCGGCCGGCTTCCCGGGCCGCGGGGAGCATCTCCTCGATCTCGGCCATGGTGTCTTCCACGGGAGCGCCGGCGTTGGCGCGGTTGAAGCCATCGGAGGCGCCGACGACGAAGTTGACCTCGTCGACGGCGGTGGCGAGTGCCCGGTCCAGGCCGCGCCGGTTGAGGACGAGGCCGATGTACGACGCCCCGTCCGGACTGGCGCCGAGCCCTTCGAGCACTCCCTCGGCATCGGCCATCTGCGGCACCCGGGCAGGGTTGACGAACGACGCCACCTCGATGCGCCGGGCTCCCGCAGCAAGGAGGCGCTGCACCAGCTCCACCTTCACCGGCGTGGGCAGGACGGCATCCTCGTTCTGCAGGCCGTCGCGCGGCCCCACCTCGACCAGGGTCGCAGCCTCGGGCAGCGTCATGTCAGCGGGCCCAGGTCGTCGGCAGCGAGCAGGGAGCGCCGCACGCCGGTGGCATTCACCAGGTCGGCCAGTGCCCTCTCCGCCGCGGAGCGGCGCTGTTCCAGGTCGTCGAGCAGGGCGCGGCGCCCCCGGACCTGACGCCACCGCAGGATCGCCTCGGCGAGTTCGATGACGAGCTGCAGCGACGCCACCACCGCCACGCTGGCTGCGGCCAGCGCGACACCGGCAGCCACGATGCCCCAGCCGCGGATGTTGGTGGCCCAGATCAGGATCGCCCACGACACCGGGAAGAGCACGACCGCGGCGATGATGCGGGCCGTCCCTTTGGTGACCGGCTCGGCCACCACCGACCCCACCACGAGGACCGCGATCAGTGGGACCAGGTTGGCGACGAGGCCGAACAACACCAGCGGTGACACCAGCAGCAGGATGAGCGTCGAGCGCAGCATCAGCTTGGCCAGGTCGCCGAGGCCGGGGCGGGGCGTGATGGCGTCGTCGGAGAGCCCTGCCGCCTCGACGGCCAGGATGTAGCGGCCCACCTGGTCGATCACCGGGTCGGCGGTTTCCTCCGGAACGTGCGCCAGCGCCTGGGCCACCGTGCGCAGGTCGGCGACGTCGGGATCGCGGAACGGGTCGGTCCAGCCGGTCCGGAGGTAGACGTTGGCGAGCTTCATCATCTCGGCCTCACGCACCAGGCTGCCGTAGTCGGGAGACACCTTCTGCAGACGATCGGCGATGATGCCGGTGAGGACGTCGACGGCGGCGTGGTTCTCCTCGGCGATAGGCCCGCCACCGGCGACCCTGGGGGCCACCTCGTCGATGGAGATGGGCTCGCCGATCTCCACCAGGACCCGGGAGCGGGCGCTCACCTTGTCCTCGTAGGTGATCCCGAGCGGGACGATGGTGACGCCCTCGATTCCGGCGGCCTTGGCTCCCAGGACCATGCGTGCCGCTCCGGTGCGGATCGGCAGGAGGCGCTGCTCGTCGGTCACGGTGCCCTCGGGAAAGATGAGAACGGAGCAGCCCCGTTGCAGCGCCTGGTGGACGGCGGTGAAGCTGGACACGTTCTGTGAGGTGTCGCCGACATCGGTACTCCGGTACACCGGGATGACCCCGAGCGCCCTCAGCAGCAGCCGTAACGGCAGCCGGGAGAACAGTGTCGACTTGGCGACGATGTTGGGCATTCCGCCCAGCGCCCAGATGGCCACGATGGGGTCGACCAGGCCACCGAAGTGGTTGCACACCACCAGCTTCGGGCCCGCGACCAGCTTCTCGCGGCCCACGATCTCATAGCCCCGGAACGACCCCGCCACCACGAGTCGCACCAGCCACACCAGGGGTTGTCGCCAGCGGTTTGCCATCAGGGGAATGGTAGGGCCGCCCTCGGGGTCGGCCCTACCATTCCGTACTTGATACTAAGTACTAAGTACTACGTATTACGTAGTATGCTACAAGTTGCCCCGCTCTGCCTGGTCGCGCTCGATCGCCTCGAACAGGGCCTTGAAGTTGCCCTCGCCGAAGCCGATGGCGCCGCGGCGCTCGATGAACTCGAAGAAGAACGTGGGGCGGTCCTGCATCATGCGGGTGAAGATCTGCAACAGGTGGCCGCCGTCGTCCTTGTCCACCAGGATCGCCAGCCTCTTGATGGTGGCGACATCGACCTCGAGCTCGGGAACCCTTTCGGCGATGTCGTCGTAGTACGAGTCGGGGACGTTCATCAGCCCCATTCCCCGGGTGCGTGCCTCGGCGACGGTCGACACCAGGTCGCTGGTGGCGATGGCGACGTGCTGCACCCCGGCGCTGCCGTAGTACTCCAGGTACTCCTCGATCTGGGACTTACGCAGTCCGGTGGCGGGCTCGTTGATGGGAAGGCGGATGACGCCGGAACCGTCCCACACCACCTTGGACATCAGCGCCGA
>CAZOGW010000172.1:0-5358 GCA_964579415.1 uncultured Acidimicrobiaceae bacterium | reverse complement strand
GACACCTTCCCCCAGGACGTGGTGGAGCTCCAGGGTTACCTCTCCGACGAGAGCCGGGTCCCCGGGGTCAACGCCAACCCGGGCCGGGGCACCAACGTCCCGCTCTACATCCTGGGGTCGTCGCTGTTCGGCGCTCACCTCGCCGCCGCCCTGGGTCTCCCCTATGCCTTCGCGTCCCACTTCGCCCCGCAGGCGCTCCTCGAGGCCGTCGCCGTGTACCGGGAGCGCTTCCAACCGTCACCGCAACTCGGCCGGCCGTACGTGATCGCCGGCGTCAACGTCATCGCCGCCGACAGCGACGACTACGCCCGGGCGCAGCTCCAGCGCACCCGCCGCGCCCGGGCCCGCAGCATGTTCAGCCGCGGTACCCGGCAGATCACCCTGGAACAGGCCGACGAGATCCTCGCCTCGCCCCAGGCGGCCGCCGTCGACCAGATGCTCACCTACGCCGCGGTGGGTACTCCGGGGACCATCGCCGGCTACCTGAGGGACTTCGCCGCCCACGCCGGCGCCGACGAGCTGATCACGGTTCACCCCGCCGACAACGTCCCCGACCGGCTGCGCTCGCTGGAGCTGACCGCCGAGGCACTGGGCCTGGAATCGGCGGCAGCGCCTTGAGGGTGCTCGTCTCGGGATCGAGCGGCCTCATCGGCACCGCTCTGAAGCGGCACCTGCGCTCCACCGGCCACGAAGTCGTCACCCTGGTGCGGCGCCCCGCCGGCGACGGCGAGCACCGCTGGGACCCGCCGGCAGGCCGTCTCCCGGTAGCCGCCTTCGACGGCGTCGATGCCGTGGTCAACCTCTGCGGCGCCGGGATCGGCGACCGGCGCTGGACCGGCGCCTACAAGCGGGAGCTGAGCGACAGCCGCCTCGTCCCCACCGCCCTGCTGGCGGAAACGATGGCGAGCCTGGAGCACCCGCCCCGTGCCCTGCTGTCGGGATCGGCGATCGGCTGGTACGGGCCCCGCGGCGACGAGGAGCTGACCGAGTCGTCCCCACCGGGATCGGGATTCCTGGCTGCGTTGTGCCGTGACTGGGAGGGGGCCACGGCGCCGGCGCAGCGGGCCGGGATCCGGGTGGCGCACCTGCGCACCGGCCTGGTGCTCACCGCCGCAGGCGGTGCCCTGGCCAAGCAGTTGCCCCTCTTCCGGGTCGGCCTGGGCGGGCGCTTCGGTTCGGGAAGGCAGTGGTGGAGCTGGATCACCGCCGACGACCACGTCGCCGCCGTCACCCACCTGCTCGGCGCCGACGTCGAGGGCCCGGTGAATCTCACCGCACCACACCCGGTGACCAACGCCGAGTTCACCCGCGTCCTCGCCGGCGTGCTGCGGCGACCGGGGCTGGTGCCCATCCCCCGCTTCGGCCCGGCACTGCTGCTCGGCGGCGAACTCGCCGACGCCCTCCTCTACACCGGCCAGCGAGTCGTGCCCGGGGCACTCCAGCAGTCGGGATTCCCCTTCTCGCACCCCGAGGTCGAGGCCGCCCTCGGCGCTGTCCTCAGCACCGGGACCGACTGACCCGCCGCCCCCCCGCACCGACAGGAGCGGCGAGGAATCCCGCCAACGAATGTCCGGTTTCGGCCGCAGGTGCCGAACTCCACCGCTAGCGTTGACCGAGCCAACGGGTGCTACCCGGGGTCCGGATGAGACCAGATCAGGTCCACCCGCTCCGAGGTGCACAGCGAGCCGTCTCTCGGGGAAAGGCGGCCCCCGGTCGAAACCGGGACCACCTGGAACTTTGACGTATCCAGAACGGGTGTGCCATCTCTCTTGGTGTCGCAGAGGACACACGAGAGAGAGACTCGGAGGAAAGAACCATGCGAACCCTCGTGCGTGCACCGGCACTCGTCGCCATTGCACTCTTTATCAGCATCCTCGCCGGACCCGTGGCCGCTGACCAGGCCAACCCCGACGAAGACCACACCACCGCACCGGCCGAGGTCGCCGCCTCGGCGCAGGCCGACGAGCGTGCCCAGCTCCGGGTCAAGCCCGCAGCCGCCGCCGTGCCGGACGACCACAACCCCTACGACGCCTGCCTGCTGCGTCCCGAAGGCTCGAACACCGAGTTCGGGTCCTGCCTGCGCGTCGCCGCCAGCCTTGACCAGGCACCGAGCCTGGGCGGCACGGCGACGCTGACGGTCCAGGTGGAAAGCGCCATCGACATCGATGACGCCGACATCTCCGTCGACGTCCCGGTGGGCCTCGAGGTCGTGGACGGCCCGGGCCGCAGCGACTCGCCGCAGCCCGCCATGAGCGGCTCCGGCGAGATCCAGCGTCGCTCCGCCTCCCGCGATCTGGAGGCCGGCGACACCCAGACCTTCACCTACGACCTCGAGGCTGTCGACGAGGGAGAGGCCCCCATCGAGGTGCGCGTCAGCGCCACCCTCGAGTCCGGGTTCCTCGACACCGTCGTCACCCAGGTGCCCCTCACCGTGGGTGAGGAATCCAGCAGCTTCTCCATCGACAGCTCCGCCGACGGCGGCGTGGTCGAGGTCGAGGCTTCGGCGGCCCCGTCCGCCGATGCCGAGGAGGAAGTGGCCGCACCGCTCGACGGCGAGCAGCCGGAGACCCAGGTGGCGGCACCCGAGGATGGCAGCGAAGAGCTCCTGGCAACGTCGTGCATCAGCGGCCGCTGGGGCTACGCCCACCCGACCAACGGCTACACCGGCGTGCCCAACTACCAGGTGCAGGTCATCAACAACTCCGGCGGTGCCGCGCTGGCGACCGGCGTCACCGGCAGCACCGGCAACTACAACCTGTGCTACGCCTCGGCAGGCGCCGGTCTGACCATCTACGTCCGGTTCACCTCCGCCAACTCGGTTTGGCGGGTGCGGAACACGGCCGCGGCCAACAACAACTACGTCAACAGCACCGGCGCGGTGTTTGTCGCCAACGGCGCCAACCGTGACTTCGGTGCGCTGCAGCCGTCCAACAACGTGCACCGCGGCATCAGGGCCTTCCACGCCATCGACCGGTTCTGGAAGTGGGGCAAGGACCCCGCCGGGAGCTGCTTCGACTTCGGTGAGGCTTCGTGCCGGCAGATGACGATCAACTGGACCAACACGTCCACCGACGGCACCTACTACAGCCTGGCTGCCAACGACATCCACCTGGCCGCGGCCGATCCCGATTCGGATCACACCACGATCCACGAGGGCACCCACGCCGCCATGGACGACGTCTACAACGACAACTACCCGGCCGCCCCCAACTGCAACCCGCACACGGTGCAGGGCACCAGCTCGACAGGCTGCGCCTGGACCGAGGGCTTCGCCGAGTGGGTCCCGGCCGCGGTGCTGAACGACCCGTTCTACCGCTGGGCCAGCGGCTCCTCACTCAACCTGGAGACCCCCACCTGGGGAACCTCGGGCTGGGGTACCGGTGACTCGACAGAGGGCCGGGTGGCGGGGGCCATGATCGACATCCAGGACTCCGCAGTCGCCACCAGCGACTTCTGGGATGCCTGGAGCGAGGCACAGAGCGTGCAGTGGACCACGTTCCAGCGGTGGAACACCCTGGGCAACGGCGCCCGACCGGGCGTCTACGCCGAGTACTGGACCGACCGTGCCCAGGACGGCCGCAACACGGCCGACACCGGCGCCAACTCGTCGAACTTCCAGAACACCATCGACTACTCGTTCCGCAACACGCTGACGTCGCTGGTGCACAAGACGCTGCCCAGCCCGCAGCCCGTCGTGCACCGCTTCCGGATCGAGAACTCGGCGGCGCAGAACGGCCTCTACTGGAGCGCGGTGGCCATGCGCCCGGTGAGCGGTGACTTCGACCTGCGCTACTACGAGGACTTCGCCCAGACGAGCCTCCTCGCCAGCAGCGCCTACGGGAGCAACAACATCGACGTGATCGTGGCCGACCACAACCACCGGGCCACCAACCTGGACTACCCGTACGTGTACCACTTCTCCGGTTCGGGGAACTACAACGTCGAGTGGGCCGCCACCAAGAGCATCCTCTCCGACGGCTCGCAGGTGCTGTCCTTCGGGAGCAACGACGTGGTGCAGATCCGTGACACGTCGCACACCACCGGCCTCCCGGCGTACTACCGGGCAGTCCCGAGTGCGGGCCTCGACGTCGAGCTGCTGCTGTTCGACTCCGACCCGGCGTCGGCCACGACCTGGGTGAGGGGCCGCTCCTCGGCGGTGCGCTCCTCCACCGCCGGAGGCGCCGGTGTGGCCGAGGCGTTCAACTACTCGACCACGGGCGACTGGCTGGGCCTGGCCGTGCTCAACAAGGCCGGCTCCGGCTCGGTGACCGTCTACAAGGACACCTCAGCGCCCACCGGCAGCGTCGCCATCAACGCCGGGGCCGCCAACACGGCGACCGCCGCGGTGACCCTCAACCTGACGGCGTCGGACGCCCAGACGGGTATCCACCAGGTGCGTGTCTCGACCGACGGCATCTTCGACTCCGAGGCGTGGCAGTCGTACTCGGCCACCAAGCCGGCCACGCTGCCCGGTGCCGACGGCACCAAGACGGTGTGGGTGCAGATCCGCAACAACGCCGGGATGATCTCGACGGTGAGCGACACCATCGTGCTCTACACCGGCCCACGCTGCAACGGGCTGATCCCGACCCACCTCGGCACCAATGCCGCCAACGTCATCAACGGCACTGCCGGCAACGATGTCATCATCGGCCTGGGCGGGAACGACACCATCAACGGTGGCGGCGGTAACGACACCATCTGCGGTGGCGGCGGTAACGACACCATCGACGGCGGGGCCGGCAACGACACCATCTTCGGTGAGGCCGGCAACGACCTGATCGTCGGCGGGTCGGGCAACGACACCCTCCGCGGCGGAGCCGGCAACGACGACCTCCGCGGCGGGGCCGGCAACGACAACGTCAATGGCGATGCCGGCACCGACATCATCCGCGGCGGGGCGGGCAACGACACGCTGCGCGGCGGCGACGGAGGCGACGACCTCCGTGGTGAGGACGGCAACGACGCGCTGCACGGTGACGCCGGCAACGACGTCCTCCGAGGCGGCAACGGTGACGACACCCTCAACGGCGGAGCCGGCAACGACGACCAGCATGGCGAGGCCGGCGCCGACACCCTCAACGGTGACGCCGGCAACGACACGCTGCGCGGTGGCGCCGGCAACGACCAGCTCAACGGCGGAGCCGGGTCGGACAAGCTCTACGGCGACGCCGGCAACGACATGCTGCAGGGTGGTGCCGGCAACGACGAGCTCTACGGTGGTGCCGGTAACGACACCCTCCACGGTGACGCCGGGGTCGACCTGCTGCGGGGCGGGAGCGGCAACGACGGCCTTCGTGGCGGCGCCGGGAGCCCGGACGTGTGCCACGGCGACGGCGGCAACGCCGACGTGCACCT
>CAZOGW010000171.1:0-5412 GCA_964579415.1 uncultured Acidimicrobiaceae bacterium | reverse complement strand
TGGTAGTCGGTGTGGGTGACCAGCAGGTCCAGCCAGGCCGTCCCGCTGCTGTTGGCGCGGCGCCACGTGGTGTCGCTCAGGTCCCTCTCGGCCCCATCGGCGACCGTGGCCAGCAGCTGCCCGACGATGCGGTTGGGTGCCACGTCCGGGTCGATCCGGGTCTTCAGCAGCCCGCGCTTGTCCTCGTCCTTCATCACGCCGCTGCCGGGGAAGCTCATCAGCTTGTCGAACAGCTCGCGCTTCCAGTGGGGTTCGAGGTGCTTGGGGTGGGCCAGTAGGTGCCGGTGCAGCGCGTCGACCAGCGCGGGGCTGAACCTTCCTGCCCGGACGAGCTTGGCTAGGTGGGCTTCGCGCACCCCGCCGGCGACCTTCCACAGCTTGTTGTTGGCGATCACGGTGGTCCGCTCCTGGGCGTCCTTGTCCTTGGCCGCGGTGCTGCCCCCGTAGGGCGAGGGCGCCTTGCTGTGCTTGTTGGCCTTGGGGTTCAGGCACACCTCGTTCACGTCCTTGGGTGACCATTGGCTGATGGTCACGGCCCGGTCCGGGCAGGCGGCGTGCTCGTCGCTGACCCCGTAGTAGCCGGTGATCATCGACTTCTTGCCGTCCGCGGCTGCGAGCTCGCGCACGTGGACCGCACCGGCTGGCAGCCGCTCGCGGGAGTCCAGGACCTGGTAGCCCTTGGCGATCCAGGTGTCCTGGGCAGCCTGGATCTCCAGCTCCCGCTCCTTACGCTCGGTCAGCCGAGCCTGAGTGTGCGCGAAGGACGCCTCACCCTGCCCGGCGGCCGCCAGCAGGTCCGCAACCGCCTCGGGGTCGTCGCCCCACGCGGTCAGCTCTGCGGCCTGGTCCAGGGTCAGGTCGGGGGTCTCGATGATGGCCTCCTTGACCGCCGCATCGGCGGCGGCCACCTTGCGGGCGGCCTCGACCTGTGCCCGCCGCAGGCCGGCGGCGCGGGCGATCTGCCCGACCGGCACCCCGAGCAGGGTCATCTGCTCGACCGCGTCGGACACCTCGACGGTGCGTAGCCCGGCTCGGTTGGTGTTCTCGCTGACTTGCGCCGCGATCCGCAGCTGGTCGTCCATCCGCGGCCCGACGGTCACCTCGATGCGCTCCAAGCCGGCCGCGATCGCCGCAGCGGTGCGCCGGTGCCCGGCGATCAGCACCAGGTCCTGCCCGTCGGCATAGACCACTGGCGGCTGCAGGATGCCGTGGACGCGGATCGAGTCGACCAGTTCCGGGTCGGCCTCGACCAGCGTGCGGACGTTGGCCCGGGTGATCAGGTCGCGGGGGTTCACCCAGCGGGTTTCCCGGGGCGACTCGGTGGACTGCTCGCTCATCGATGGGCTCCTTTCCATGGGCACGCGCGGCGGCGGGCCGAGTGGGTGGTGGTGTGTGGTCCTGTCGGGATGCGCTCAGAGCCGCTTGCTCTGCGCCGCGAGGCGCTTGACGGCTCCCTGCACGACGGAGACTCCGGCGCTGGCCGGGTTGGCCACGGCCAGTGCCGCGGTGCTGGCCGCTTCGACGCCCTTGCGGGCCACGCGCGCCCAGGTGGCGCCGTCGGCGGAGCCGCCGGGGAGGAAGGCGCCGGTCCGTCCGGCGGTGCGGTTGGCCGCCTCCGCGGCCGACAGTCCCGGCTGCCCGGCGCCCGGTGCGGCGGTGGCCTGCGGTGCTTGCAGTGCCTGCCACGCGGCGGCACGCTGCGGGTCCAGCTCGGTCAGCCGCCGCGTGCCGGCCGCTCTGGCCTGTTCCAGGTCCGCCGCGGTGCGGGGGGTGCCGTGTGCGGTGTACGCGTCGGCCCACCGGCGCAGCAGCTCGTCGCTGCTCATCGCCTCTGCGCCGGGCTCGCCCAGCGCCGTCCAGGACTGGGCCAGCCGGGTCTCGCGTTCGGCAAGGGCACGGCGCATCGCCTCCCCGGGAGGCTGTGCGCCGGCGTTGCGCCAGGAGCGGTAGTCGCGCATGGTCTCGGGGTCCCGCCGCTCGAGCTCGGCTTCCAGGCGGTCGCGGATCTCGTTGGCCTCGGCCTCGCGTGGGTGGGCCGCGCACGCGATCCACCGTCGCGCGATCGTCGCGTCGTCCAGGCCGGCGATGCCTTCCGCCGAGGTCGGGCCCTCGCGCCAGACCTGCTGGTTCTCGGCCAGGGTCTCGGTCTGCGCCTGCGCTTCCTGGGCCTGCTGCGCGGCGCCGCGTGCAGCCCTCGCGCTGAGCAGCGCTTCGCCCACCATCGCCGCGGTCATCACGACGCCCTGCTGCCGAGTCGACAGGTCCGCCTCCACGTCGGGCCCGTCGTAGCGCACGTCGTAGTTCATGCTCCGCTCCTTTGCGTGTCTGCGCCGTCGCTGGGTCGCGGCCGCCGGCGGGCCGCGGTGGCCGCGGCGGCTGGTGCGGTGGCGGTCGGCTGGGTCCACCGGGTGGCGGTGCCGGTCAGGGCCGCCACCTTGGCCATGGCGGCCGCGGCTACCCGGGCCCGCTCTCCTTGCTCCAGCCGGGTCCAGGCCCGCATCAGCCGCTGCCACAGCGCCCACGCTCGACGTAGCTCGGCCTCGTCCTTGGTGCGTGCCCGGGGCAGGCTCACCAGCTGCGCCAGGATCCCGGTGAGGTCCGCGCCGCTGGCCCGGTCGACCGGCCCGGGCTCGCGGGCGGCCCGGGCGGCTTCCCCCGCCGCGGTGTGCCACGGTCCGCCGCGTTCCTCCTCGACGGCTTCGGCCGCCGCCCACAGAGCGTCGGTGGCCGCCGCGATCTGGCCGCGCAGCGCCGCCAGCTGCTGGCCGTCGGCGCCGTGTGCCGCTGCGGCCAGCGCGTCCACCAGGTTGCGCATCGGCTGCCCTGCCGGGCCGGCCGGCGCGGTTGCGCGGGCGTCCCAGCGGGCCTGCAACGCTGGGGCGGACAGGTCACGCGCCAGGGTTCGCCCGGAGAACTGGACGGGATCGCCGGCCGCGGTGGCGTAGTCGGCGCTGCTGAAGGTGACCCCCAGCCAGGTGCCGGGGCGCTGCTCGGAGGGCCGGCTGAACGTCACCGTGATGCCTTCGGCCGCGAGTCGAGCGGTGAAGTCGGCCGGTCCCACGCTGGCCACGGCGGCCGAGCGGACCGCACGTTCCAGGCGGATCCGCTGCTCGGCGCGCAGGCCGCGGCGGGCCGCGATCTCGGTCTCTGCTCGACTGGGCAGCTGGTGCGCCGCACCGCTGCCGGACCCCGTCGCCGTCAGCCCCCACAGCTTCTCGAACCTGTTGCATACGCCCCGGACCGCGGCGAAGTCGCGGTTCAGGTAGGTCCGTCCGGTCACCTCTCCGTGCCCGGTCTGCCCGGCCAGGCTGGCCACGATGTGGATGTGGTCGTTGCCGGCCGAGCTCAGCCCGTGGCGCACAGCCACCCAGCGCACCGGGCCGGCGTGCTCGTCCTCCAGGCCGGCCGCGTCGACGAGCGCCTCGGCCACCTCCCGCCACTGCGCGTCGCTCAGTGCGGGGTCGGTAGCTGGAATGGCCACCGAGCAGTGCCACACGGTGTCCTCGGCGTCGAGCAGGCCGGCGACCCGCAGGTCGACCTTCATGTCCGCGATCAGCCCGCCGATGTCTGCGGCCCCGTCCGGGCCGGCCGGGGCGGCTTCGCCCGGCAGCCCGGTCCAGTGCGCGACCACGCGCTGATCGGTGTGTTCGTTGTGCCGGCCGGGTCCGAACAGGTAGGTGATCAGCCCGCCCACGTCGGCGCCGCGCTGCACCTTGCCGATCATGAGGCCACCCCCGCCGGCGCCGCGCTGATCGTGCCTTGCGCGGCCAGGCAGGCCCGGATGGCGTCGTCGACCTGGGCCTGCGCGTCGGTCACGAACGGCGGCACCTGCTCGCCTCGCGCGCGGCGCGCTGCGGCGATCTGCGCCAGGTTCGTCGCCACCCGGCGCAGCGCCTTGCGCAGACCGAACACCGACCCCCAGACCTCGCCGCGAAGCGGGCGCACCACTGCCGGGTCCTCCATCAGCAGCCCCAACCACGCCCCCACCGACAGCCCGTCCCGGGCCGCGGCCGCGGCCAGCTGTGCCCGCTCGCCGGCCGTCATCCGCGCCCGGATCTCCCCCTTCGCTGTGGGCTCCTTGCGCGCTCGCCGCCCGAACGCTTCGCCGGCCGCTACCGGCTCCTGGGTCGCGGCACCTGCGCCCGCGAACACTTCGCCGGCTGCCTGGGCCGCCTCTGTGGCGGCGTTCACGCGGGCCGCCAGGCTGTCCAGGACTGCTCGCAGCTGAGCCTCGGGCACCGCCTCCCCCACGTTCTCCGTGCTGGCCATTGCGTTGATCGCAGTGCCCAGCCGGTCCACGCGAACCCGGGCGCCGGCCACCTGCTCGAGCAGCTCCTCACTGGCCACCGGCCGGCCTGCGGCCACGTCGGCGGCGAGCAGCACCATCCACGTGCCCAGCGCCCACCCGGCCTTCTCCGCGCGGGCGTCGACCCGCCGCCACGCCTGCGCGTCGACCCGCGTAGTGACCCGGGTGTCTCGGCCGGCGTGGCTTCGGTAGCGGCGCCGTGGGCGCGATCGGGCCGGCTCGCCGGGCACGGTCGTTGAGCTCGTCATGCCGTGGATCTTGCCGCGCCCCCGCGGCTGCAAACAACCTTAAAGGGGATGTTTGCTTATCTTGCTCTGCCCTTCGTCCTTCCCCCGGCGGTTCCCGCGCTCGTACTGTCGGCAGGCCGGCAAACGCCGGCGCCGGCTGTGGCCGGCGCCCTTTAGCCTCTGAGAGGACGGTTCCCCGTGACCACCCCAACCGCCGTAGCCCGTGCTGTGGCCCGCACCGCAGAGCGTCGGGCCCGTGCCGCTCTCGACGACGTCCTGGCCGCGCACACCGCGCTGAGCGACGCCGAGACCGCGGTGGCCGCGGCTAGTGCGGCGAAGGCCGCTGCCGGGCCGGTGCTCGCGCGGGCGATCGCCGCGGCCCGCGATGCCGGCATCAGCGATGAGGACCTGACCGAGCTCGGCATCAGCCCACCCTCGGCCCGGACCCTGCGCCGCCGGGCTGCTCCGGCCCAGTCGACCAAGCCGGTCGACGCGATCGCCGAAGGCCACCCGGAGCCCGCTGTCTTGGCCGCCGCCGCGGATCTTGACCTGTCCGACCCGAGACCCGCGGCCTGACCGGCCCCTACGGCCAACGCGGCAGGCCGAGCGCGATCGCGCGTTGTTGAGCACGGCTGTCCACAACCTGGGCGCGGCCAGGTCACAACGTCCGCGATCGGCCACACGCTGCTGGCCACCGAACGAGAGGAGCACCACCGATGACAACGACCACCTGGGATGCCCCCGCCTGGGACCATGTCGCCGCCGCCTCACCGGGCATGTCCCGCCTGCTGTGCACTCTGCAGGTCGCTGCAGCCGCCAGCGAGGCGGCAGTCATCACCGCGCCGGACACGACGCCGAGGTTCAACCCCTACGCCGGAT
>CAZOGW010000170.1:0-5433 GCA_964579415.1 uncultured Acidimicrobiaceae bacterium | reverse complement strand
TCAAGAACATCCCCGTCCTAACCGCCGGCTCCACCTGCAATTGCGCCTACGGAGGGGTCATAACGATCACAAGCCCGGGACAGATGGCGGTGCAAGCGACATAACGTACTACGTACTACGTACTACGTACTAGGTGAAGAACTCGCTGACGGGGGGTTGGAGTGTTCCAGTCGGTGCAGCATTCGCTTGAGGTGGTCCAAGTCATCGGTCAGTGTGGCAGGTATGTGCTGCGACAACCGAGGGATGTCCCCGGCGATAAGTGTGTGCGTCTCGAGCTCGCATGCCGACCCGGTGGCGAGACGGATGAAACGACGGAACTCTTTTGTACTCCGACGACCGGCGCCTTCGGCGATGTTTGCCGCAACCGATACGGCGGCGCGACGCATCTGACTGGTCATGCCGAACAGCTCAGATCTCGGGAAGTCGTCAGTGAACGCGTAGACGTCCCGAGCGACCCTCCGCGCGTGTTGCCAGACTCGCAATTCTCTGTAGTCGTGCATGGCCCACAACTACCAAGTCTGCGACACGGCATCCATACTCACGTATTCGTACTACGTACTACGCAAGACGGCGATCAAGGCCCTAGTCGGGAGTAGGAGGGTTCGCACCTGCCGGGGGCCCCGATCACCACGCGGTCAGCTAGCCCGCCAGACGTAGTACGTAGTACGTAGTACGTAGTACTTAGAACGCTTCAGATCAACGCTTGCTTCATCGCAAGTGCTACTGCGTGGGCCCTGCTTCTGGCTCCTAGTTCTCGTTCTACGCCGGCGATTACGCCTTTGATGGTTCGTTCGGAGAAGCCGAGTTCGTCGGAGATCTCGCGGGTGCCGGCGCCTTCGGCGAGGAGGCGGAGGACGTCGCGGCCGCGGGGGCCGATAAGTCCGGAGGAGGTCTGAGGATGGCCCACCCTGAGGCCGAAGGCGGCGGCGCGGACCGCCGAGATGAGCTGGGAGGGGGTGAGCGACCGCATCGGCACGATGCCCATCACCGCCGGCGGGATCTGGGAGGGGTCGAGGGGTGAATCGGTGCAGACCACCACCGGGCAGGTCCAGTCGCCGGGCAACGTTCCAACCGTCACCACGACCACGTCGGGTGGGGCGTCCTCGTCTTCAGATAGCCGTGTGCCGGGGTCCTCTCGAAGGCATACCTCGATCCCGCGACCGAAGACCTCGTTCTCGATATGGACCCCGACCGACACAACAATGGCCATCGCTCTCCCTTGCGACGGACTCGACCGGTCTCGCCGCCCAAACTACACGGTCGCGGGGCACCCGTGTCCGGCAAATGGGCCGATCTGGAAGGAAAGGGCCGGTCGACCCAGCGGCGCGGGGACACCGCTGTGAAGAACGCTGCTATTCGGCGACTTCGACCCAGGCGGCGCCGGTGACGCCGGCGAGAGCGTCCGGGCCGATGGCGAACACGGTGGTGGGAGTCCCGGCGGCGGCCCAGACCGGGTGGTGGCGGCGCAGGCTTTCGTCGGCGAGCACGTCGAGCGGCGCCGGGTGACCCAGCGGCGGGGTGCCGCCGGCGGCGTAGCCGGTGTGCTCCCGCACCTCGTCAAGGGATGCCCGCCGGGCCCTGCCCGTGCCGCAGACTGCGGCGAGCTTGGCGGCGTCGACCCTGCGGTCCCCCGCCATCAGCACCAGCACGGGACGGTCGCCGGCCATGAACAGCATCGACTTGACGATGGCGGCCACTTCGCAGCCGATGGCGGCGGCGGCGTCGGCAGCGGTCTTGGTGCCGTCGGGGTACACCACCGGCTCCACCTCGAGACCCGCCGCGCGGGCGGCGGCGAGGAACCGCTGCGTGGCCGGAGGCAGCTCCACCGGGCTCTCAGCGGGCGACACTGAACACCCCCTCGTCGGCGGCGAGCCAGTGCATCGCCACATCGCCAGGATCGGTGGGGATCTTGTCGGCGACGAGCTGGGCCGGCGCCACCCCGATGAGCACGGCACTGGGCCGCATCCGGGCCAGCAGCTCGTCGTAGTAGCCCATGCCGTGGCCGAGGCGGTTGCCGTAGAGGTCGAAGACCAGGCCGGGCACCAGGGCGATGTCGATGTTCTCGGCGTCGACGTGGGGGGCGTTGCCCAGCGGCTGGTCGAAGCCGAGGCGGTGCCGCTCGACCGGGCCGACGAGGGCATGCACCGTGAGCGGTCCCTCGTCGGGAGTGCGGGTGGCGACCCAGCGTGCCGGGACTCCCCCGTCCATCAGCGGCGTCAGGTCGATCTCGTGTTCCATGGGGAAGTAGGTGAGCACGGTGGCGGCGTGCCGCAGCGGCGGGAAGCGGCGCAGCCGGGCACAAGCGGCGCCGGAGAGGGAGCGCCAGTCGAGGGTGGCGCGCAGCTCCCGCGCCCAGGCCCGCCACTCGTCCTTGGAGTCTGTGGCGTGAGGGGTCGGGAGCGTCTCGACCATGGCAAACCTTCGCGGCCCGGGTGGGCAACGATAGACCGCAGGCCGGCCGACGCCTCACAATTTCGTCGCGACGCGTAGCCTCAGGCCGAGGAGGGCGCGCCATGGAGGAGAACGTCCGCCCCGTGGCGCCGGCTCCCGCCCCGGCGGGACCCGGCGCCGCGAAGCGCGGCGGCTGGATACCTCTCGCGGTGGCGGCCGCCGGCATCCTCGCCTTCGTGTGGCTGGCGAGCCTGCTGACGCCGTCCGCCGAGCCCCCGCCACCGGGCGCCGCGGCAGCCACGACGGTTCCCGACCCGACCGACCCGCCCACGACGAGTCCCCCTGTCGGCACGACGACTCCCCCACCGACGCTCCTCCAGTTGGTACCCGGACTTCAAGGCGGCCTCACCGCGATCTACGCCGACCCCGATGCGCCCGCAATCGGCTCGGCGACGTGGAGCCGGCACCTCGCCGCACCCACCCCCTCGAACCCCACCGGCGTCCGCGGATGGGACCTTGCCGCCGCTTTCGACCGCAGCGGGCAGGACCTGGCCGTCCTCGACTCCGGCACGCTGACGGTGGGGGAACCGCCGATGACGACGCCGATCGCTCTCGGCGTCACCGGGTGGGCGTGGCACGGCACCCGGCCGCGGCTCCTGGCATGGACGGCACGCGCCCCCGGCAGCAGCGAGACGCGGCTGTTCTCGACCGAGGTCGCCGGCGCCATACCGGTGTTCCTCGGCGACCCGTCCTTCCTCACCGACCACGGCACGGTCCCGGCCGGCGCCCGACTGGCCGGCTGGGGCGACTGGGGTTTCGCCCTCAACATCACCGCACCTCCCGAAACGTTCCTGGCTACGCCGACCGACGTAGGAGGCAGCGATGCCCTCGGTGTGCTGATGACACAGCTACTGGCCCCCGACGCCACGCCGGGAAACACCATCGCCGGAGAGACCCTGGCCACCGGACCCGACGGGATGCTGGTGCTCCGTTCGACGGTTCTTTCGCTGGCCACCGCTCTCGTTGTCGTCGACGCGGCCACCCTCGACCTTCCCGCCGGCCCGACGGTAGATCTGGCCGACCTCACCGGCGCGGTGGACCCGGCGTCACCGAGCACCGTGGTCGTCGTCATGCACGACCTGGAAGAGTCGGTCCACGTCCTCATCTCCGCCTATGGGGGCGCCTCGTTCGAGGGAGTCACCTACCGGTTCGACCCCACCGGTGAGATGCTCGTCGCCGCCACCACCTTGGGCACCGCCGAGCCTGCCGGGAGTTGGGGAAGAGTGACCGTCACCCGCCTCTACCAGCTCAACGACCCCCGGCGGCGACCGACGGCCGTGATCGCCGCCGACACCATCCTCGGGTTCGACCGCACCGGTCGCTGGCTGCTCCTCAGCGCCGACGAGGGAAGCACGATCGTGTTCCACGACCTGTACGACCGCCACACCTACCGCGTCCCCTTCCCCCTAGGCCCCCTCCTCACCGCCACCCTCTGAGTCTACGTAATACGTGATACGTAATACGTGATACGTGTTTCAGTCCAACGGTCCCGTGTCGAGCACCGTCACCCACGACGGATCGGTGTCGCTGTCCACCGGCTCGATGGTCACCCAGAGGCGGGGGTAGTTGCGCCGGCCCACCGCCGAGACCATGTCCACCCGCCCGCCGGCGACGAAGGTGCCGGCCGAGATGTGGTCTTCTGTGTTGCTCAGCCAGAACTCGTAGTGGTGGCCGGGCGGCGCCGGATCGAGGCCCTCCACCGTCATCTCCAACCGGGTGCCGCTCTCGGTCCGCCACCCCCGCACCACGGCCGAGGCTTGCGGGGCCAGCTCGGTGCCGGGCATGGTCACCTCCCAGTCGGGCATGTTCATGCGGTTGACCATCACGCCCATCCCCACCAGGAAGGCGAGTACCACCGCCACCGCCATCGGCCACCAGCGACGGCGCGAGTGCTCCTCGTCGGGCACGCCGGGCCCGGTCTCGCCAGGATCGCCGTCATCGGCGAGGGTAGGCTCCGCCTTCACCAGCGGGAGGTCGGCGATGCGGGCGGCCAGTTCGGGTGGCGGTTCCTCCCACACGCTGGGATCGTCGAGCACGGTGCGCACCGAGGCGAGGCGGTCGACCAGGGCGCGGCAGGTGGCGCACGAGGCCAGGTGGTAGTCGTCGTCGACGGAGGCGTCGTCGGCGAGGTAGGCGGCGCGGAAGTCTTCACAGTTCATGCGCTGGCCTCGTCGATGTGCACCAGCAGCTCGGCCATGCGGGCGTAGGCACGGTGCGAGCGCGACTTGACCGTTCCGATGGGGATCCCGAGCCGCTCGGCCGTCTCGGCGTGGGTCAGACCGAGATAGTGCGCCGCCTGCAGCACCTGCCGTTCCGGCTCGGGCAGCTTGTCCAATGCCATACGCACCTCCCACGCCTCCCACATCCCCTCGAAGCTGGGTGGCAGCACGGCCACCTCCGGCTCTTCCCGGTCCACCACCCTGTGCCGCCGTTCCCGCCGATACAGGTCCACCGACACCCGCCGGGCGATGGCATACAACCATGGGCCTGGCCGCCGCTCCTCGTCGAAGGTCTCGGCCGCCCTCCACGCCTGGAGGAAGGTCTGCTGGACGGCCTCCTCGGCGAGGCCCCGGTCCCCCAGAGCCCTCAGGGCGACGGAGAACACGGCGCGCCCGTATTCGCGATACAGCTCGCTGACGGCATCAGGGTCACCGTCGCGGAACCGGGCCATGAGTCGCTTCGTCATCGGGTCGATCCGACCTCTTTCCCCACGCGATTGTCGCAGGCTCATCACGGGGAGGTTGGCGTGGCGCCCGGTGGCGTCAGACCCGGGCGCCACGCCCTGCAATGAGCGTGTCGAAAGCAGTACGTCGGGGTGTGCGCTGGTGGTTCGGGACGTATTACGTATCACGTATTGCGTATCACGAGGAGTCAGATGGTTCCGGCGAGATCTTGGGCGAGGTTGCCTTGGCGGGTTAGGGAAACTTCGGAGAGGCCTAGCCAGGTGGCCATGGTGTGGAGTTCGGGGGCTAGGTGGTGGGC
>CAZOGW010000169.1:0-5467 GCA_964579415.1 uncultured Acidimicrobiaceae bacterium | reverse complement strand
CCTAGTACTTAGTACCTAGTACTTAGTACCCCCTGCTACGACCCTTCTTGGAGGTGTGCGATCCGAGTACCCTCCCCCTGTGATCCCTCCCCGGCTGGTTCCTCTGCTTGATGCTGACGCGGCCCCGCGTCAGCTCGCCGGGCGGTTCGCCGCCCACGGCAAGATGCTCTACCTGGTCGGTGGCAGCGTGCGCGACGCCCTGCTGGACCGCGGACCGGTGGACCTCGACTTCACCACCGACGCCCGTCCCGACGAGATCAAGGAGATCGTGGGCGATTGGGCCAGCGACCTGTACCTGGCAGGTGAGACCTTCGGCACCGTGGGGGCCATCCGCGACGGCCACGTCCACGAGATCACCACCTTCCGCAGCGACGTCTACCACGAGGAGTCCCGCAAGCCGCGGGTCACCTTCTCCGACGACATCGAATCCGACCTGGCCCGCAGGGACTTCACCGTCAACGCCATGGCGATCCGCATCCCCACCGGCGACGAGACCCCCGAGATCGTCGACCCCTACGGCGGCCTCGTCGATCTCGCCGCCAAGCTGCTGAGGTGCCCGGTCGATCCCCAGATGTCTTTCGGCGACGACCCGCTGCGCATGCTGCGCCTGTTCCGCTTCGTGTCCCAGCTCGGGCTCACCGCCGACGCGGCGGCGCTGGAGGCGGTCAGGGAGATGGCGTCACGCCTCGCCGTGGTCTCCCCTGAGCGGCTCCAGGGTGAGCTGGACCGCCTCGTCGTCGGAGAGCATGTCGCCGACGCCCTGTGGGGGCTGGTGGACAGCGGCCTCGCCGAGCATTTCATCCCCGAGTTGCCGGCACTCGCCGTCGAGCAGGATCCGGTACATCACCACAAGGACGTGCTGGCGCACACCATCGCCGTCGTCGAGAAGATGGATCCCACCGTGCTGCGGCGGATGGCGGCGCTGTTCCACGACATCGGCAAGCCGGCGACACGCCGCTTCGACGCCGACGGGGTCACCTTCCACCATCACGAGGTGGTGGGTGCCCGCATGGCCCGTGCCCGCCTCCAGGAGCTGCGCTATCCCAAGCAGCTCACCGACGACATCTCCCAGCTGGTCTTCCTCCACATGCGGCCCCACACCTACAAGATGGGGTGGACCGACGCCGCGGTGCGCCGCTACGTCCGCGACGCCGGTCACCTGCTCGACGATCTCAACCAACTCGTCCGCAGCGACGTCACCACCCGCTCCAAGAAGCGTGCGCAAGCCATCGCCGCCCGCATCGACGAGTTGGAGGAGCGGATCGACGAGCTGCGACAGCAGGAGGAGCTGGACGCGCTGCGCCCTCCCATCGACGGTCACGCCGTCATGGCCTACCTGGACATGAAGCCCGGCCCGGCGGTGGGCGAGGTGATGCACATCCTCCTCGAGCATCGCATCGAGCACGGCCCCTACACCGAGGATGAGGCGTATGCCCTTCTCGACGAGTGGCGCGTCGCCGGGGACGAGATCCGCTCCTAGAATCGGGCGTGCCGTCGACTAGAGGTGTATGCGCCACGCAGCTTGAACTCACGTTCCCGGGCTCCCCAGCCCGGTCTCGAGACCTTCGAGGAGCTCCCCCATGCCCGCCGTACATCTGAACCACGTCTCCTTCCGTCATTCTTCCGCTGCCGACGTCCTCTGCGACGTCGACGTCCATCTCGGTCCCGGCTGGACCGGTGTCGTCGGCGCCAACGGCTCCGGCAAGACCACGCTGTTGAACCTCGTTGCCGGGTCGCTGGCCCCCAACGCTGGTGAGGTGCTGGTAGACCCGGTCGACGGGGTGGTGGTGCTGTGCCCGCAGAGCGTCGAGGTGGTCACGCCGGCGATCGAGGGCTTCGCCGCCTCCTGGGACCGCCCCGACGTGTCGCTGCGGGCACGCCTGTCGCTGGACCCGGCCGACCTGCACCGCTGGGGGACGCTATCGCCGGGGGAGCGCAAGCGGTGGCAGGTCGGCACCGCCCTGGTGGCCCGCCCCGACGTGCTGCTCCTCGACGAGCCCACCAACCACCTCGACGCCGAGGCCCGGGACATCCTGGCCGCGGCACTGGCCCGCTTCGACGGAGTCGGGCTGCTGGTGTCGCACGACCGGGCGCTGCTGGAGGAGCTGACCGTGTGCACGGTGCGGGTCGACCGGGGGAGGGTCACCACCTGGGGCGGGCCCTACCGGGTGGCCCGGGAAGCCTGGGAGGCGGCCGAGGCCGAACACGCCGCCGAATACGAGCGCCTCAAGCGGGAGCGGCAGAAGGCGGAGCGCCGGTTGGCCGACCAGCGCCGCGCCCAGGAACAGAAGCGGGCCGCCTTCCGTAGGCGTAACAACACCACGTCGTTCAAGGACATCGATTCCCGGTCGGCGGCGCGGGGAGCCAAACACCGCGAGGGAGAGAAGGCGGCCGGGGCCGTCCTGGCGACGGCGACCCGTGATGCCGAGCGTGCCGCCGGGGAGGTGGCCGCCATGGAGATGCGCAAGGAGGTGGGTGGCGACGTGTTCGTCGACTACGCACCGGCCCCGAAGCGGCTGCTGGCGAGCCACGTCGGGCCGCTACACGCCGGCGGTCACCTGGTTGCGGCGCATGTCGACATCGGCGTGGAGCGCGACTCGCGTATCCGGCTGCGGGGACGCAATGGTGCCGGCAAGACCACCCTGCTCCGGGCTCTGGTCGCCGCTTCCGGACTGCCACCGGAGCGGGTGCTGTTGCTGGAGCAGGACCTCACCGTGGCCGAGTCGGCCGCGCTGATGCAGGAGATGCGCAACCTGGCGGCTGACCACCGGGGTCGGGTGCTGTCCCTGGTGGCGGCGCTCGGCGTCGATCCCGACGTGCTCCTTGCCTCCGACAGCCCTTCACCCGGCGAGATCCGCAAGCTGGCCATGGCCCTGGGCCTCGGCCGCCAGGCCTGGCTGGTCGCCCTCGACGAGCCCACCAACCACCTCGACCTGCCCTCCATCGAGCGCCTGGAACGAGCCCTCTCCGCCTACCCCGGTGCGCTCCTCGCCGTCACCCACGACGACAGCTTCGCGACGACACTCCGTCTGCGGGCCTACGACCTGACGTTGTCCCCCCGGCCGTCCAACCGCCAGGAGTGACCCGCCACGACGTGTCAGGGGCCCGGGGTTGGTGGCTGCTCGGGCCCTTCGTGCAGGGTGGCGCCGGATTCGAGGTCGGGTGGTACCTGGTCCCCGGCCGCGTCGAGGTCGGCGTTGCGTGCCTTGGCCCGCCGGTCGGCCCAGCGGACGGCGAAGACGGCCAGCACGACGGGGATGCCGAACATGAGCAGCTCGTCCCAGCCACCTTGGTGGGCGAGGAGCCAGGGAAACACCGCCGGGCTCACAGGCCGGCTACCGCGAGAGAGGTGAGGGCGACCATCAGCGCCAGCATCCCATATTGGGAGCGCACCGCAAGGCGTGGTCCGAAGTCGGCCAGGGCGCGGTCGTAGGCGAGCGCCACTCCGGCGATGCCCCCGGCGATCACGACCGCCACCTGGAGCGTCCACAACACCTGCGGGCCGAGCAGCGCCGCCGGTACCCATCCGGCGGTGCCGACGAGGTCCCAGCCGCGCCCTGCCGGGTCGCTGGCGGTGGTGACCAGGAGTTGGGAGCGCAGCAGCAGGACGCCCAGGTAGCGGGATACCACCATGCCCAGCGCCAGCGGCACCAGGGTATGCCCGAAGCGGCGGGCGACCGAGGCGCGCTGGTGGGGCGGGCCGGCGGAGCGGGCGGCGGTGGCTGCTACGCCGTGGTAGGCGGCGACGGCCACGGCGACCACCACGACCAGGCTCACCGTACCGAACCAAACCTGGCGCGCCAGGCTTCCGAAGGTCCCCGACCAGCCGGCGCCGGCGGCCAACCCGTCGTAGAGCACGGCCCCGGCCCAGGTGAGGATGAGCGCCGGGAACCCGGGCCACTCGGGCAGTTGCGCCAACCGCCGCAGCCATCCGGGCCGGGCCACCCCGTTGCGGTCCAGGTCGACCGCGGCGACCGCCCCGAACGCCTGGTAGCCGGTGTGGAACCCGTCGATCACCCGCAGGCCGGTTTCCGGGCCCAGCAGCCGCCCCGCTGCCACGACGAGAGCCGTGTAGCCGAATGCCGCCCAGGCCAGGGTGCGGGGGTCGGCGCCGTCGGGGGAGACGAGGAGGAGCCAGGCGAGACCCAGCACCGGCATCGTGGCCGGCCACACCCCCCACCGTCCGGCGACGTCGGGCCGCTCGGGGATACCGGCGTTGAGGCGGCGCGACAGGCGCCGCCACGGGCTGAGGTGCCGCCACCAGTCACCCAGGAGGATCGAGCCGGTGGGCACCGCCACCCAGAACACCACCCCGACGAGGAGCGGCGCCAGATTGAGCGCCGAGCCGGTGCCGTCGGCGAAGCCGGTCACCAGCACCGCCGCCCAACCGAGCAGACCGGCGGCACCGAGGACGGCCACCAGCCCCGGCGCCCACCGGCGAGGCGTTACCCGGGGAGAGGGATGCTGCAGGCGCGGTGTCGTCGAGCGTGCCGACAGCACCAGGAAGGCGACGACGACGATGGCTCCGGCCAGGGCGGCGGCGAATCCGGCGGGGAGAGGCAGGTCGGAGGCTCCCACCGCTCAGGACGGCGCACGCCGGCCCGGGAGCGCCAGAGTGAGCACCCCGAGACCGACGTAGACGGCTCCGGCGAGCTGCTCCCTCCGCCGCCAGCCCCTCCAGCGGGGACCGAAGCGCCGGCCCAGTTCGGAGCCACCGAGGGCGTAGGCGCCATCGGTGAACAACCCGATCACGATGAATATCCCGCCCAGCACCAGGAGCTGGAGGTATACCGGTCCGGCGTCGGGGCGGGTGAACTGCGGCAGGTAGGCGAGGAAGAACACCGCCGTCTTCGGGTTGAGGACGTTCACCAGAACGCCGTCGCCGAGTGCCCGCCTCGCCGTGGTGGTGGGCCGGTGGCGAGCCCTGTCACCGTCGGGTCGGCCGCCGCGGCGTATCGCCTGGACGCCGAGGAAGATGAGGTAGGCGGCGCCGCCGTACTTGAGGACCGAGTACGCCGCGGCCGACGACACCAGGATGGCGGACAGCCCCGCCACCGCGGCGGCGACGTGCACCAGCGTCCCGATGTGGACGCCCACCACGGACGCCAGTCCCACCCGGCGGCCACCCTCCACGCTGCGGGCCAGGATGTACGTCACCGCCGGCCCCGGTATCACCAGCAACACCAGGCTGGCGGCGGCGAACCCGGCGAGAACCTTCGGATCCATGGCCGGGAATCTACTACCCGTCCCTCCGTCTCCCCGGCCGCGTCCTCGTCTCCCCCGGGCCTTGACGGGGGAGTACCCCTGCCGGAGACTCTGCGCAGGCATGGGCGCGGGGCGCCGTCTTCATCGCGCGTCCTCCACAGCCTCGCGGCAGGCTCAACAAGGACCTGGGACGAAGACCCCCTCCGGCCGATCGGCCTGCCAGGAGTCTGTGCACGCGATCAGGTCGTGTGCCGCCAGGGCG
>CAZOGW010000168.1:0-5469 GCA_964579415.1 uncultured Acidimicrobiaceae bacterium | reverse complement strand
CACTGACCCCCGAAGACGTCGTGCTCGTCTCCGGTGCCAACGGCGGCGTGGGTGTCTACGCGGTGCAACTGGCGAAGCGCGCCGGGGCGACCGTGGTCGCCACCGCGCGTCCCGGGAACGCCACCGAACTCGTCAAGCAACTCGGCGCCGATCACGTGGTGGACCACACGGCCGACCTACGCGCGCAACTGGACGATGCCGGGATCGGGGCAGTGACCGCCGTCGCCCATGCCGCCGGGGATCCGGCGGCCATGGCGGGAGTGCTGGCTGCGGGTGGGCGGATGGTCTCCGCCGTCGGCGCCACCGCCGAGCAGGCCGGACGTGCCGACATCGAGGTCTCCTCCCTCATGGCCGTCCCCTCGTCGGACAAGATGAACCGGTTGTTGCACGCGGTAGCCGACGGGAGCCTCCAGGTCACGATCGCCGGCACCTACCCGCTGGAAGCGGCGACCCAGGCCTTGGTCGATTTCGGCCGGCCCAAGACCGGGAAGTTGATCGTCACGACCGGCTGATCGCCGGCCCCATCATCGGAGGTGGAGGCGTTCGACGGGTTGGCCGGTGAGTTCGGCGATGAGTTCGAAGTCCCTGTCGAGGTGGAGAACGGTGAGAAGGGCGAGTTCCGCGGTGGCGGCGATCAGGAGATCCGGTATCGATGGTGCTCGACGGTGCCCTCGGGCAGCGAGCGCGGCTTGGACTTCGACGGCGCGATCTTCGATTCTCGGCGTCAGGTACTCGACGGGCATCGACGCCACAGGCGGCTCTGACATGAGAGCCCGTAGATCGGCCGCGGTGCGGGCGGAGTATCCGATTTCGAGCAGGGTCAAGGTGCTGATGCGCACCAGGCCGCGTTCGATGCGGTCCGCCCACTCCTCGGGGTTGGTCGCCTGGTGAAGCCTTCCGGCGGCCGACTTGTCGACCAACCAGGTGGTCACGACCAGGCGTCGCCCATCACGGCGGCGTCGTCGAGGTCGGCGGCTCGTTCGGCAAAGTGGGAGAGGTGGTCCACCGTGACCGGCGTCACCAGCCCGGCCTGTTCGCGCGCCAGCGTGCGCCGCAGGTACTCGGTTCGGGAAAGCCCGACACGTTGAGCCCGGGCGTCGATGGCGGCGAGGACTTCGTCGGGTACGTCGCGAATCAAGAGATCGGTCATCGTCACCTCCTCGATATCGAATGATATCAGACCAAAGGAGCACGAGCCGGCTACGACATGATCTGCGGCGGGTCGGGCAACGACAAGCCTGCAACCCGGATCAGAAGACGGGTCCGGGCGGTTCGAGGCCGGCGAGGACGGCGCCGCCCGCCGCGGTGATGTCGGGACGGACGAGGAAGGTACCAGCCCCTGCGGTCCCAGCATCATGAAGGCCGTCACCATCGAGCCACCCGGAGCGCCCACCGGCTGCAGGATAGGAGCTCTGCTGCAACCGACCGCAGTCGCCCTCACGTTGGGGAAGAACTCTCTACGAAAGAACTCACCGCATCGCTCAATGACTGGATCGCCACCTGGAACGACAGTCCCCGACCCTTCGTCTGGGACAAGACCGCCGACGAGATCCTCAACGGGACTCAAGAAGTACTTGACGAACCTCTGACGCCAGGACGCCGGTTGCGGCAACGTGTAAGCTTCGGAGTTCGCCTGGACGGGGCGTCTACCGCACTTGGGAGGGGATCTGGTGAAGGACGAGGCACGGGCGCCCATACCGCCGTCCCCGTCGGGCGGAGACCGGGTGGCGCATCGGCGGGCGAAGAACTGGTGGCGGTCGGTTCCGATCCTTGTGGTGACCACGATGCTCATCGCCGCCACGATGTCGCTCGCCGCCGCCGACCCCATCGATCCTCCCAATGGCGGGACCGGCGGCAACACCGCCGGCCCCGGGCCGGGCACCGACAACCCCGGCAACAACCGTGCACTCCTCAGGGTGACCGCCGTCGGGGACCGCACCGAACCCAACGTCATCGCCCCGCTGGCCGGTGCGCAGTTCGCCGCCTTCCTCAACGCCCCCATCACCACCGTGCCTCCCAACAGCCAGGCGGTGGCCTGGTGCACCACCGACGTCACCGGCCAGTGCTGGATGGACGTCCAGAGCAGCAGCGGAGCGGGCCAGCAACGCAGCTACCTGGTCGCCGAGGTCAACGTGCCCGTCGGCTGGAACACCATCGACCTGTTGCGCACCTCCTCCAACGGGTCGGCTGCCTCTTCGACCGAGGAGCCCTACAGGTTCGTCACCGGCGCCACCAACTCCAACTCGGTGAACCTGGTTCCCATCCAGGGCACCGGCCTGCGGTCGGGGCCCAACACCTGGGCGCACCGCCGGGACAACCCCCCCCTCCCCTCCGACAAGTGCGGCCTCGACATCGGCCTGGTCGTCGATCTCTCCGAGTCGGTCGCCCAGGCGGGCGGGGCGCTGCAGAACATCCGCGCTGCGCTGACCTCGTTCATCACCACCTTGAATGGCACCTCGTCGCACATCGCCATCCACACCTTCGGCACCTTCAGCCCGGCGGGCACAGGCGCCGCCAACGCCAACCTGGGGCTTACGCCGGTGAGCGACCAGGCGACGCTGCTGGCCAAAGCCGGCGCCATCACCACGGTGACGCCGGCGCAATGGACCAACTGGGATCGCGGCTTGTACAGCTTCGCCTCCCAGGCCGCCGACCTGGACGTGGTGGTGATGATGACCGACGGTTATCCCACCCGGTACGCCGGCACCAACCAGGACGGGCCGGGCGGGCTGGGCGACACCCAGGGCCCCTCGCAGGTGAGCACCCGGTTCTTCGAGGTGGTGCACGGCATCGCCTCGGCCAACTACCTGAAGTCGCAGGGGGTCAGGGTGATCCCGGTGGGCATCGGTGGCGGAGCCGGCGGCAATCCCGCCAACCTGGCGGCGATCTCCGGTCCCACACCCGACAGTGACTTCTTCCAGATCACCAACTTCGCCGCGCTGGAGGCGTTCTTGAACGAGCAGGCCCGCCGCCTCTGCGAAGGGACCGTCAACGTCACCAAGCGGGTGGTCCCCGTCGGGGCCGACCCCGACACCACCCCGGGTGACGTGACCGCCGGGTGGACCTTCACCGCAACCGGCACCGGGAACGTGGTCAAGCTGGACGGGACCGCCGACCCCTACGGCCCGTCGGCGACCGGCGTCACCGACGGCAACGGCGTCGTGCCCTACCGGGTCGACTTCACCGCCGGCGTCCCGCCCCTGACCATCCGCGAGACACAGCAGGCTGCCCACGTCCTGGTGCCCTGGGGCGCCGGCCAGGCACACACCGCAGGCGACTTCGCCCGTTGTGACACCAACATCAACCCGGGGGTGTGGCTCGACATCACCAACGTGGGCAGCGCCGGCGCCGGGGCCGGGGACCAGGTCGGCTTCGTCGTCGATCCGGTGGCCAACGCCGGCGTCCGCTGCGAGATGCGCAACCAGGCTCAGGACCAGAGCGCCCAGATGCGGGTGAACAAGATCTGGCAGGTCTACGTCGACGGCGAGCTGGCGGAGACAACCGCACCGAACCAGGCACCGACATTGGTGTCGCCGACGGTGACGCTGGCGCTGGACAGCCCAGCCAACCCGAACCTGCCCGCCACCGGCACCTTCGGCCAGCTCTACTCCAACCTGGTGCTCGACACCACGGTGACCGTCTCCGAGACGGTCACCGGCCTCCCGCCGCTGTGCATCTGGGATCCCGACCAGGTCGTGTTCGACCCGCCGCTCCCCGGCGGCGTGCTCACCCTGAGCGTCGCCTCCGCCGACGGCGTCAACGAGGTCACCATCACCAACCGGGTGGATTGTGAGACCAAGCTCACCCTCGCCAAGAGCGTCGTCGGCGGCGACGCCGACGTCGACGAATGGATGCTCACGGCGCACCCGGCGCTGGGCGCCCCGGGCGCGTTGCCGGGCCCGACCGGCATCGACGACGGCAGCTACAACGTCACCGGAAACGTCACCGCGGTGGCCATCTACCCGCTGGGCGAGGAGGCACTCACGCCGTCCGCCGAGGGATACGTGCAGGACTTCGACCCCACCCAGAACCTCCAGTGGCAGACGCGGCACGCCGCCGGCGCCACCGGTAGCTGGGAGTGCTACCCGATCCTGAGCATCGAGCCCGACGGCACCCCGGTGTTCAACACCGACCCCAACGCCCGCTACGACGGCCGCAACGGCGGTGTGCAGGTGCCGTTGGGAAGCTGGTCGCTGTGCATCGCCGTCAACCGGCCCCAGCCGACGCTGGAGCTGATCAAGTGGATCGACGACAACGGCGTGCTCACCCGCGACGGCGCCGACCTGTGGACCCTGACCGCCGGCGACTGGGTGCACCCGCCGACACCGCTCGACCCGGACACCGGCGAGCCGATCGGCCCGTACCCGGGCAGCCAGGACGACGTGTCGGCGCCCGGCGGCTTCGACCCGACGGCGGTGATGCCCGGCACCTACACGCTGAGCGAAACCGACGCCCCCGCCGGCTACGTCAACGGGACGGTGTGGACCTGTGTGATCGACGACGGGGACCCCTTCGAGCTTCCGGCGAACAACCAGCTGGTGCTTGACATCGCCGAGAGCGCCTCCTGTGAGATCATCAACACCAAGATCCAGCCCACGGTGGAGTTGGCCAAGTCGGTGATGCTCGGTGGTGTCGACTGGGACGGGCAACAGGTTGGGCCCGGCGACGAGTTGGTGTGGACCATCACGGTGGCCAACACCGGCACCGTCGCTTATTCGGGTGACCTGTTCACCGACGACCTCACCTCGACCTTGGCCGGGGTCACCCTCGACGGTGCTCCTGACTTCGTCGTCTCCGACCCGGCCCAGGTGACGGTGTCGTATGCCGCTCCGGTCCTGACCGGCACCGCTACCGACCTGGCGGCAGGCGCCACCGTCACCGTCACCTACACCGGCACCGTCAAGTCCCAGGCCGAGCTCAACGCGGCGCAGGTCACCGAGATCTTCAACGTGGTGGTGCCGCCCGATGATGGCGTCCCCGAGTGTCCCGTCGCCGCCGACTGCGACACCGACAACGACGTCAAGCCGGTGGTGGAGTTGGCCAAGTCGGTGACGCTCGGTGGTGTCGACTGGGACGGGCAGCAGGTCGGGCCCGGCGACGAGTTGGTGTGGACCGTCACGGTGGCCAATACCGGCACCGTCTCTTATTCGGGTGACCTGTTCACCGACGACCTCACCTCGACCTTGGCCGGGGTCACCCTCGACGGTGCTCCTGATTTCATCGTCTCGGACCCGGCCCAGGTAACGGTGTCGTATGCGGCTCCGGTCCTGACCGCCACTGCTACCGACCTGGCGGCAGGTAGCACCGTCACCGTCACCTATGCGGGCACCGTCAAGTCCCAGGCCGAGCTGGACGCGGCCGGGGTCACCGAGATCTTCAACGTGGTGGTGCCACCCGATGATGGCGTCCCCGAGTGTCCCGTCCCCGCCGACTGCGACACCGACAACGATGTGGACGGCTCCGGTGACG
>CAZOGW010000167.1:2019-5539 GCA_964579415.1 uncultured Acidimicrobiaceae bacterium | reverse complement strand
CTCGGAGCCGGCTAGGGCCGGCGGCCGCCGGCGGGGATAAGATCGGCGGCGTGGATCGGATCCGCATCTCCGTCGGGCTGGTCGTCCTCGCGGTGCTGGCCGCCTGCAGCGGCGGCCTGTCAGTCACTGAGCGGGACAGGCACGTTGTGGTGATCAACAACGACACCAGCGGGGGCATGGACGCGCTCCTCGGCGGCACCCTGGTCGTCGGCCCCGGCAACTGCATGTCCGCCGACACCGGCTCCGGTATCCAGCTCGTCGCCTGGCCCCGCGGCACCACGGTCCTCGAAGGCGGCAGCGGTGTCGACGCTCCCGGCATCGGCACAATCCTGATAGGCGAGGACTTCTCCGGCGGGGGCGGCGAAACCAGCGCGGCGTCTCTCGAGATCCCCGAGCCATGCACCGCCGGCGGCGGCCCCGTGATGCTTCTCAACGGCAGGCAGTAATGCCTACCGTCGCCAGCGACGCTCGTAACATGCTCGAATGCATTCCCAAGAGGGCAAGATCGGCGTCCAACCAACAAGGGCCGCGCTTGCTCGGTTGCGGCTTCGCCTGGCCGAGAGGATCGAGCGCGGCACGGGTGTGGACCGATCGCCCCGACTCCTCGCCGAGTCGCGGCCGACCCGGTAGTGATGAAGGCCAAGATCGACTCGGCAGGGCGTCTCGTCGTACCAAGAACCGATACGTGACGGGACTGAGCAGCGGCGAGGAGCTCGAGATCCTCGACGAGGATGGCGACATGCGCATCCAACTGCCCGTCATCACGGGAATGACCCTCGTCTCCATGGCGAACGGACTTGGCGCGATCCGCGACCTACTCCCATTCACCGATGAGACGGTAAGGAAGACGCTCGACTGGGTCCGGCGCTGATCGTCCTCGCCCGCGCCGTCAGCTGCCCATCGCCTGGAGCATCGCGGTGCCCATGTCGGTGGGCGTCGGGGCAACGGTGACGCCTGCTGCCTCCAGGGCGGCGATCTTGTCGGCGGCGGTGCCCTTGCCTCCGGAGATGATGGCGCCGGCGTGGCCCATGCGCTTGCCGGGAGGGGCGGTGGTGCCGGCGATGAACCCGGCGACCGGCTTGGTCATGTTGGCGGCGATCCAGGCTGCCGCTTCCTCCTCCGCCGATCCGCCGATCTCGCCGATCATGATGACGCCCTCGGTCTCGGGGTCGTCGTTGAACAGCGTCAGACAGTCGACGAAGTTGGTGCCGTTCACCGGGTCGCCGCCGATCCCGATGGCGGTCGTCTGCCCCAGCCCGTTGTTGGTGAGTTGAAAGACCGCCTCGTAGGTGAGGGTGCCGGAGCGGCTCACCACGCCGATCTTCCCCGGGGTGTGGATGTACCCGGGCATGATCCCGATCTTGCATTGCCTGGGGGTGATGACACCCGGGCAGTTGGGCCCCACCAGGCGGCTCTCCTTGTCCTCGAGGAACCGCTTCACCTTGACCATGTCGGCGACGGGGATGCCCTCGGTGATGCACACGATGAGCGGGACGCCGGCGTCGGCGGCCTCCATGATGGCGTCGGCGGCGAACGGCGGCGGGACGTAGATCGCCGAGGCGGTGGCGCCGGTGGCGTCCACGGACTCGGCGACGGAGCGGAAGATGGGCAGCTCCTCCGAGTATGCGTCGGGACGTCCGGGTACCCCGGAGTGGTCGGTCTCCCCCTCGAACAGCTCCGTCTGCCCGGCGCGGCTGGGGTGCACCGCACCCACCATCTGCGTGCCGTAGGCGATGGCCTTGTCGGTGTGGAACCGGCCGGTGTTGCCCATCCCCTGGACGATCACCTTGGTGTCGCGGTCTACCAGTACAGCCATCAGCGGGTCAGCTCCACGATCTTCTGCGCTCCGTCTTTCATGTCGTCGGCGCTGACCACATCCAGCCCCGACTCGGCGAGTATCTGCTTTCCCAGCTCGACGTTGGTTCCTTCGAGCCGCACCACCAGCGGGACCTCCAGGCCGACCTCCTTCACCGCGGCGATGACGCCCTCGGCGATGGTGTCGCAGCGCATGATGCCGCCGAAGATGTTGACGAAGATGCCCTTCACCGCAGGGTCTTTGGTGATGATCTTGAAGGCGGCGGTCACCTTGTCCCTGGTGGCGCCTCCACCCACGTCGAGGAAGTTGGCCGGCTCCCCGCCCACGTATTTGATGATGTCCATCGTGGCCATCGCCAGGCCGGCGCCGTTGACCATGCAGCCGATGTTGCCGTCGAGCTTGATGAAGCTGAGGTCGTGCTGGGCGGCCTCGGTCTCGGCGGCGTTCTCCTCGCTGGGGTCCCGCATCGCCTCCACGTCGGGGTGGCGGTAGAGGGCGTTGGCCTCGAAGCTCATCTTGCCGTCGAGGGCCATCACCTCCCCCCCCTTGGTCACCACCAGCGGGTTGATCTCGACCAGGTCCGTGTCGAGCTCGACGGCGGCGCCGGCGAGGGCGGTGAGGAACCCGGCTGCGTTGCGGGCGGCGGGGCCTTCGATCCCCAGATCGGCGGCAAGCCCGGCGGCCTGGAATGCCAGCAGCCCGAAGGCGGGGTCGATCGACTGGCGCAGGATCTTGTCCGGGGTCTCCTCGGCGACGACCTCGATCTCGGTGCCGCCCTCGGTCGATGCCATCACCACGTTGCGGCCGGTGGCCCGGTCGAGGACCACCGAGACATAGAGCTCGCGGTCGATGTCGATGCCCTGCTCTATGTAGAGGGTGTTGACCTGCTTGCCCTCGTCGCCGGTCTGCACGGTGACCAGGGTGGAGCCGAGCATCTTCGAGGCCAACTCCCCCACCTTGGCCTCGGCGGCGTCGGGTCCTCCGGCGATGCCGTCGGTGACCACGTTGACGCCGCCCAGGTCGGGATGCTCCTTGAAGCGGCCCTTGCCGCGGCCACCGGCGTGGATCTGCGACTTGACCACCACCACCGGGTTGCCCGACTGCTCGATGAGCGGGCGCACCGCGGCGACGGCCTCGTCGACGGTGGTGGCGACGGCCCCGATGGGCACGGCGATTCCCCGTGCCTTCATGAGCTGTTTCGCCTGGTACTCGTGGATCTTCAACACACCCTCCCGACGGCTTCGGCGGGGTGCATGCTATCTCGCCGCTCCGGGCCACGAACTCGCCGATCCAACCTCACAAGAACTCCTGGCTCCGGGCAGGTGTGACCGCCGACACAAGACTCGAGGTGCGCACGCCGTGAAACGTTTCACCGATCCCGGTGCCAGGACGATCAGGGGCACTCTTCGCTGAGCCTGACGACACCGAAGTCGATGAGGCTCTCCGACGTTATCCGCTCACCCGCGGCCACGTTCTGGTCGCACACGATCCATCCTGAATCGAGCACCTGGTTACGACCGCCGCCGGTGGCATCGTGGGAGGTCGTGATCAGGATCGCCCGGTCGGTGATCGACTGAACGGTGTCCTGCGCATCCTGGAGGTTCTGACCGACGAGGTCAGGCATCGTCCACGACGATGCCTGAGGCGAAGCAGTCGATGTGGTGACGGATGTGCTCGATGGCGGCTGCGGTGGTGAGGTTGTCG
>CAZOGW010000167.1:0-1919 GCA_964579415.1 uncultured Acidimicrobiaceae bacterium | reverse complement strand
GGTCGTCGGCGCCACCGTGGTTGACTCGACCAATGTCGTGGTGGCGATCGCGTCCGGATCGGATGCGCCCTCTCCGAAGATCGCAGTAATCGTGCCAAGACCGACAACTCCGGCGATGAGCCAGAACCACCATGCTTGATAAAACGGTCGCTCAGGCTGAGGATTCAGCCCGGTGGGCTCAGAGTCCGTCACACCGATCCTTGGGATGAACGCTCTGCGATTCTAGATGAGTGACCCTTGGCTGTCGGGTTGGTGGTGGTAGCCGGCACGATGGCGCCGGTGGGGCGCTCATCCGGAAAGCAATACCCTGCCGTCGTCGTCGAGCGGCCAGTCGGGGTTGTAGGCGATCTCCCACAGGTGCCCGTCGGGGTCGGCGATGTGCGCCGAGTAGCCGCCCCACGGCTGGGTGTGGGCGGAGGCGGCCACGGTGGCTCCGCCGGCGACGGCTTCCGCCACCAGCCGGTCGACCTCCTCAGGCGACCGGACGTTGTGAGCCAGCGTCGCCGATCCGGGAGGGGGGTCGGTGTCGCGGCCCAACTCCTCGGACAGCCCCGACCACAGCCCGAAGACGAGGCCGTCGAGGTCGTAGAAGGCGGTGCCCTCCACCTCGAAGAAGGGCACCCAGCCGAATGCGTCCCGGTAGAAGCCGACGGAGCGGCCCACGTCGGGTACCGACAGCGTCACCAGCGTGATGCGGGGCCTCACGGCTCGCCGGCGGCGCTGCGGTCCTCGAACGCCTGGTTGACCCACTCGGTGATCTCGGTGAGCGGGGCACCCGGCGTGAAGATGCGAGCCAGGCCCTTCTCCTCCAGGATCGGGATGTCCTGGTCGGGGATGATCCCCCCGCCGAAGACGACGATGTCGGCGGCGTCCCTCTCCGCCAGCAGATCGACGACCCGGGGGAACAGCGTCATGTGGGCGCCGGACAGCACCGAGAGCCCGATGGCGTCGACGTCCTCCTGGATGGCGGTCTCCACGATCTGTTCCGGGGTCTGGTGCAGCCCGGAGTAGATGACCTCACAGCCGGCGTCACGCAGCGCCCGGGCCACCACCTTGGCGCCCCGGTCGTGGCCGTCCAGGCCAGGTTTGGCTATGAGGATCCGCGGCGGCATGGGGTAAGGATAGTGGGGCCCTACCATCGCCCGGGTGAAGCGCTCCGCCGCATGTGCAGCCCTCGTCCTGGCCACCCTGGTCGGCGCCTGCTCCGGCGAGGCGACGCCCGAGACCACCACCACGTCCCCGCCACCCGCCACGACCACGACGCAGGCACCGGCGACGACTACCACCGCGGCCCCGACGACGACCACCGCCACGCCGGCGACAACCCTGCCCCCGGAAACCACCACGACCACGGCCGCCCCGGCGGAACCTGTCGACCTGCTGGCGGTGGTGGGCGAGGACCTGGCGGCACTCCCCGACCTCGATGTCCACTTCGCCGTGGCCAGCGACGAACTCGACGACACCGCCGTCGCCGTCCTCACCGACATCGCCGAGGTGCTGCGGGCCACGCCCGGCGTCGAGATCGTGGTCATCGGCCACACCGACGCCAGCGGCGCCGACCGCACCAACCGCAACCTGGCACTGGACCGCGCCGAGTCGGTGAAGCGATGGCTCTCCGAGGAGGGCGGGGTGTTCGGCGATCTCATCTCCATCGACGGCCCCGGACCGCGGGAGCCGATCGCCGACAACGCCACCGAGGAGGGCCGGGCACTCAACCGCCGCGCCGAGGTCACCCTGCCGGAGAGCCGGGACCGCGGCCTCACCGTGCACCGCTGGGAGGACGTCGGCGGCGCCTCGCTCGACGGCTTCGACCTGTCGGCACCACCTGACTTTGTCGCCATCTCCCCCGCCGCATACGGCCCGCCGCTGGTGTGCGACGACTGCATCACCGAACTGGCGGGGGTGCTGATCCCGCCCGA
>CAZOGW010000166.1:0-5576 GCA_964579415.1 uncultured Acidimicrobiaceae bacterium | reverse complement strand
CGATCGTCCACCTCCCCCACCGAAGCGGCGGGGGAGGATGAAGACCTGCCCAACGGAGCGGCGGGGGAGGATGAAGTCGCTGGGCGGGTCCAGAGCGCTTTCTCCAGGATCCACTTCGATCTCTCGCTCCCGCGGCGCGGCGCACCTGGGTTCTGTTGGGCGGAGGAAGGTCTGGTGGCTCAGGCCGAGAAGGTGCCCGGTCGGGGTTGGAGGGCGGGGTGGGCGTACTCTTCATCCCACGGGAAGCGGCCTTCGGTGTCGTCGTAGCTGAGCTGCAACGCCCGCACCGGGGTGTCGGGGGAGAGCTCGTAGTAGCTGTTGGCGGAGAACAGGATCCGCTCCGGGTTGGGGAGGACTTCGGGGACGATGCGGCGCGGGAACCCCTCGACGGAGATCGCCTGTCCCGGAACGAGGTCCTTGCCGTGGCAGATCCGCTCGCCCAGTCCGTTGAGCACGGCTGCGGCTTCGCTCTGGGAGAGGCCGAAGACGAGTAGTTCGGGGTGGTTGAGGCCGTGCAGCCCGATGGTGTAGGCGAACGAGGGCTCGTCGTCGGGCGGGCAGTTACACCCCGGCGCGGTGCAGGAGCCGCCGACGTACTGGATGGCCCAGCCGTGGCGGCGCACCATGTCCGTCGTCCAGGCGGCTTCCTGGTCGAGCCACGCCCTTGTCTTCGCATCCATGGTCGGCTCCTTTCTGAGATGGAGCGCCAAACCTATCGGGTGGCTGTGACAGGAACGATGGTCACGGTGCCGCAATCAGGAAAAAGACTTCAAGACAGCGGCAGTGGATCTCGCCGGCCAAGCCGATTTGACTTGAAGTGCACTTGAGGTCGTAGGTTCGGGCCGGTCACCGACTGAAGGAACGGCACCGATGAGATCGACCGGGCGGCTCGCGGCTGCTGTTTCAGGCGGGAGCCGAGTCCAGGCCGAAGTGGGAGAGGCGCGCAACCAGGCGGCCGAAGCGTTCCAGCCGTTGCACCTCGCTGGGGATGAAGGACGGCCTCCGGCCCAGCACGGCGAGGACACCTTCGCCGTGCGAGCGCGTCGAGAGCCCCACCACCAACCCGTTGACCTTCCCGGTCCCGCCGCCATTGCCTGCCGGCTCGCTCTCCGGGTTCTGGGCGCCCTCCAGCGCCCGCGACACGGCGGCGACGGCGACCTCGTCACCCGTCCACCGGATCCGGGAGACGTCGAGGTCGGTGGCGGTGCGGTGGAGGCGGTCCCAGCGGGCCAGCGCGGCGTCGTGTCGGGCGCCCTGCTGGGTGACGAGGACGGCGTGGCTGGTGTTGGTGAGCCGGCACGCCGCGTCGAGGACGGCATCGAGTTCCTCCCGCGGCGACGCGGCACCGTCGACGGTGTCGAGGGCGGTGAAGATCTCCTCGGCCCAGTCCCGCAGCGACCAGTAGCCGGGCAGTACCTCCGCCTCCATAGTCACCGACGCCAGAGCGCCGATGCCGGCGTCGAGCACGGCTTGCTCCGGTGCCGCCAGCGTGATGTCGTCCCAGGCGGTGCCGTCGCCGTCGGACCAAACCTCGAGCCGTACGATGTCGATTGTGTGGTCGGCGAGCAGCCGGGTCACCTCGGCGAGGGCCCCGGGGCGGTCGGCGAGCCGGATGCGTACGGAACGGGACGTGCCACTCACCGGCGCCAACATACAGTCCCAACGTTACGGGCATGTTGCGCGCTGCCGGCGGCGGGTCGGATGCGGAGCGGTAGCCTGGCCGGCCCGACGTGTGCCAGGATCGTGAGGCCAGTACCTTGACCGCCGCCGCAGAGACACCACCCCCCGGCGTCGACTACAGCCGTAGATGGCTGGTGATGACCGCCATCGCCATGGGCGTGTTCCTCGGCACCATCGACGGCAGCATCGTCAACTCCGCCCTCCCCACCCTGGTCGACGACTTGGACACCACGTTCCCGGCGGTGCAGTGGGTGGTGATCTCCTACCTGCTCACCCTGGCGACGTTGACGCTGCTGGTGGGACGCCTCGGCGACATGTGGGGCAAGAAACCGATCTACACCGGCGGCTTCGCCCTGTTCACCGTGGCGTCGACGCTGTGCGGCCTGGCCCCCGGGATCGGGTGGCTCATCGGGTTCCGGGTCCTGCAGGGGGTGGGGTCGGCGATGGTGTTCGCCCTCGGCTTCGCCATCCTCACCGAGGCGTTCCCGCCGTCGGAGCGGGGACGGGCGCTGGGCCTGGTGGGGTCCTTCGTCTCGATCGGGATCGCCATCGGCCCTGCGCTGGGGGGCATCATCATCGACGCCGCCTCGTGGCACTGGATCTTCCTGGTCAACCTGCCGGTCGGCATCGTCGGTACCTGGACGGCGTGGCGCTTCGTCCCCGACATCCCCGCACCGGGTGGGCAACGGTTCGACAGGCTCGGCGCCGCCGTGTTCTTCGCCGGATTGCTGTCGATGATGCTCGGTCTGACCATGGGGCAGAGGCTCGGCTTCGGTCACCCCGCTGTGCTGTCGATGCTGGCCGCCGGCGTCGTCGCCGTGGTGGTCTTCGTCGCCATCGAGCGGAGGGTGGCCGATCCCATGCTCGACCTCAGCCTGTTCCGCAGCCGGCTGCTGTCGGTGAACCTGGTCACCGGGTTCGTCACCTTCGTCGCCATCGCCGGCGCCCTCTTCCTGCTGCCCTTCTACCTGCAGGGCGTCCTCGGCTACGACACCCGGGAGATGGGCGTACTCCTCGCCGTTCCGGCGGTGACACTGGGTCTGTTCTCCCCCTTCAGCGGGTCGCTGTCCGACCGGATCGGGTCCCGACCGGTGAGCGTCGCCGGTTTGGCCATCCTCGTCGCCGGCTACCTCTCCCTCGCAGCCCTGGGTACCGGCACGCCGGGGTGGGTCTACATCCTGCTGGTCCTGCCCATCGGCATCGGGATGGGAGTGTTCCAGTCGCCCAACAACAGCGCCATCCTCGGCTCGGTGCCGCCACAGCGGCTCGGGGTGACCTCCGGATTGCTCACCATCACCCGCATCACCGGCCAACTCACCGGCATCGCCGTGCTGGGGACGGTGTGGGCGACCATCGCGGTAGCTCCGTCGGCGGGTGCCGATCCGACCGCGGCGCCCGCCGCCGACCAGGTGGCGGCGTTGCGGGTGGCGATGACGGTGGCGGCGGCACTGGTGGGCCTCGCCTTCCTGCTGGCCGTCTGGGTATGGCACCGGGAGGCCCGCCAAGCCGGGCCGGGGTCACTGAGTCCGGAAGCTCCATCGCAGCGAGCCGGGGTCGGGTAGGCCGGTGGCGCGGTCCCAGCGCACCTCGACCGCGTGCAGCCCCGGCGCCCACTCCGAGAATGTCTTCCCCGGCCCCGGCGTCCACGCGAAGTAGCCCGTCGCCTCGGTAACGTCGATCTCCTCTGCCGGGATGGGGACGCCGTCGACCACCAGGTCGACGGTGTAGCCGGGGAGGAGGTCGATCTCCACCCGGGTCTGGCGCAGCACCTGGGATCCGTCGGTGGGGCCGTAGCTCTCCACCGCAGCCGGCAACCGCCCACCCTGCCCGTCAGGGGTGAACAGCACCGCCCCCACCACCACCGCCGCCAGCGCGATCCCGAGCAGGGTGAAGGTGACGCGATATTGGGTCTTGGTCATGGTGGTTGGTGAATCCTCGGTGTGTTCTTGGGCCTGTGCCGCAAGGGGAGGTACTTGGTACTTGGTGCTTGGTATCTGGGCGTTGCACCGGTCGTACCCGGATGTTACCGGCGGCTGCTGCTACGCCTTCCGTACCAAGTACGAAGTACCAAGTACCAGGTACCTGCCTGCTGCGGGTGAGGCCTCACACTCCCGACGAACTACTCTCCCGTCCTATGCGTATCAACCCGGTCCTGGAGCGTCTGGGCGCCTACCCGATCGCCGCCATTCACGAGAGGGTACGCGCGCTGCGTGAGGCGGGGGAGATGGTCATCGACTTCTCCATCGGCGATCCCCGCGAGCCCACCCCGGCCTTCATTCCTCAAGCGCTACGCGACGCCGTCCCCGACGTCTCCCAGTACCCCACCACGGCAGGCCTGCCCCAGCTCCGGGGCGCCATCGCCGCCTACCTGGCCCGCCGCTTCGGCGTCACCGTCGACCCCGATACGCAGATCATCCCAACGTCCGGGTCCAAGGAGGCGGTGTTCTCCACACCGCTGGCGTTCATCGACCGGGACGCCGGCGACACCGTCGTGTACGGCACGCCGGGCTATCCCATCTACGAGCGGGGTGCGCTGTTCGCCGGCGCCGTGGCCCACCCGGTGGTGCTCTCCGGTGATTTCGTGTTGCGCCCCGGCGACATTCCGGACGAGGTGTGGGAGCAGGCGGCGCTGGTGTGGACCTGCACCCCGCACAACCCGACCGGGGCCGTCAGCGACACCGCCACGCTGGCCGGACTCGTCGAACGCAGCCGGCAGGCGGGTGCTCTGCTCCTCTCCGACGAGTGCTACGCCGACGTCTACGAACCGGACGCCCACCCCGAGGGACCGCCGTCTGCGCTCCAGGTGGCCGGCCCCGGCGCCGAAGGCGTGCTCACCTACTGGTCCTGCTCGAAGCGCTCCGGTATGACCGGCTACCGCTCGGGGGCAATCGTCGGCGACGCGGCAGCGATCGCCGCGCTGAAGCGTCTGCGTACCGCCACCGGGACCGCCTCACCCGAGTTCGTCCAGGCTGCCGCAGTCGCCGCCTGGTCCGACGACGACCACGCCGCCGAGCGGCGCCGCATCTTCTCCGCCAAGCGCAGCGTGCTGCGCCAGGCCTTCGCCGACATCGGCTACCGGACGGTCGCCTCCGCCGCCGGCCTCTACCTGTGGGTCGAGGTGGGTGACGACATGGCGGTCACCGATCGCCTCCTCGCCGGAGGCGTGGTGGTGTCGCCGGGACGGTTCTTCGGTCCCGGTGGCGAGGGCTACCTGCGCCTGGCGCTGGTGCCGACGCTCGACGAGTGCCGGGCCGCCGTCGAGGTAGTCCAAGGGAGCCTGCGATGACCGATCACGACGTGGCGACGATCGCCGCCGCCTACGAGGACCTCGACCGGCTCCCCGACGCCGTCGCCGCGGTCCACCGCACCGTCGCCCGGCTCGACCGCGGCGAGGTCAGGGTCGCCGAGAAGGTGGATGGGGAGTGGGTGGTCAACGAGTGGGTGAAGCAGGCGATATCGCTCTACTTCCGCATCACCCAGCTCGACACGACGACCGCCGGGCCGTTCGAGTACCACGACAAGATCCCCACCAAGACGGACCTGGCCGCCGCCGGTATCAGGGTCGTCCCTCCCGGCACCGTCCGCTACGGCGCCTTCTGCGAACCGGGCGTCGTCGTCATGCCCGGCTACGTGAACATCGGCGCCTACGTGGGCGCCGGCACCATGGTCGACACCTGGGCCACGGTGGGCTCCTGCGCCCAGATCGGCCGTGACGTCCACCTCTCCGGGGGTGTCGGCATCGGCGGCGTACTCGAACCGCCCAACGCCCGGCCCGTCATCATCGAGGACGGCGCCTTCATCGGCAGCCGCTCCATCGTCGTCGAGGGGGTGGTCGTCGAGGAGGGTGCCGTTCTCGGTGCCAACACCACCATCAGCGGCTCCATCCCCATCATCGA
>CAZOGW010000165.1:0-5609 GCA_964579415.1 uncultured Acidimicrobiaceae bacterium | reverse complement strand
TCATCATCGCCCACCGCCTGGCCACCATCACCCGCGCCGACGACATCCTCATCATGGACGGTGGGCGCGTCGCCGAGTACGGGCCCCGCACCGCCCTGCTCGCCGACCCCGAGTCGCGGCTGTCGCGTCTCATGGCCGCCGGCATGGAGGAGGCGCTGGTATGACCGTTCCCGCAACGACCCCGCCGGTGCGGGTGTGGCACGTCCTGTGGGGCTTCATCCGTTTCGCCCCGTGGCGCTACACCGCCAACCTGATCCTGTGGTCGGCGATGTGGCTGATGCCGATCATCCCGGCGCTGCTCACCCGCGAGTACTTCAACCGCCTCGAAGCCGAGCCCGGGTTCGACGTCTCGACCCTGGTTGCCGTGATGCTCATGTACGGCCTGGGGCGGCTCGGCGTGATGTGGGTGGGGCTGATCAACGACATCCACCTCGGCTTCCGCTGGACCAGCCTGATGCGGCAGAACATGCTGGAGCGGGTCTACGAGTTGCCCGGCGCCGAGGCGGTGCACGAGTCGCCCGGGGACATGATCACCCGCTTCCGCGAGGACGTCGACCACGTCCAGGAGATGCTGGAATGGACGGTCGACATGGTGGGAACGGTGGTGTTCGCCGCCGCGGCCGCCGTGGTGATGTCCTCGATCAGCGTTCCGCTGACGGTGCTGGTGTTCGCCCCGCTGGTGGCGATCGTGCTCGTCTCCGCCAAACTGGGAGGCCGCGTGCGGCGTTACCGGACCGCCGCCCGCGAGGCGACCGGCCGCATCACCGGGATGCTCGGCGAGACCTTCGGGTCGGTGCAGTCGATCAAGGTGGTGGGGGCGGAGGACACCACGCTGGAGCACTTCCGGGGCCTTAACGACGCCCGCCGCCGTCACATGGTGCGGGACCGGGTACTCACCGCCACGTTGGAGTCGGTGTTCTGGAACAGCGTCAACATCGGCATCGGACTCACCCTCATCGTCGCCGCCGGGTCGATGGCGGACGGCAGCCTGGGCATCGGCGACTTCGCCATGTTCGTGTTCTTCCTCGACTACGTCTCCGACGCCGGGTTCTTCGTGGGGCTGTTCATCGCCCGCTACAAGCAGGCGGCCGTCTCACTGGAACGCATCGCCGCCATCTTCGGAGGCGCGCCCATCGCCCGGCTGGTACGCCCGCGAGACCTGCAACTCACCGGCCCGGTCGAAGCACCGGAACGACCCGCCCCGCGGGGGGCCGGGCTGGAGCGGCTCGACGTCACCGGGATCACCTACCACTACCCCACAACGAACGGCGCCGCCGCCGGCATCACCGACGTGACCCTGTCGATTCCCCGGGGCAGCTTCACCGTGGTCACCGGCCGGGTCGGCGCCGGCAAGACCACGCTGCTGCGCGCCATCCTCGGTCTGGTCGAGCCGGCAGGCGGCGAGGTGCGCTGGAACGGCACACCGGTGACGAGCCCCGCCGAGTTCTTCCTCCCGCCCCGCACCGCCTACGTGCCCCAGGTTCCCCGGCTGTTCTCGATGACGCTGCGGGAGAACCTGCTGCTGGGCCGCGACGACCCCGACGAAGATCTGCTGGCCGCCATCCGGGAGGCGGAGATGGAGCTCGACCTGTCGGCCATGCCCGGCGGGCTCGACACCATGGTGGGGCCGCTGGGGATGCGCCTCTCCGGTGGCCAGATCCAGCGCACCGCCACCGCACGGGCACTGCTGCGCCGCCCCGACCTGCTGGTCATCGACGACCTCTCCAGCGCCCTCGACGTGGAGACCGAGAAGGCGGTCTGGGACCGCCTCTTCACCAACGACGCGGCCGCCACCGCGCTGGTGGTCTCTCACCGGCGGCCGGCGCTGGAGCGCGCCGACCAGATCGTGGTCATCGACGCCGGCCGCGCCGTCGCCACCGGCACCTACCAGGATCTGCTGGCCGCCAGCCCCGAGTTCCGCGCCCTGTGGGAGCAGGAAGAGAGCGGGGAGCCGATCCACCCGACGCGAAACACGTCCCGGGGTTAGTCTGGCACCAGTTGGCAGGCCGGAAACCTGCCCCGAACTGAAGGGGGAAAGGGATGACCATCTCTTTCAAGAGGCGGCAGCGCCGCCTGAGGGGAGCCCTCCTCGTAGCGCTTGCCATGGTGCTGACGCTGTTGCCGGCGACCATGGCGAATGCCCAGCAGGGACCTTGCGATGAGACCGACAACGGGCGCACCTACCGGCGCATGCTCGATTGCGTCACGATCGAGGGCGTGATGGAGCACCTCGGCGCGTTCCAGGCCATTGCCGACGCCAACGGCGGCAATCGCGCCGCAGCCACGCCCGGCTACGACGCCAGCGTCGACTACGTGATCGAGAAGCTGGAGGCTGCCGGCTGGCAGGCCGAGAGGTTCGCCTTCGACATGGACCTGGTGGAAGTGGTGCTCCAGCAGCTCACACCGATCGCCGCCAACTACGGCACCCTGGACGTCACCGGTGCCGGGGAGGGCGACGTCACCGGCCCGGTGAAGCCGGTCGACATCAACCTCACGCTGCCACGGGCCAACTCGAGCGGGTGCGAGGCGGCGGACTTCGCCGGGATCGACTGGAGCGGCGCCAACGACATCGCTCTCATCCAGCGTGGTACCTGCCCCTTCGCCGACAAGGCGATCAACGCCGAGGCAGCCGGTGCCGAAGCCGTGGTGATCTTCAACCAGGGCGATCAGCCCAACGCCGATCGCTCCGGTCTGTTCGCCGGCACGCTGGGTGCCCCCGACGTGGTGGACATCCCCGTGGTCTCCGCCTCCTACTTCGACGGCGAGGCGCTGGCGGCCGCCGGCTCCACCGCCCGTGTCGTGCTGGAAGCCGAGCAGGTGACCACCCACAACGTGATCGCCGACCTGCCGGGCCGGTTCGACGACAACATCGTCATGGCCGGCGCCCACCTCGACTCGGTCCCGCCCGGGCCCGGTATCAACGACAACGGCTCCGGTTCGGCGGCGTTGCTCGAGGTGGCCGAGCAACTGGGCCGGCACCGTCCCAACAACAGCGTGCGGTTCGCCTGGTGGGGAGCCGAGGAGCTGGGGCTCATCGGGTCGTGGGAGTGGGTGGACGCCCAGTCCCAGGAAGAGCTCGACAACATCGCCCTCTACCTCAACTTCGACATGGTCGGCTCGCCCAACTACATCTTCATGACGTACGACGGCGACGAGTCCGGCTGGCCGGCCCCCGTGGCGGTGCCTCCGGGTTCGGCGGCCATCGAGAAGGTGTTCGAGTCGTTCTACACGATGGTGGACGTCCCCTATGACGACGCCGAGTTCAGCGGCCGCAGCGACTACCAGGCGTTCATCCTGAACGGCATCCCCGCCGGGGGCCTGTTCACCGGCGCCGAGGTGCGCAAGACGCCGCTGCAGCAGTCGATCTGGGGCGGTGTCGCCAACGAGAGCTACGACCAGTGCTATCACCAGGCCTGCGACACGCTGGCCAACGTGAACCAGTTCGCGGAAGAGATCAACGCCGACGCCATCGCCTTCGCGGTGCTCACCTTCGCCCACACCACCGAGTCGGTGAACGGCGTGGTCGGGAAGAGCATCCCCTCCCGCGGCTTCATGCCGACGCCGAACGGTCCTGAAGGCACGGTGAACCTGCCGTAGTGTTGGTGAACCTGCCGTGATGCTGATGGGGGACCCGGCTTCGCCGGGTCCCCCATCTCCTACCGGGTCACCGATACCCCGCACCGCCGGCAACAGGATCTAAACCGCCGGGAAACACCCGTGAAACCTGCCGCTGCCAGCGTGCACCCTCCGCAAGTTGGAGAAAGGGAGGGTGTATGGAGTCCGGTGACATCGCCTGGGTATTGACCAGCGCCGCTCTGGTGCTGTTCATGACGCCCGGTCTGGCGTTCTTCTACGGCGGCATGGAGCGTGCCAAGAACATGCTCAACATGCTCATGATGAACTTCTTCACGATCTCGATCGTGACGATCATCTGGGTGGCCGTCGGTTATTCAATCGCCTTCGGGGAAGGCAACGGTTTCTTCGGCGACTTCTCGCTGCTGGGGCTCTCCGGCCTCGAGGGCGAGGACCTGCTGGCCCCGGCGTTCCAGCTCACGTTCGCCATCATCACACCGGCGCTCATATCGGGTGCGGTGGCCGGGCGCATGAAGTTCAGCGCCTGGGTCATGTTCGTCTCGCTGTGGGCGCTGATCGTCTACCCGGTCATCGCCCACTGGGCATGGGCCGGCTGGCTCGCCGACCTGGGCGCCATCGACTTCGCCGGCGGCCTCGTGGTGCACATCAACGCCGGCATCGCCGCCCTGGCACTGGTACTGGTGCTCAAACCCCGCAAGGGGTTCGGCACCGAGCCGATCAGGCCGCACGCACTGCCCTTCACCCTGCTCGGCGCCGGCATCCTGTGGCTGGGCTGGTTCGGGTTCAACGCCGGGTCGGCCGGCGCGGCCAACGGGCTCGCCGTCAACGCCTGGCTGACCACGCAGATCGCGGCCGCCCTCGGCGCCTTCGGATGGGTGCTCGCCGAGTGGCGCAAGACGGGCAAGCCGACCACGCTCGGCGCCGCATCGGGCGCCATCGCCGGCCTGGTGGCCATAACCCCGGCAGCCGGGTTCGTCACCCCGGCGTCGGCGTTCGTGTTCGGCATCCTGGCCGGTGTGGTCTGCTACCTCGCCGTGTCGCTGAAGTTCAGATTCGGTTACGACGACTCGCTCGACGTGGTCGGTGTGCACCTGGTCGGCGGCATCCTCGGGTCGCTGCTGCTGGGCCTGTTCGCCGCCGCGGCCGTCAACGACGTCGACGGACTCCTCTTCGGCAACCCGTCGCTGCTGTGGTACCAGTTCGTCGGAGTGGTGGCCACTATCGCATTCACGTTCATCGTGACCTGGGTCCTCGCCAAGATCGTCGACGCCACCGTGGGCCTGCGGGTCGACGAGGCTGCGGAGGTCGAGGGGCTCGACATCACCCAGCACGAAGAGCGTGGTTACATCTTCACCGAATCACGCTAGGAAGGGTTGCCCGTCGTGAAGCTGATCATCGCTTACATCAAGCCGTTCAAACTCGATGACGTCAAGGCTGCCCTCACCGCGGCCGGCGTCTCCGGACTGTCCGTCGGTGACGTCTCCGGCTTCGGCCGGCAGGCCGGCCAGACCGAGGTCTACCGCGGCGCCGAATACGAGGTCGCCTTCGTCCCCAAGCTCCGCATCGAGGTCCTGGTGGACGACTCTCTGGCGACGGCGGCCGTCGACGCCATCGAGGGCGCCGCCCGCACCGGCGACATCGGCGACGGCAAGATCGCCGTCGTCCCCCTCGACGAGGTGGTGCGCATCCGCACCGGGGAGAGGGGCGCCGAGGCCGTCTGACCCGCCGACCGGGTCGGGCACCGACATGAACGCCGGCGGTCTCGCGGGGTACATCGCCCTGCGGGACCGCGGCGCGTCACGACCCTTCGGCGACGGGGGGCTGGATACCTGCGCCGCCCTCAGCGACGCCCTCGACGCCGCCGTCAGGGAACTGGCGGGGAGCCTCGAGGGCGAGCCGCTGGCGGTGGTCGCCGTCGGCGGGTACGGGCGACGCGAGCAGTGCCTGTACTCCGACGTCGACGTGATGCTGCTCCACGCCGATGCCGACCTGGGCAGGGCGACGGCGGCGGTCCT
>CAZOGW010000164.1:0-5622 GCA_964579415.1 uncultured Acidimicrobiaceae bacterium | reverse complement strand
GGTCGCGGGTTCAAATCCCGCCCCCGCTACGAACGAAAGCCCTTGCTACGCAAGGGCTTTCGGCTTTCTCGGGTTCGGAGCAGATCGGCTCGGAAGGCTGACTTCTAACGGAACTTCTAACGGACACGTCTGACGGAATGCAGTGCCTGGCCGGAGAACGGCCGTGGCCAGCGCCCGCGCCGCAGCTTCACCTGAAGGTTTGGTGGGACCTTCGCGTTCTAGCGGGGTGTGAGGGTGGCGAGTCGGTCCCAGTTGGGTTTGCCGACGTATAGGAGTGCCCGGATTCGGTAGTTCCGGAAGTTGGTGATCCCGAACGTGACGCGCCATACCCGCTTCACCAGGTTGTTCACCGCCTCGGTCGGTCCGTTCGACACCCGGGACTGGTGCCAGGCCACGATCTGGTCCCGCCACCGTGCAATCGTGCGACCCAACGACCGCACCTCTTCAGGCATCGAAGTGTCGCACAGGTCGTTGGCGAGTTGATCAACGAACTCGCATGCCAGGTCGTAGTCGTCGATGCTTGAGAACCCGCAGACCATGGTATTGGCCGGCGTCCCCCTTTGGTGAGCGCTTCTTCAAGGTCCCCGAGCCGGGATGGAAAGGGAAGGCGCGACGCTTCAGGCGAGGCGAGGTATTCGGAGGGATGACCAAGGAACTGAAGGGCCAGCGCAAACCGCCAACGCCGAAACGGCCCCTCGGGCTTCGATAGGGTCCGTCGGACAACCAAAGTGTAGTATCGCCCAGAGCATGGGCTAAACTACGCTTGTAATGTCAGCAGGTGGTCTCTCCTCTGAGAATCGTCGGTATGTCGAGCGGTTGCACCGCGCCTTCGCCGAACCGTTCACGGCGCGTGATGCGGCTGGAGCGCTCGACATCAGTCTGGCCCGGGCTCGACGTCTCGTTCGGTACCTAGCCGATCGGGGATGGCTCGATCGTGTACGCCGTGGCCTGTATCTCCCGGTTCCGCTAGACGCGCATCGGTCCGGGGAGGCGCATCAGGATCCCTGGGTCGTCGCAAAGGTGGTCTTTGAACCTGCATACATCGCCGGATGGAGTGCCGCTGAGCATTGGGGTCTCACCGAGCAGATCTTCCGTGATGTTCTGGTCGTGACCGGTCAGCGTCCCCGAGACCGGACTCCGACGATCGGCGGTACGACGTTCGTACTCCACTCTCTCGAGCCATCGAAGCACTTCGGTCTGGTGCCGGTGTGGCGAGGCAGCCAGCGAATCAATGTCACCGATCCGTCTCGAACGGTGATCGATGTGTTGGCCCATCCGACGTGGGGCGGCGGGATTCGTCAGGTCGCTGAGATGGTCTCGGAATACTTCGATGGGGAGCACCGCGATGAAGCACACCTTGTCGAGTACGGCGACCGGTTGGCGGTCGGGGCTGTCTTCAAGCGACTGGGGTATCTGATTGAGGAGCTGGGCATCGATGCGCCCGAGCTTGTGGAGCACTGTTTGGCCCGTCGGACGGCCGGCGTGAATGACCTTGATCCATCGGTCGACACCAAGGGTCCGACCGTATCCCGTTGGGGCATCCGCGTGAACGTGCGAGTGAGGAGTGCGGAGTGATCAACGAGCGTGATCTCCGCGACCGAGTGGCGGAATGGCGTCTTCGCGACGACGTCGTAGAGAAGGACTACGTCCTCGGCTGGGTGCTTGCCGGGATCGGTACTGAACCCGCGCTGCGTGACGGCTGGGTGTTCAAAGGCGGAACGTGTCTGAAGAAGTGCTACTTGGAGACCTTCCGATTCTCAGAGGATCTCGACTTCACCGTTCTGGAGGGCGGCCCGATCACCGAAGACCAGGTGTTGACGCACCTCAGTCGGATGCTCGAGCGCATTGGCACGGAGTCAGGTATCGACTTCGGGGTGCGGGAGCCCAGGCTGCGCGTCCGGCCGAATGGGAGCGTGGAAGGCCGGATCTACTACCGGGGCCCGCGCAACGCTCCGAGCCCAGCCAGTGTTCGACTTGACCTTACGCCGGATGAGCAAGTCGCCAGACCGCCGGTGATGCGACCCATCCAGCATCTCTACTCCGATCAACTCCCCGAACCAGCAACCGTGCGCTGCTACTCCCTGGAGGAGGTGTACGCCGAGAAGATCAGGGCGATGGGCGAGCGAGGACGACCGAGGGACCTCTACGACATCGTCTTCCTCCTCGACTACCCCGGTCTTGTCGATGAGGCCGAGCTCGTCCACGAGACTCTGATCGCGAAGTGTGAATCGAAGGGCGTGCCGGTTCCCACCTTTGAGCTGTTGCTGGAATCACCTCACCGCGTCGAACTTGAATCGGAGTGGGTGAACATGCTCGGGCATCAGCTCCCGGCGCTGCCTCCGCTCGATCACTACTGGGACAGGCTCCCTGGACTGTTCCGGTGGCTTAACGGTGAACTCGAGATCGAGGTTCTGGCTCCAGCTGGTGGAGCAGGGGAGAGCGTCTGGGTGCCCTCACCGGCAGCATGGTCGTGGGGTTCCGGTCCAGCCCTCGAACCCGTCCGGTTCGCCGGGGCCAACAGGCTCTGTGTCGATCTCGGATATCGCGGCACCGTGCGACGCGTAGAGCCCTACTCGCTGCGGGTTACCCGCGACGGCAACCTCCTCCTCTACGCGGTCCGAAGGGACAATCGCCAGCTGCGTTCGTACCGGGTCGACCGAATCCAGTCGATCGACATCACAACCGAGCCCTTCACGCCCGTGCGCCTCGTTGAGTTCCGTCCGTCAGGTGCGCTTGCTGCGCCGCCGACTACTCGCCGACCCTCGCATCGTCGTCGCACGTCCGGTGCTCGGCCGTACCGGGTGGAGTGCCCGGTCTGCGGTAGGGCGTTCGCCCGCTCGCGACCGGGTACGAGGCTCAACCCTCACAAGGATCCAGGGGGCATCCCTTGCCCTGGTCGAGTCGGATACCCGATATGAGTGCGCCGACAGTGTGTTCCGCGACGAGAGAAGTTGGTGGGGGATGACAGACGACTCTGCACTCGACGTCACCGCCGATGGCTCAACGAGCAACGGCCTGAACCTCCACCGTCTTGCTGGCTACTACCTCGACTGCCTCACCTACGAACGGCGGCCCGAAGTCTCGGCCTGGGCTCGCTCTCAATACGGGCTCGACTACGTCGAACTGCCTGGAAACCCGCTCAACGGCGACGAGCTATTCACCAGAGACGTGCCGGCCGTTGCACAACTGGAAGCGAAGGTCACCAAGGACCGCGACAAAGAGCTGTACGTCGGGTACCTGCCGTATCACCATGTCTGGACGACTCAGAAGGGCACTACCGCACGTCGCATCTATCCCCTGATTGTCCGACCGGCACGCAACCCGGAGCTACCCGCCTCGTTCAACCCCGAGGCACTCAGATTCCTCCTCGGATTCGGCGATGGCGGATCGCCCGTCGAAGAACTCGTTGACCTTGAAGAAGCCGTCGGACTATCTGGCCTTGACGTCAACATCGACCTCAGCGGAGTGTGTCGGCGTCTGAGAGCGGAGCATCCCGAATGGAACTGGGTCGAAGAACCCGACCCCGCCATCCTCGTAACCCCGGGAGTGAGAGGAGAGGACACTTCCGTTGCGGGTCTCCATGAAGCGGATCAGGTGGGCATCTACAACCGAGCGATCATCCTTGTCGGCGAAGCACAGAAGTTCACCGTCGGACTCGAGTACGAACTCGCGGAGCTTCGCAAGCCCCAACCAGCTGAGAACAGTGTCGCCGGCGTAGGCACAGCGATCAGCGACTGGATCTCTGTCGCTCGAGGAGACGCCAGCTCACCCGATGCCCCAAGCCCCGAGGCCGCGGCCGTTCAACAACACGGCGAGGAGATCAGCGCCAGACCAGCCGCAGGCAGGGGCGTCAACGGGATGCTCCTTGAACCGCTACCGCTCAACATCGAGCAACGGGAAGCTGTGCGGAAGGCCATGACCCGCAACCTGACCGTCATTACAGGCCCTCCCGGCACAGGCAAGTCCCAAGTCGTGTCATCAATCTTGCTAAACGCCGCATATAGCGGAACATCGGTGCTGTTTGCATCAAAGAACAACAAGGCCGTCGACGTCGTCGAAGAACGCGTCAACGCGCTTGGGTCGCGGCCTGTTCTGCTTCGGCTCGGTTCGCGCGACCATCAGAGCCAACTGTCCGAGTACCTATCGAGGCTCCTTTCGCTGAAGTCGACTGAAGCCGATAAGGCAGCATTTAGGGATGCTGCGGCGCACCACACCACGCTCGGCGAAGAGTTCGAGTCGTTGGAGCAGGGACTCACATCTCTCGTGCGGCTACGCAACCGCGTCGATCAACTCGAGCGCGATGCCGAGGACGCGCGCGACACGCTCACCGTCGGAGCCTTCGCGGTGGCACGCACGTTCGATGATGAAGCCGCGATGAGTCTGGCTGGACCCCGTTGGTCGGTCCACCCGCTATGAGAGTCGTGGTGGGTGGTTGTTCCGCCATTGCCGAGCGTACTCGGTCGGGGTGAGCATCCCGAGGGCGGAGTGGGGTCGGTAGGTGTTGTACTCCTCTCTCCAGTCAGCGACAAGGACCTGGGCTTCGAGCAGGGTGTCGAAGGCTTCGATGCCCAGCAGCTCGTCGCGCATGCGTGAGCCGTAGGACTCGACCCAGGGGTTCTGCCACGGCGAGCCGGGGTCGATGTAGGCGGTGCCGGCTTCGGTGAACCGGCACCAGTCCTTGAGGGCGTGGGCGGTGAGTTCGGGCCCGTTGTCCATCCTCACGAACTCAGGGTGGGTGCCACGTGGTCCGGCGATCTTGTCCAAGGTGGCGACGACGGCGTCGGCGTCGATGGAGTAGGCCACGACGTCGGCGAGGGATTGTCGGGTGAACTCGTCGACGACGTGGAGGATCTTGATCGTCTTGCCCCTTTCGGTGACGTCGAACTGGAAATCGAGCGCCCACACGTGATCGGGGTACTCAGCGACAAGCCGGTCCGCGGGTGTCGTGGACTCCCCGGTGCGTTGCCGCTTGCGCTTCTTCACCGGGACACGGAGGCCCTCCTCGCGCCACAGGCGCTGCACCTTCTTGCGGTTGACCCGATACCCCTCACCGACAAGGACGGTGTGGGCACGGCGGTATCCCCAACGGGGATGAGCCTTGGCGAAACCCCGCAACCGTCGCCGCACCGCCTCGTCGGGGTGCGGTTCGGGGGGCTGGTGGCGTTGGGTGGAGCGGTGCTGACCGACGATCTGACACGCCCGCCGCTGCGACAATCCGAGCCGGGCCTGGAGCATGTCCACAGCCCGGCGCCGCCGCGACGGGCTCACCAGTTTCCCCGGGCGATCTCCTTGAGGGCGTCGATCTCGAGTTCTTTGTCAGCCACGATCCGCTTCAACCGGGTGTTCTCGCGCTCCAGCTCCTTGAGGCGCTTGGCGTCGTCAGCCTTCATCCCGCCGTACTGGTTCCGCCACCGGTGATACGTCGCCTCCGACACCTCCAGGTGCCGGGCCACCGCCGCTACGTCCGCGCCCTCACCGAGCATCCGGTCAGCCTCACGAAGCTTCCGGATGATCTGCTCAGGCGTGTGCCTTCGTCTCGACATCGTGATGATCCTCCTTCGCCCAACCATTGTGGGCAACGGACTCTCACCACGGGTGGACCAACCCCCGGGGGTCACGCCA
>CAZOGW010000163.1:0-5623 GCA_964579415.1 uncultured Acidimicrobiaceae bacterium | reverse complement strand
CCCTGGCGCGGTATCGCCGCCTACACCACGAAGGTGATACCCATCTCGAGTAGGAGTTCAGCCTCCTCCCCGGGATGGGTGCCAATCCGGACCCGATGCCGTACCGTTTCCTGGTGAGTTCGACACTGGGCAAGCCCCGCGTCTTCGATGCCGTGCTGGCTGCGGTCGTCTTCGTCATGAGCATCTTCGTGGTGCTGGGCGAGGACACCCTTGCATGGCGACAGCTCGACGAGATCACGCCGACAGCGGTCCTGGTCTCCGCCGTGGCGTCAGGTTCCCTGTTGTGGCGTCGGACCAGACCCCTGGTCATCCTGGCCCTGCTCATGGCGCTCGAGGTGTTGCCCAACTCGGTTGCTGGACCCGAGGCGACTTTTGCCATCCCCTTCGCCCTGTATTCGGCGGGCCGCTACGGAGAGAACGACCGGTGGAACTTCCTGCTCCTCGCCGCTGCGGTCGCCATCATCTCTATCGCCACCTACATGGAGGAGGCCGTCGCGGAGTTCGCCCTCGCCGTGATCGTCATGTTCGGGATCTGGTACGCGGGTCGGAGGGTTCGATTCCGGGGCGAGCGTCTCGCCGAACGCGAGGAGCGGCGTCGCGAGGAAGCCCTGCGCACGGTCGTCGAAGAGCGCACCCGCATCGCCCGCGAGCTACACGACGTGGTCGCTCATCGGGTCAGCCTCATGACCGTCCAGGCCGGCGCCGCCCGCACCATCGTCACCGACGATCCGGAGAAGGCGGCCCAAGCCATGGGGGCCGTGGAGCAAGCCGGCCGGGAGGCTCTCAGCGAGCTGCGCCATCTGCTCGGTGTGCTCCGACCCGACGCCGAAAGCGACCTTCTTCCGCAACCCGGGGTGATCGACATCCCTCATCTCGTCGACGAGTTCAATGAGGCCGGGCTGGAGGTCACGCTGTCGGTCCACGGGGAAGAGGTCGAGTTGCCGGTCCGGGTGGAGCTCGCCGTCTACCGCATCGTCCAGGAGGCGCTGACCAACGCCCTCCGCCACGCCGGGCCCGACGCCCGTGCAATAGTGCGTCTCGAGACCAACGGGGAAGGCGTCCGCATCGAAGTGACAGACGATGGGATCGGGGCTTCCCCGGGTGTGAACGGCGGCCACGGCATCGTCGGCATGCGAGAGCGGGCCCAGCTTCTGGGCGGCAGTTTCCACGCCGGTCCCGGTCCGCGCGGCGGGTATTCGGTTTCCGCGTATCTGCCGGTGGACGAGGACAGCCCGTGATCCGGGTGGCCGTCGTCGACGACCAGGCACTGATCCGCGGGGGTCTGGCGATGGTCCTGAACCATGAGCCCGACATCGAAGTCGTCGCCGAAGCCGGAACCGGAACCGAGGCGATCGCCGTTGCCGCGGCGGAACGACCGGACGTCATCCTCATGGACATCCGAATGCCCGAACTGGACGGGCTCGAAGCAACGGCGAGGATCCTGGAACAGGCCGACTGGCCGGTGCGGGTGATCATCCTCACCACCTTCGACCCCGACGAGTATGTCTATCGCGCCCTGAAGGCGGGCGCGAGCGGCTTCGTCCTCAAGGACATCCCACCCGAAGACCTGGTCGACGCGGTTCGGGTGGTTGACGACGGCGGCGCCTTGCTCGCCCCTTCCATCACGCAACGGCTCATCGGCCAGTTCACCGACCGTCTCGGTGTCGACCGCTCCGTCTCAGACCGGCTCGGCCGTCTCACCGACCGGGAGCGTGAGGTCGTCGTGGCAGTGGGACGGGGCAAGAGCAATGCCGAGATCTCCGAAGATCTGTTCATCGGCGCCACCACCGTCAAATCTCACGTCTCCAACATCCTCACCAAACTTGGTCTCCGCGACCGGGCCCAAATCGTGGTTTTCGCCTACGAGAGTGGGCTCATCCAAGCCGGTACCCACGACATCGGGCACTGATCTCATCCTCCGGAAGGAGAACTGGTCCCGGTGAGTCCTCCCCGAGACCCGCCCCCGCAACCTTCCCGGGCGTGATGACCCTGACCCGGTTCAACCCGATGATGGGCGGGTAACCGTGGCGAAGGAGACCACATGACAATCGCGCTTGACCGCATCACGACGACCGCAGCCCGCATGGAAGGCGGCGTCAAGAGATATGGATTCGGCGACGCCGGCATCCGGGCCCTCGACGATATCCACGTCGGATTCGAGGTACGCCGTTTCACCGCCATCATGGGGCCTTCAGGCTCCGGCAAGTCGACCCTGCTCCACACCCTGGCCGGTCTCGACACGCTCGATGAAGGCTCGGCCTACATCGGCGAAGTCGAGCTGGGAGCGCTTGGTGATCGCAAGCTGACGCTGCTGCGCAGGGAGAAGGTCGGCTTCATCTTCCAGGCCTTCAATCTCATCCCCACCCTCACTGCCGAAGAGAACATCGTCCTGCCTCTGGCCATCGCCGGTGTGGACGAGGATCGGGGCTGGTTCGACCACGTGGTCGACATCCTCGGCCTTTGGGACCGGCTGGATCACCGACCATCGGAGTTGTCCGGGGGCCAGCAACAGCGGGTCGCCGCCGCCCGCGCCCTGGTTTCAAGACCGGAGATCATCTTCGCTGACGAGCCTTCCGGAAACCTCGACTCCCGCTCGGGTGCCGAGCTCCTCGAGTTCATGAGAAGGGCCGTCCGCGAGTTGGGTCAGACCATCGTCATGGTCACCCACGATCCTGTTGCAGCCGGATACGCCGACCGGGTCGTGTTCCTGAGCGACGGCAAGGTGGTGGGCGACATGGACCATCCGACGGCCGACAAGGTCATCGACCACATGCGATTCCTGGGGGCGTGACATGTTGAGAACAGCGCTACGCAGCCTTCAGGCCAACAAGCTCAGGTTCGGATTGACCGCTCTCTCGGTGGTCATGGGAGTCACCTTCGTCACCGGGTCGTTCGTGTTCACGGACACGATCCAGGCGCGTTTCGACACCCTTTTCGACGACGTCTACGCCGGTGTCGACGCCACCGTCAGGATCGACGAGACGGCCACCGTCGAGACGTCCTTCGATGAGTCCTATCTCACCGAAGTCCGGGCTGTGCCCGGTGTCGACCGGGCCGAGGGCTCGGTCGGTGGATTTGCCCGGATCCTCGATCGCAACGGCGAGACCCTGGGAGGCATCGGCTCATCGACGTTGGGTTTCTCCTGGGTCGACGACCCCGCTCTCAACGTGCTCCGGATCGGCAATGGACGCGCCCCGGTCGGCCCGGGTGAGGTCGTCATCGACAAGTACACCGCGGAGGCCAACGGATTTGCAGTCGGCGACACCATTCAGGCCCTCACCGAGCAGGGTGTGGGCAGCTATCAGCTGGTCGGCGTGGCCACCTTCGGGACCGAGGACAGCCTCGCCGGGGCCACCATCGCCGCCTTCGACCTCGACGAGGCACAGCGTCTCTTCGGTCTGGAAGGCCGTCTCGACACCATCGACGTGGTAGCGGCAGACGATGTAGCCGAGTCGGAGTTGATCGCCGACCTTGCCACAGTCATACCTACCGGAACCGAGGTGGTCACCGGTCAGCAGCAGACCCAGGAACAACTCGACGATGTCACTGCGGGTCTCGGCTTCCTCAACGTCGCCTTGCTCGCATTCGCCGGCATCTCGGTGTTTGTGGGCGCTTTCGTCATCTCCAACACCTTCCGGATCACGGTCGCCCAGCGCATTCGCGAACTCGGCCTCCTCCGGGCGGTTGGAGCCACCACCGGTCAGGTGAATCGGCTGGTTCTGATCGAGGCGGCGGTTCTATCTGTGCTGGCGTCGGCGCTCGGCGTCCTCGCGGGCATAGGTGTCGCCGAACTGGTCCGTGTCGGGTTGGATGCGGTCGGCATTGCTCTGCCCGACGGCCCGCTGCGGGTCGAGCCGCGAACCGTGATCGTGGGATTCACTGTCGGCGTTGGTGTCACCCTCGTCGCCGCCATCCTCCCGGCACGACGCGCCGCGTCGGTGTCACCCGTGGCGGCGATCGCGGCGGTTGACACCCGGACGCCCCGCAAGTCGTTGCGCAATCGAGCGATCGTCGGCAGTTTGTTGTCCCTCGCCGGAGCGGGCGCTCTGGTTGGCGGATTGACGGTTGAGAATGGTGCATCGCTGGCTCTCGTCGGTGGTGGTGCCGCGGTTGTGTTCTTCGGCATCTCCACCCTGGCGCCGTTGATCGCCGGCCCGGTGGCCAGGGTCATCTCATCCCCGTTCCGGTCGATCACAGGCAAGCTGGCCCGAGAGAACACGGTGCGGGCGCCGCGACGAACCGCCTCGACCGCGTCGGCCCTGATGATCGGGGTGACCCTGGTCGCTCTCGTCTCGGTGTTCGCCGCCTCCATCAAGGTGAGCATCTCCGACACCATGGAGAGTGCCACCCCGGCGGACCTCATCGTGAACTCTCCCGATCCCCTGGCCAGCGAGGTGACTGACACCGCTCTGGCCAACCTTCAAGCCTCGCCGGAGTTCGATGTCGTGTCGCCCGTGACGTTCGGGTGGTACTCCATCGAAGGAGTCGACCTCGACGTCGCTGCGGTCGACCCGGCGACCCTCTCCCGGGTGTGGAACGGCGCGCCGAGTATCGACTTCGCCGACATGGGCGACGGGATGATGGTCTACGTCGATGTCATGGAAGACAACGGTTGGGCCGTGGGGGACGTCGTCGATGTGGAATATGTCACCGGGTCAGTGCCCACGGAGATAGTAGGTACGTTCGAGACCTCGCTCCTCGCCTACACGCTGGTATCGCACGAGGTCTACGGGAGAAACGTCGGGCAAGGGTCGGCCTCGTTGGCGAGCATCCGGCTCGCCGAAGGAGTGGGTCTGGAGGCGGGGAAGGCAGCCGCGGAAGCCGACCTGGCCGGGTTCCCCAACCTCCAGGTGATGACCCGTTCGGAGAGCATCGAGACTGCAGGGGCTCAAATCGATCAGCTGGTGTCGCTATTCAGCGGTCTACTCGGGCTGGCCCTGATCATCGCCGTGCTTGGCATCGCCAACACGCTGGCCCTGTCGATCGTGGAGCGCACCCGGGAGATCGGGCTGCTGCGGGCGGTGGGCATGAGCCGCCGTCAGGTACGGTCGATGGTCCGCATCGAGGCCTCGGTGACGGCTGTCTTCGGCGCCCTGCTCGGTGTGGCGATGGGCAGCGGACTGGGCTTTGCCATCGTCCGCACCCTGGAGGACGACGGTCTGGGTTCGTTCGCCATCCCCTTCGGCCAGCTCGGGGTTTGGGTGGCATTGGCCGCCCTGGCCGGGGTGATCGCAGCCATCGGCCCCGCCCGTAAAGCCTCCCGCCTCGACATCCTGCGAGCGATCTCCTACCGGTAGGGAGCGCACAGACCCCCCCGTTCTGTGTCGATTTGGTACGGAAATTCCGTACCAAATCGACATAGGAACTGGCTCAAGTCGAACGCGGCGTCTACCGCCTCCGCCACTACCCGCACCAGCGCTTCGAGGATGTCATGGTGGCGATCCTGTGGGCGGGTGAGGGAGCCGTCGCGTCGCACGACACCGCACTCGCCGTCTACGGCCTCGCCGACGCCATGCCGCCGGTCATTCACCTCACAGTCGATCGTCGCTTTTCGACGCCGGCGCGACGACGTGATCATCCACCGCGCTCGCCTCGACAACGATGCGGTGACGCTGCGCGAGGG
>CAZOGW010000162.1:0-5713 GCA_964579415.1 uncultured Acidimicrobiaceae bacterium | reverse complement strand
CTGGACTGGCAGGCCGTGCGAAGACTTCTCGTTCCTCCGAAGCCCGCACCGACAGCTCGGGCGCCGGGGTGCGGGGGATCACTCGGAGCCCTCGCCCAGGTCGTGACTTGTGCGCCCGAGGGCAACCGCAACGACGCCCTCTACTGGGCCTCGATGCGTGCCCTTGACAGGGGACTGCTCGACGAAGCCGCCGCCCACGAGTTGCACGCGGCCGCCATGATCGCGGGCCTGACCGACGGCGAGGCCAGCCGCACGATCCGGTCCGCACGCCGAAGCCGAAGGGCCAGGGATATGAACCTCGACGACATCAACGAACCGGTCGAGTCAACCTCAGACGCGCTCAGTAACGACGACGAGCACCCGAAGGAACGCAGCGCGCCGAGCCTGCCCACGATGTCATTGCACGAGGTCCACGCAGTGTTCCGGCGATGGTTGGGCAGGACCTACGACCTCGACGCCCTGGACGCCGCGCTCGCTGCGGTCGCGGTCGAGCGCCTGGACGGAGACCCCGTATGGCTGCTGGTTGTGTCCGGGTCCGGGAACGCGAAGACCGAGACGGTGTCGGCCCTGGCGGGTGCAGGCGCGGTGGTGACGTCGTCCATCGCATCGGAGGGCGCGCTGCTGTCGGCCACGTCCAAGCAAGAGGTGGCCAAGGACGCCACGGGCGGGCTGCTGCGCCGGATGGGTGATCGCGGCGTGCTCGTGGTGAAGGACGTGACGACGATCCTGTCTATGAACCGCGACATGCGGGCATCGGTACTCGCTGCCATGCGCGAGGTCTACGACGGTCGCTGGGAGCGCAACGTCGGGACAGATGGCGGCCGGACACTCACATGGGAGGGCCGCATCGTCGTCGTCGGTGCGGTTACATCAGCATGGGACGACGCTCATGCGGTCATCTCCGCGATGGGGGACAGGTTCGCGCTCGTACGGATGGACTCGAACGTGGGGAGGCTCGACGCTGGGCGACTCGCCATCAGCAACACTGGGCAAGAGGAGGTCATGCGCCGCGATTTGGCCCATGCGGTCGGCGCTGTGATCGCCGGGATGAACGCGACCGCCGTGGTTCTGACCGACGACGAATCAGACCGACTGCTCAGGGCGGCCGACCTCGTAACCAGGGCGCGTACAAGCGTCACGTTCGACCTCAAGGGCAGCGTGGCGGACGCTCACGCGCCGGAGATGCCGACGCGCTTCGCCCGGCAGCTCGCACAGATCCTCCGAGGTGGCGTGGCCATCGGGATGTCACGCGATGATGCGCTCAGGCTCGCTGTGCGCGTGGCTCGGGACTCGATGCCACCGCTGAGGTTGTCCCTCATCGACGACCTAGCCGAGAACCCCTCGAGCACCCCCACTGACGTTCGGAAGCGCATCGGCAAGCCTTGGACGACCGTGGATCGGCAGCTCCAGGCGCTGCACATGCTCGGTGTGGTCACCGTGGACGAGGTGGAAGACGAGTTCGCAGGCAAGCCACGCACCAGGTGGTGCTACTCGCTGGCCGAGTACATCGACCCGACTTCGCTTGAGTCCCCGTCACCAGGAATGTCAGGAGGGACACGGACGCACACCTGGGAGGAGTCAGATCCTGATGGGGTGGGGGTGTAGTGACAAATCTGGTGACGGATCTTGGGAAGGAAGACGACGAAGTCTAAGGGCACGAGGGGCAGGACTGGGCGACCCCGCCTCTGCAATCAAGCCCCCGGTGCTCCAACGGCTGAAGCCCGCATGGCGAGACGGCGGCTTCGTCAAAGGCTGCTGCGCCGGGTGTGGCGCGCCCATCCTCGCTATGCCCGGTGACACCGACGAGCGATGCGGACGTTGCACCACCAGGCCGACCCCCACCCACGTCGTGGCCTGAGGGACGAGGAGGTCATGACTGGAGCAGGAAACCAAGCCTGGAAACGCAACGTCCGATGTTGCTCGGGCTGCGGCCGCAGCCGCCCGGTCGTCTGTTCTCTTGAGTAGAGCGCATGTGGCCGAGTGGCTGGAATCGCGATCCGCGACGATGCTGATGGCCTGGCAGTGGCAACTGCGCTACTTCGGGTCGAAGGGGACCCAATGGCCCATCTCATGCGTCACGAAGTAGGCGTCCGTGGGCAGGATAGTGACTACCTCGACAGCCAGTGTCTCGCCATTCGGTGGGTCACCCGCTTCCACGGCGTTGCCACTGGCATCCAGGCGAGCCCAGTCGCCGTTCCCGACGCTCCAGTATGTGCCCGGCTCGATATCGCTGCCAACCTCGTATGGCTCTCGGTAGCCGACATATGCCCTCGACCCCACTACGGAGTCCGCGCGAAGAGAAGTGGGGAGAACCTGTTCCTCGCCGATGGCCCAATGGAACTTGTTTACATCCGCGAGTAGATCTCTCGCTCGTACGGCAGCATCAGGGTACGAGTCATCGCTTCCCGAAGAAGTGGCGGTGGCCAGCAACACGACACAGACAGTTGCGCCTACGATGCCAGCAGCCCACGACCGCCGGTTCCGGAGCAGATCGTGCTTCCAAATCCCGGTGGACTCGCTGCCGCCCTTCGTCGCCGAAGAAATTGAATCAATCATTCTGTGTTCTCTTTGTTTGTTGGTGAGGTCATGAAGCCGTACTGCCCACCCTTCTGAGAAAGGTGGTATCGCTCGGTGCCTGGTCGCTGGTTCCGGCTTAGGTTCATTCCCAGAACGTCATGCCCGACCAGGGAACGCCGACTGTCATGAGATTGCAGAGGGCTCCCACTTCGTTGGGATCGACGTTCTCCGGGCTGACACTCAGGGTGACGTCGACGGGGCTCGGGTTGTCCCACCGGAGGTAGTCATCGGGTCCCATCGCGTTCTCATTGATGTTCGCCTGGGGGCCCTTGGCCGTGAGGTCCGCTTCACCCACGCGCGATCCGGAGGTGACGTTCCATGCGTCATCCGTGCGCTCTACGACCATGGAGACGTGCTGCCCGCCCAGGGTCCCCTCCCAGCGGGAGCCGTCGCTGGGGCTGCTCAGGGCGAATGACGTCTCTCCGATCGTGCCGGTGAGGAAGAACACTGCCGAGTCAGAGGTTGCTCCGGAGTTACTGTCGGTCTCGGGGAACTTGACGTGCCCCTCAGCCTTGAGAGAGCCAGGCCCCCCACAGTCAGCGGCGAAGGTCGTTCTTGTGTATTGGCCCTCGGATGTCCAGTGATTCTCTGTCTTCCCCCACTCGCAGCTGGAGACGAGAGTGACCGGAGACTCGGCCTGACTCTGTGCGGAGGAAGTGCCTCCCGCTTCTGGGGCCGTGTCGCAGATCGCCTCGATGTCCGACAGCGTTTGGAGGCCCGTGGCAGCAGTGTCGGGCCGGAGGTGACCGGCGGCGGCCTCATCGCCCATCGGCGACACGCCCGTTATCCACATGCGCCACAGCGGGTCCAGGGGGTCGCTGACGACGTTGACCGCACCTGCCACGTCCTTCCTGAACTGGAGGCTCTGCCAATCTCCGAACAGGTATCCACCTCTGGTGGCCGCGCTGTGCAGCAGGTCTCCGTGCTCCTCGGAGACTTGTCGGCCGTACTCGCAGATCGCGATCGAGTCCCTTGAGAGCGGGGCCGTCGACGCCGACTTGGCGGTTTGGGTATCTGAGCCTTCTCCCGCCGCAGATCCCGCTGCCGCGAAGCCCCCCAGGGTGGCGGCAGTAACACTCGTGAGACCGACCAGCCCCACGACGCCGCGCCGGATCTTCCCTCTGCCCATGACGTCTCCTCAGCTCTTCCCGGGGTTGGTCGGGGCTCGCGCACAGCAACCAAAGGTCTTGTCTCAGTCGTACCCGTTGGGAGAGGGGGTGGAACCTCGTTGATCCGTGATGTGCCCCACAAGGGAGTGCTTCCGGGCACGCTCCCATCCACTACTCGTCACGGTCGGACAGTTCCTGAGGGGATGTAGGTGGTGCGGTATCGGATGGCAACTCCGATGCACTGCGTTGACCCACGCGCCCTGGCGGCGGGGTGGGCATCCAGCTGCCGCCTCGGAGTAGGAGCCACACGAGTCACACCCGCGAGATGGCCCTGTCCGCGCCTACTTGGCCGGGGCCTGGCGGATGAACGCGAGGAACCTCTTGCCGAGCGGGCTAGTGGCGGGCTCCCAGAGGCTGGCACCGCTCTGAGTGACGTGCAGCCCACCGTGGTTGGTCAGCATCGCTGCTGCCATGTCGTTGCTCAACAGGTCGTACCAATCGCGGCGGTCCCGGAATTCCGGGAGCTCTTGGAGCAAGGACGATCTGCCGCCCATCATGAGGGTCGGTCTTGCGACTCCTGCCTCGTCGAAGAATCGGCCTGGCTCATCCAGGAACGAGAGCAGCCGCAGATGCGCAGGCGTGAACTCCTCGATCAACCGGAAGAAGCGCGCCTGCTCATCCAGAGACGGGGCATCGGCAGCCAAGCTGTTGAGCACCCCGTTGCGCAGGGCCGCCAGCTTCTCGGCGCTATGGGTGGCCTGGGCAGCCCGGCTAGCGGCAGCAACAGCGTCCACGAACACCTCATCCTGGGCCAGCGCCTCAAAGGTCCATTCTGCGGACTGCTCCTGGAGCTCCGTGACAGCTTCGGCCAAACCTTCGAGCCAGGCGGTCATCCGCTTGTTGTAGGCCCATCCCATCGTGAGAGCGAACGCGACAGCCAGAGGGCTACCGACAACTGGAATCAGCCCTGCTGAGCCTTCGATCGCAGCCTCGGTGATCTCCCTGGCAGACGACTTCGTCGGCGGCGTGGTTACCACGCGGTGAGTGTGGCAGGTGCACGTCCGTGCCTGGTCCGTCCTGGACGTGGGTAGTGCGATGCGACAGATCGAGAGGAGATCTATCAGCCTCTTGGGCCAGGGCCGGGGGGCAGGCTGACGTCCCGACCGCACAGGCGGGTGCTGGGTCCTGGGCTCCAGCAGCCCCGTGGTGCCTAGTTCGCGTTTGCTGCCGTTGCAGCGGATGGCTGTGGTTGCATGAGCGGGTCACAGAGGCGTCCTAAGCCCCCGGTACAGCAGGCGGCCATGGTGCTCTGATTGCTCGTAGAGGCGGTCCCGCACCGCGTCGCTCATCCATCGGCCAATGCAAAGTGTCCGGGTTGCAGAGGATCTTGACGACTCGCCTCTCCATCTCCTGGCCGCTCCATGGTGTCCCCGTCTACGAGTCTTGATTCCTTTGCCCCGCCGGCGTTGAGATCCCACGACAATGGGTTCCGTAGCCATTCCGTCGTCGGTCGGGGAGGCAGCGATGCCCACAACCGCTGTGCTGGAGAAGCGCGCTCGTGCAGTCGAGTTGGCCTCCTCGGGGCTGACGTACGACCAGGTGGCCGTGGAGCTTGGCTACGCCAACAGGAGCGGGGCGTGGAAGGCTGTGAGGGCCGCTCTGAGCGCCCGTGAGGCCGAGGACGTCGCCCAGTACCGGCAACTGAACCTGGAGCGTCTGGATGCCCTGTTGGCGGCTGTGTGGGAGCGGGCGCTGGGCGGGGATGTGAGGGCGATCGGTCAGGCTCGAGCGATCGTGGACGCGCAGTGCCGCCTGCTGAGCCTGATCTGACGGCTCGCGTCCCTCAACATGCGAAGAGGCCTATGGAGGGGTCAGCCGGATGGCTGACCCCTCCATAGGCTTCTCCTACTCGTTGTCGTAGCGGCTGGGGCTGCCCCATGTGCGCTCGGGCTCGGGGGTGAGCCGTCGCCGGGGCTCGCTCTGGACTGGTGCCCGGCGCAGCAGTAGCCGTGCGTCGAGTATCCGCA
>CAZOGW010000161.1:0-5787 GCA_964579415.1 uncultured Acidimicrobiaceae bacterium | reverse complement strand
CGGGTCGGCAGCGCCGATCTCGCCGACCCCGGCGCCTACGACGTGGTCACCAGCTTCCTGGTCGTCCACGAGATCGACCCGGCGCTCAAGGCCAAGGTGTTCAGCGACGTGGCGGGTGCACTCAAGCCGGGAGGCTCGTTCGTCATCTTCGATGAGGCCTACCCCGACAACGACGACGACCTGCGCCGCATGCCGAAACGTTTCGCCGCCTTGGCGCAGTGGTACGAGCTCACCTTCGGCAACCGGGTCGACACCCGCGGCGAGTTGCTGGAACTGTGCCGGCAAGCGGGCCTGGAGATGACGGACGAGACCAGCTTCTCCCGTTTCCACATCATCGTCGCCCGCAAGACCTGACCGTCCCGGCCCACGCTCCGAACGGCGATGTTGCCGGGATGAAGTCGGCCGGAACCCAGTGCCCAGGCCTGAGGGGCCGGCGCGAAGAGCATCACCCGGGAGCAGCCACCGCCATTCCGACTGCCTCGGCTGCGGACCGCAACCTCTCGTCGTAGACCACCATGCCGGCAAGATCAGGGCCGAGGGTCATCGCGGCGGCGAGATGCAGGGCATCCAGGGATCGCAAGACGACCGGCTCGAGGCGACCGGCCGTGTCGAACACCGCGGCGTCGATGCGAATCACGTCACTTTGTGCCAGCAGCCGCTCGGCTCGTGCCGGCGCCCGTCCCCCGGCACGGGCGGCAGCCCGCCGCAGCTCTGTCCGGTGCAGGTCGGAAAGGATCCAGCCCTTGTCCGCCAGCCAGCGGCGAAGGGCCCCGGTCTCTGCCTCGGGACGCACGAACTTCGCCACCGCCGAGGTGTCGAGATACCAGATGGCCATCTATCGCTCGTCCCCCCGCAGCTCCAGAAGGGCTTCGGTGACCGACCGGCCCCGGTCAGGCGGAATATCGGCGTCCAGGTTGTCGAGCACCTCCGCCAGGTCGAGTCCGGAACCCGGAGCGATCCTGCCTTCAGACAAGAGCGCCTTGTAGCCCACGTCCTCTCGCACCGGTGACAGGCGCGCCACCGGGCGGCCGCGGTCGGTGACCAGGAACGTCTCACCTGCCCTGACACGAGCCAGCCAGCGGCTGGCGTCCCGCCTGAGCTCCCGAACCCCGATGGTTTCCATGTGCGACATGGTAGCACATCCCAGGCTAGAGATGCTGGGGGTCGGCATTTGATCGGTCGGCTGCGCCGACGGGCACCATCCGCGACAGCAGGCGTTTGCTCACCACCAGTCCGACGTGGAGGACCAGGGCGGCGAGCAGCACGACTCCGCTGAGGAAGTGGGCGCTCTCGAAGAAGTCCTCGTGGTCGGAGTCCTCCGGCCACAACTGCGGGAGCTCGAAGACGCCGAACAGTGCGGCCTCTTCGCCGTCGGCGCTGAGGAGTAACAGCCCGGTGACCGGCTTGGCGATGAGCATCGCATATAGCGTCATCTCCACCAGATGGACCAGCCGACGTTGCATCGGGCCGAGCTGCGGCGGCCAGTCCGGAAGCGGCACATTCCTTCGCCAGATGTAGCGGAACACGGTGAGCACCAGCAGGGTGACGCCGGCGGTGGCGTGGGTGTCCTCGAAGTCGCCGAAGGCATCGATGCCGCCGGCACCGATGACGAACTGGAAGACGACCAGCCCGACGGTGGCCCAATGCAGCACCATGGCCACCCACCCGAAAGAGGTCCTCGTGTTGCGCGCCGGCATCACGGTGCAGCGTACGGCGGCGCCTCTCCCCTGTCGCTAAGGACCTTTCGCACCGGTCGCCTCTGGGGAGGCGCGTTGCCACAGGGCACGGAGGGAGCGGGCAACTCGTTCCGGTTCGACGCGATGGGGAGGGTCGAAGTGATGGCGCCCGGCGAACACCTCCACGGTGTAGTCGGCAAACACGTCCCGCAGCCGCCGGGCCATGGCGCCGTAGAAGCCGGGGCTGCTCAGCTCCCCCAGGGCGTAATACACCGGGCGGGTATAAGACGCCAGCGTTGCCGGGTCGATGTCGAAGCTCCGCACCGCCGAGATGAAGGCGGCGATTCCTGCCGGCCGCTGGGCCATCCACGGCGGGGCGGGACCGGGTGGAGGAGCCGGCGGTTCGACCCCCGGGGCGAGCTGGATGGGTGCGAAGGCAGCCATCATCTCGTCGGGCGGGAGTTCGGCGATGCGCTCCAATTCCTCCCATATGTCCCGCTCGGTGTCGCTCAGACCTCGGTTGCCCACCCACGAGGGTTCCAGCAGCGCCAGGCTGAGGACACGGTCGGGGTATCGGGACACCACTGCGGCGGCGATGGCGCCACCCGCCGAATACCCGACCAGGTGGAACTGGTCGATACCCGCCCTATCGGCAACGCGCACCGCGGCATCGACCTCGACGCCGATCCCGTACCCGGAAGGCGGCTGGTCGGTGGTATACACCTCGAGTTCCTTGACCCGGGCCGCCACATCGTCGCCCAGCGTCTCCACCAGTCCTGCGTAGGTGATCTCACCCGGACGCACGGACCCCGGCAGCAGAATCGCTTCAATCTTCATCCATCGCCTCGTCTGGTCAACGACCGCCCTGTACTGGCTACTGGCTACTGAACACGCCGCCGCCCGCCAGCCACCTCACCGTAGTTGAGTGTGGCGCCACCACTACCGTGGTCCGATGACCGGCACGTCACCTGATGAGGGATCGGCGGCGATCGATGCCTATCTCGCCGGGCTCACCGACGAGCAGCGGGTCGCCCTGGAACGGGTGCGCCAGACGTTGCGGTCCATCCTCCCCCACGCCGACGAGGCGATCCGGTACGGCATGCCCGCCTTGGTGCTGGACGGCAAGGCAGTCGCCGGCTACGCAGCTTCGCGTGATCACTGCGGCTATTACCCGATGAGCGGGGATGTGGTTGCGGAGGCCGGGGACCTTCTCGACGCCTACGAGAGGTCCAAAGGCGGCATCCGCTTCGGTTTCGACCAGCGTCTCCCCAAGGGCCTGCTGCGGCAACTCGTCAAGCTGCGCCTCGCCGAGTTGGCCGCCGTCGACAACGGGCGCCGCACCGAGTACTACGACGACGGGCAACTCAAAGCGGTAGGGCAGATGCGCGACGGCAAGCTCCACGGCAACTGGAAGTGGTTCCGCCGCGACGGCACCCTGCTGCGCACCGGCAAGTTCTCACACGGCGAGCAGGTCGGCACCTGGACCAGCTACGACGGAGCGGGGAACCCGGTCAAGACCACGCGCTACTGAGGAGCCTCGACGGAGCGGAGGCGCTCACCGCGGCGGGGGACGCCGTCCACCACCCGCTCCCATCCGTCCTCGCCGAGCACCTCGTACTTGCGGAAGGCGCAGGGGACACCCTGCGCGGTCAGCGGATCGGGCCCGTCCATGAGCTGGAAGTGGAGATGCGGCGACGTCGAGTTCCCGGTGTGACCGACGCGGCCGATGACGTCGCCCGCGGTGACGGCGTGACCCGCCGTCACCGCCACCGATCCTGGGGCGAGATGCACGAAACCGGCGTAGACGCCGCCGCTGCGGATAACCACGTGGTTGCCCAACACCCGGGGCAGGCGGGAGGGCCGGAACGTCCACCCGGTCCACAGGGCCCGGGCCAGCTCGCGCACCGGATGGACCCGCCCCGGCTCGGCAACGCCGTCGGCGGCGGCCACCACCTCGCCGTCGAGCGGGCTGTGGACCGGCTCCCCCCAGGCGTAACACTCCCGGGTCGGCACCCCGAGAACCAGGGTCCGCAGCGTCGACGCCGGGTGGAAACGGAGAGCGCGGCGATCGTCCACCTTGAGGAAGTCGTAGGCGTACCGCTGCCCCAACATGTCGGTGCCGTGGCTGGGGATGCGGTCGCCGGGACTGGTGACAGCCATCCACCCCTCCCCCCGCAGCGGGAAGTCGACCACCACATGTTCGTCGCGCCCGCCGTCCATGTGTCACCGACATTAACCCTGGCTGTCGCCGGGCTCGGGGTCTGCGGAGCAGGTGTGTGCAGCGAGACCAAGCCCAGACCGGCCGGATAGACTCACCGGGAAGGACAGTCGGTTCGAGGAGGTGCGCACATGACCACGGAGACTGCCGTCAGAGCAAGGGTCGACGCCCTCCTCCCCGGCCTCATCGACGACCTCAAGCACCTCACCGCCATCCCGTCGATCGCCTTTCCCGGCTACCCGCCGGAGAGGGTCATCGAGGCCCACGACTTCGTGGTGGGATTGCTCCGCGATGTCGGGGTGACCGCGATCGAGACCATCGATCTCGCCGACACGTCGCCGATCGTCTTCGCCGAGGTCGCCGGTCCTCCGGGCGCCCCCACGGTGCTGCTCTACGCGCACTACGACGTGCAGCCACCCGGGGACGAGTCACTGTGGACGCGCCCTCCCTTCGAGCCCGTCGAGGAAGACGGCGTCATCTACGGGCGCGGCGTCGCAGACGACAAGTCGAACCTCATGGCCCACATCGGGGTGCTGCGGTACTTCGACGGCAAGCCACCCGTCAACCTCAAGATCGTCTTCGAAGGTCAGGAGGAGTTCGGAAGCCCCTTCGACTACTACCCGCCGTCAGACCCTGACCGCTTCGCCTGCGACGCCATGATCATCGCCGACATGGGCAACATCAGACCCGGAGAGCCGACCTTCACCACGGCGCTACGCGGCGATACCGAGGTGACCGTCGAGGTCCGCACCCTCGCCGAGCCCAAACACAGCGGCGAATACGGAGGACCGGCTCCCGACGCCCTCGTCACGTTGATCCGCGCCCTCGCCACGCTCCACGACGAGGACGGCAACCCGGCGGTGGATGGCCTGCGGGGCGAGGCCTGGGGAGGAGCTCAACCCATCGACGAGCAGCGTTACCGCCAGATGGCCGATGTGGCACCCGGCATCCCGTTGTTCGGCGACGGGACCATCGCCGACCGGCTGTGGGCGAGACCGGCACTCACCATCGTCGGCATCGACGCGCCCGCCACCGAAGGGGCGGTACTCGCCGTGGTTCCTCATGCCAAGGCTCTCATCAACATCCGGGTCCACCCCCAGCAGAAGGCAAGCGAGGCCCAGGACGCCGTGGTGCGCCACCTCGAGGCGCTGCGACCGTTCGGGATCGACCTCGACGTCCAGCGGGTCAGCAGCGGCGACGGGTTCCAAACCACCACCGACGGGCCCGCCTACGCCGCGGCACGGGATGCGCTTCGCCAGGCCTGGGGGAAAGAGCCGATCGAGATCGGGAGCGGCGGGGCCATCCCGCTGGTCAGCGGGCTCCAGGCCGCCGTCCCCGACGCCGAGATACTCCTCTTCGGCGCCGAAGACATGTTGTGCAATCTCCATGCCCCCAATGAGCGCCTCGTCATCGACGAGTTCCGCAGGACCGTCGTGGCGATGGTCGAGTTCTTCAACAAGTTCGCCTCGGCACCCCGGCCGCGCTGAGGGAGACCCACCCCACCCCCTCCCGGTGATCCGGGAAACTCTCACCATCCGTGATCGTGCGTGGGAGCGGTTTACCTCTCGACCGATGCCCCGACAGGCGCGTCATCGACCCGGGGGATGAGCCGGATCGGGTCGCCCCGTCCTGAGCGGGCGATCAACGACCCGGAGGGACAGGGTCCTCGTCGCTGTCCTGGAAGAAGACCCGCTTGGCCTTCCCCATCTCGGGACGGGGGATGGTGCCGGCGTCGCGGACGTCGACGGGGATGCGGATACGGGTCGTCTCGACGAGGCGGGCCTCCAGGCGGGCGCGGATCTGTTCCCGCTGCGGCGCCAGGCCGTCGTCGGCCAGTTCCACCCGGGCCACCAGTTCCGGCAGCGTCCCCCGCCGATCGACGATGATGGCGTA
>CAZOGW010000160.1:0-5791 GCA_964579415.1 uncultured Acidimicrobiaceae bacterium | reverse complement strand
GGCGGCGACGGCTCCGATCATGATCCGGCATGGGTTGTGTTGGACCTCTGAACGTGATACGTATCACGTATCACGTATAGCCCGGGGTTCTGGAAGAACCCCCGCCTCGAGGCGTCGGACGGCTTGAGTAGCCAGTCGACGTCTTACCTAGTACCTAGTACCTAGTACCTAGTACCTAGTACCTAGTACCTAGTACCTATTCCGCTTCCGAGATGGTCACCGACTCTATGACCACGTCCTCGTGCGGACGGTCGCTGCGATCGGTGGCGGTGGCGGCGATGGAGTCGACGGTGTCGAGGCCGTCGGTGACCTGACCGAAGATGGTGTAGTTGTGGGGGAGCGGGTAGTCGGCATGGACGATGAAGAACTGGGACCCGTTGGTGTTGGGACCGGCGTTGGCCATGGCGACCGTGCCACGGGAGTAGGTGCCGGGACCGTCCAACTCGTCGCGGAACTTGTAGCCGGGGCCGCCGCGGCCGGTGCCGGTGGGGTCGCCGCCCTGGATCATGAAGTTGGCGATGACACGGTGGAAGATCACCCCGTCGTAGAAGCCGTCACGGGCCAGCGTAACGAAGTTGTTCACCGTCGTCGGTGACCGCTCGGCGTCCAGCGCGATGACGATCTCGCCGTGGTTGGTGGCGAGCGTCGCCTCATAGGTGGTGCCCAGGTCGAGGGCGAAGTCGGGCTGTTCGCTGTACTGCTTGGCCATGGGTTTCCTTCCTTGTCGGGGCGGGCGGGAACGGCAGCCGCTCGAGCTACCTGCGGCCGACCCGGCCGAAACGGCGTCGGGTGCGAGTTCCGCCGAACGGCGCCAGCTCGGCAGGCGGGTCCCAATCCTCCAGCTCGGACAGCCTTTCGTCGTTGGAGAACATCTTGACGATGGGGATGTTGAGGCCGGCCCGCCGCTGAATGGCGAGCACCTCGTTGACCTGATCCCACTCCACCAGGGTCACCACCAGCCCGGACTCGCCGGCGCGGGCGGTGCGCCCGGAGCGGTGCAGGTACGTCTTGGGGTCGTCGGGCGGGTCGTAGTGGACGACCACGTCGACGTCGTCGATGTGGAGCCCCCGGGCCGCCACGTTGGTGGCCACCAGCACGGGGATGTCACCTGAGGAGAAGCGACTCAGCGCCTTCTCCCTCACCTTCTGCTGGAGGTCGCCGTGAATGGCCCTGGCCTCGATCCCTTCGGCGACCAGGTCCTTGGCGAGTCGGTCGCAGGCATGCTTGGTGGCGACGAACATCAGGGTACGGTCGCTGTGGCGGGAGATCTCGGCGGCCACCTTCACCTTGTCCATGCCGTGCACCTTGAGGAAGCGGTGCTCGGAGGTGTCGACGGTGTCGGTGGCGGTGACCACCTCGTGGGTGATCGGGTCTTTCATGTAGGCATCGACCAGTGTCCCCACCTGGCCGTCCAGGGTGGCGGAGAACAGCAGCGTCTGGTGGCTGCCGGGGACCTGCAGCATGATGCGCCGCACCTGGGGCAGGAATCCCATGTCGGCCATCTGATCGGCTTCGTCGATGGCGACCATCGCAACCGACCCCAGGTCGAGGACCTTGCGGTCCATCAGGTCGATGAGGCGCCCCGGTGTCGCCACCACGATGCCGGCGCCCTCCTGGGCGGCGCTGATCTGCTCGCGCATCGAAGACCCTCCGTACACGGTGAGCACGGAGATGCCACGGGCCGCAGCCAGGGGACGCAGAACATCGGTGACCTGGAGCGCCAGCTCACGGGTGGGCACCAGGACCAGCCCGGAGGGTCGCCGCGGGCTACCACCCGTCGAGACCTGGACCATGGGTAGACCGAAGGCCAGGGTCTTGCCCGAGCCGGTTTGGGCCTTCCCGCAGATGTCGTGCCCGGCCAGGATGTCGGGGATGGCCATGGTCTGGATGGCGAAGGCGGTGGTGATCCCCTGCGAGGACAGAACGGAGACGAGGTCGGAGTCGACGCCCATCTCCGCGAATGTGACGTTTGTCATGCGGTGTGATTGGCCCTGCGATGAACGCGGTAGAGAAGAGGTAAGGACCAATCTAGCCGGTCTCGGGGGCTCCCGGACTGCGGTCGTGTCCGGTGTCCGGTTGCATCGTCGGGGAGTCGTGCCCGGAAGTCCCTCGTTGCTCGATCACGTCGTTGATCTCCGCTCCCAGGAGCACCACGAACCCGCACATGTACATCCACAGCAGCAGGAAGACCATGCCGGCGAGGGTGCCGTAGGCGCTGCCCGCCGACTCGAACAGGACCGTGTACAGCGACAGGCCCCAGGTGACGACCAGCAGCGCCACCGCGGCGAACAGGCCACCCCAGTTGAAGAGGCGGGTGCGCGACGGGGGCCGGTCGGGACCCCACTTGTAGAGGCATCCGATCCCGATCACCACAACCACGAAGAAGGCCGGCCAGCGCACCGCCTCCACCAGGTCGATCAGCCCGTCCCCGGGGCCCAACGCACCCAGCACGACGGGCAGCAGTGTCGAGATGAGCACGCTCAACCCCAGGAAGACGATGACGGCCAGGGCGAACACCAGGCCGGTGAGGCGCAGGTGGAGGAAGCTGCGCGATTCGCGCATCCCGTAGGCGAGGTTGATCCCCTGTAGCAGCGCCTTGGTTCCCGCCGACGCCGACCACAGTGCCACCAGGATGCCGACGCCGGTGGCGACCTGCAGGCCGGAGAGGGTGGTCAGGTTGAGGACCTCCTCGCGGATGAACTCGGCGGTGGCGTCGGGGAGCGCCTCGGTGAGCTCCATGATCGACTGCTCAAGTTCGACGGGATCGGCCACCAGCCCGTAGAGGGAGATGGCGGCGATGGCGCCGGGGAAGAGGGCGAGGAAGCCGTAGTAGGCCAGGCCGGCCGAGATGAGGAAGAGGCTGTGGCTCTTGATGCGGTCGAGGAAGACCCGGACCAGTTCGACGCCACCGCGCAGCACCCCACGACCGCCGGGCCGGGCCATCTCAGAGGTGCTCGGTGTCGATGGCGTAGAGCAGGTCCGCCGCCGCAGTGGCCGCCGGCACCAGGCCGAACGCCTGCGGCAGGATCTGCTCACAGAAGAACCGGGCGGTGGCGATCTTGGCCGCCAGGAAGTGGTCGGCGTCGTCGCTGCGGGCGGTGTGCGCCGCCAGCGCCTGGCGCGCCAGGAGCCAGCCGCCCACCAGGGTGGCGAGCAGGCGCAGGTAGGGGGTGGCGCCGGCGAGGGTGTCGTCGGGGTGGGTGCGGGTGAGCAGCCACCGGCTGGTGTTGCGCACCAGCTCGACTCCTTCTTCCAGTTCGGTGCGGATGCCGTCGAAGTCGGCACCTGCCTTCTCCAGTTCGGCGGACAGGGCGGCGATCTCGTCGAGGAGGGTGGTGACCACGGTCCCGCCGTCCATGGGGAGCTTGCGGGTCACCAGGTCGATGGCCTGGATGCCGTTGGTGCCCTCATAGATGGGGGCGATGCGGATGTCCCGGTAGTACTGGGCTGCCCCGGTCTCCTCGACGAAGCCCATGCCGCCGTGGACCTGGATGCCCAGCGACGCCACCTCGACGCCGACGTCGGTGCCCCACGCCTTGGAGAGCGGGGTGAGCAGCCCGGCTCGGGCGGAGGCGGCCTGGCGCACCTCGGCGTCGGGATGGTGGTTCTCGACGTCGATGGCTGCTGCGTTGAGGTATATCAGCCCGCGCAGCGCCTCGGTGTAGGCCCTCATGGTCATCAGCATGCGGCGCACGTCGGGGTGCTCCACGATGGGAGAGATCCCCTCGGCGCCGACGGTGCGGCCCTGGCGGCGCTCCCGGGCATACCCGCGTGCCTGCTGGTAGGCGGCCTCGGCGACGGACAGTCCCTCCAGGCCGACCTGGAGGCGGGCGTCGTTCATCATGGTGAACATGTAGCGCATGCCCTGGTTCTCCTCGCCGACCAGCCAGCCGACGGCGCCGTCCCCCTCCCCGAAGGCCATCACACAGGTGGGGCTGGCGTGGATCCCCAGCTTGTGTTCGATGGAGACGCAGGTGAGGTCGTTGCGCTCGCCAAGCTCGCCGTCCGGTCCCACCAGGTGCTTGGGGATGATGAACAGGCTGATGCCGCGGGTACCCGGAGGGGCTCCCGGAGTGCGGGCGAGGACCATGTGGACGATGTTGTCCGCCACGTCGTGCTCGCCCCAGGTGATGAAGATCTTGGTGCCGAAGATGCGCCAGGTGCCGTCCCCCTGCGGTACGGCCCGGGTGCGCAACGCTCCCACGTCGGAGCCGGCCTCGGGCTCGGTGAGAACCATCGTCCCGGTCCACTCGCCGGAGATCAGCTTCTCCAGGTAGGTGGCCTTCTGCTCCTCGCTGCCGTGCCGCTGCAGCGCCAGGATGGCGCTCGAGGTGAGCATGGGGCACAGCGACAGCGCCATGTTGGCGGACCCCAGCATCTCGGCGACGGCGATGGCGACGGTCCCGGGGAAGCCGTGCCCCCCGTAGGCGGGGTCGCCCTTGATGCCGTTCCAGCCCGCGGCGACGAAGCGGCGGTAGGCGTCGGCGATCTCCGGGGGCAGTGTCACCGAGCCGTCCGGGTGCCGGCGCGCCCCTTCGGTATCCCCGATGCGGTTGGTGGGCGCCACCACCTCGGCCATGAAGCGCCCCGCCTCCTCCAGCACGCCGGCGAGGACGTCGGCGTCGACGGCGGAGAACGCGTCGAGCTCGGTGAGCGAGGCGATGTCGGCGACGTGATCGAGCACGAACCTGATGTCGCGCAACGGGGGGCGGTAGTCGGTCATGCCTGAAGGGTACCTTTGCGGAGAATCCTGTCGATATCGGTGGTTCCCGATCGTCGTCGTGACACGGCGGGGCGGCAGGAACCCCGCGGAGAGGAGAGCACCATGCAGTACGCACTTCTGATCTACAGCGAGGAGCCCGAAGGGGAGATCGATCCGATGGAGGAGGTCATGGACGCCTACAACGCGTTCACCGAGAGCATCAGGTCCGGCGGGGCCATGGTCTCGGGCGAGGCGCTCTACCCGACGGCGACGGCGACAAGCATCCACGTCCGGGGCGGCAGGCAGTAGCCAGTAACAAGTAGCCAGTATCCAGTACAAGAAAGACGTGATACGTGATACCTAATACGTGATACGTGATACGTGATACGTGATACGTAATACGTAATACGTGAAAAGGAGAAGCTTGTGGAGACGGTTATGCCGGGTCCCTCCGTGGACCGTGTGGCCGGTGTCATAGTGGGGCTGGCCGCGGGCGATGCCCTCGGCGCCGGCTACGAGTTCGGTCCGCCGCAGCTCGAGATCGTCCCCATGAAGGGCGGCGGCCCGTTCGGGTGGGCACCCGGCGAGTGGACGGACGACACCCAGATGGCGATCTGTATCGCCGAGGAGGCCGCCACCGGCGCCCTCGACGCGGCGGCGGTGGGCGACCGCTTCATCGCCTGGGAGCGCGAGGCGCGCGACGTCGGCATCCAGACCCGCGCCGTCGTCGGCGGAGCCTCGTCGGGGGCGTCGCTGCGAGGCCGGGCAGAAAGGCACTTCGCAGCGAACCCGAGGGGCGCCGCCGGCAATGGCTCGTTGATGCGGACGGCGCCGGTGGCGCTGGCCCGGCTGGGCGACCGGGACGCCATCGCCGCGGCCGCCATGGAGTTGTCCCTGCTCACCCACGGCGACCCGCTCGCCGGTGACGCCTGCGTGCTGTGGTGCCTCGCCATAGACGCAGCCGTTGCCACCGGGGTCATCCCCGATCTCGGCGAAGGCCTGCCTCATGTCGCCGGGGAGCGGCGGGACCGGTGGGCGGGCATCGTCGGCGAAGCCGGCACCGAGCCGCCGGGGGCCTTCATCCCCAAC
>CAZOGW010000159.1:0-5867 GCA_964579415.1 uncultured Acidimicrobiaceae bacterium | reverse complement strand
CGATCCGGAGCCCGGGGGAACATCCAGCAGCTCCGCCAGATCGCCGGCATGCGTGGCCTGGTGGCCAACCCCCGCGGTGACATCATGCCGCAGCCGATCAAGGCCAACTTCCGTGAGGGCCTCACCGTGCTCGAGTTCTTCATCTCGACGCACGGCGCCCGCAAGGGCCTGGCCGACACCGCGCTGCGTACCGCCGAATCGGGTTACCTGACCCGGCGCCTGGTGGACGTCGCTCAGGAGATCATCATCCACGACGACGAGTCCGCCGATGCCGGCATCCCGGTGTCGATCCGCAGCGGCCCCGGTGAGACCGTGACGCGCAACCTGCGCAACCGGGTGTTCGGCAGGGTCCTCGCCGACGACATCAAGGTCGACGGCGCTCTGGTGAAGACCGCCGACGGGCGTCTGCTGCGCTCCGGCGAGCTGATCGACAAGGTGGCGCTGCAGACGCTGATCGACAACTCGGGCATCACCGATCTGCGGGTGCGCTCACCGCTCACCGACCAGTCCCGCTACGGCATCTCCAAGGCGTCGTACGGGCTGAGCCTGCCCACCGGCCGCATGGTCGAGGCCGGCGAGGCGGTGGGCATCATGGCGGCGCAGTCGATCGGTGAGCCGGGGACCCAGCTCACCATGCGCACCTTCCACACCGGCGGCGTCGCCGGTGAGGACATCACCCACGGCATGCCCCGCGTCGTCGAGCTGTTCGAGGCCCGGACCCCCAAGGGCAAGGCGGTGCTGGCGGAGTACGGCGGCACCGTGTCGATCATCGACGACGAGGACGGCCGGCGCCTCGTCATCACCGACAAGGACGTGGAGAAGGAGTACCCGCTGCCGCGGCGTGCCCGGCTCCGCCCCGGGATCGTCGACGGAGCCACCATCGAGGCGGGTACCCAGCTCACCGAGGGTCCGCTGGACCCCAAGGAGGTGCTGGAGATCCAGGGCGTGCGCGCCTGCCAGCGCTACCTGGTGGACCAGGTGCAGGAGGTGTACCGCTCCCAGGGCGTGGACATCCACGACAAGCACATCGAGCTGATCGTGCGTCAGATGCTGCGCAAGGTGCGGGTGGTGTCGGAGGGCGACTCGCCGTTCCTGCCCGCCGAACTTGTGGACACCCAGGAGTTCCGTGAGGTGAACCAGCAGCTCAGTGCCGAGGGCAAGACCCCGGCCGAGGCCCGTCCCGAGCTGATGGGCATCACCAAGGCGTCACTGGCCACCGACTCGTGGCTCTCGGCGGCTTCGTTCCAGGAGACCACCCGGGTGCTCACCGAGGCGTCGCTGCAGTCGAAGTCCGACTTCATGCGCGGTCTCAAGGAGAACGTGATCATCGGCAAGCTGATCCCGGCCGGCACCGGCGCCGATGCCTACCAGTCGATCCAGCCGGCGCTGCCGGACGCCACGGTGATGTCGGCGCTGGGCCTGTTCGGCGAGGACATGCCCGAGTCGGCCGACGAGTCCCTCCCCGCCAACCCGGCGGAATGGCTCGCCAGCCTGGGCACCCAGACCGAGGACGCGGAAGAGTGAGAAGGGGCCCCGCAGAGCGGGGCCCCTTCTCAGTACTAAGTACTAGGTACTAGGTATTGCGCCGGCACGCGTGCGGTCGCGGTCCGAACGATCTGGGATGCGCGGTGCTACGCTCGCCGGGCGGCGAGAGGGTCGGATGGAGCGGCGGCGTAGGACTACCACTTCCAGCTTCGGGTCAGGGGCGCGGGAGAACCACGACGCCACACCCTTCTACGAGCGGTTCCGCGCTCCCGCCCTCTCCGGCGACGACACGGTGTTGCCACCGGTGCCTGTCCCCGAGCCGTTCATTCACGGAGACGCCCGCGACATGGGCGCAGTCGCTGATGGCTCCGTGGCGCTGGTGGTGACCTCCCCGCCCTATTTCGCGGGCAAGCAGTACGAGCTGGAGGTCGAGCGGGACGGCATCCCCGCGTCCTACCTCGAGTACCTCCAACTACTACGAGATGTGTTCGCCGAGTCCGTGCGCAAGCTGGAACCGGGCGGCCGCATCGCCGTCAACGTGGCCAACCTGGGGCGCAAGCCATACCGCAGCCTGTCCGCCGATGTGATTCGCATCCTCGAAGGCGATCTGGGACTCCTGCTGCGGGGTGAGTTGATCTGGCAGAAGGGGGAGGGCGCAACCGGGTCCTGTGCCTGGGGTTCCTTCCGCGGCGCCGCCAACCCCGTGTTGCGCGACATCACCGAGCGTGTCGTCATCGCCAGCAAGGGCCGCTTCGATCGGGCCCGGAACGTGAAGCAACGAGCCGCGGAGGGCCTGCCCCACGAGAGCACGCTCATGACCGAGGACTTCACCGCGCTCACACTGGACCTCTGGGAGATCCCCTCCGAGAGCGCACGTAAGGTGGGCCACCCGGCGCCATTCCCGGTGGCGCTCCCCGAGCAGTTGATCCGCCTGTACACCTTCAGGGACGACCTGGTGCTCGACCCGTTCATGGGCAGCGGCTCGACGCTGGTAGCGGCGGCACGGTTGGGCCGCCGCTACACCGGTTACGAACTCGACGCCGAATACGTCGAACTGGCGAGGCGGCGGGTGGCGACCGAGGTCGCGCCGGTACCGACCCCGCTGTACTCGGGCTTGCGCACCGCGGCGACCGAGGAGGGCAGGGGTGCCCGCGACCTGGCTCGGGACGCCTTGGAGGAGGCCGGGTTCACCGTCGAGGCCCTCAACCGCAGGATGCCGCGCACAGGGGTGACCGTGAGCTTCGTCGCCACCGACGGGGAGGGCGCTGAGTGGCTCTTCGACGTACCCGGACCGTTCACAACCCATCGCGGCGGACTGGAACGCCCCGCGGTGGTGTGGCGTGCCCTCGGCAGGGCCACCGCGGTCCGGGGCCGCTCCGCCGGGACACCGCTGGTCCTGCTCACCACCAGCCTGCCCCGCCCCAAGAGTGAAGCCGCCGCCGCCCTGCACGCCGCCGGCCCGGCGACGGTGTTCGATGTGGTCGACATCCTCTCCGAGGAAGCCAGGGACCGCCTCCGCCGATACGCCAAGGGTGGTGCGAGAACCCCTGAGCCGGGTTTCTGGACCCCCGCCGACCTGGAACGCATCTAGCAAATCACGTACTACGTACGACGTACTACGTGGCTAGTCGAGTTGCTTCCGGTACCTCACCTGGGTGCCGTAGGTGGCGTCATTGGAGTCCATCTTGGTGGCGCCGTCGGCGGCCCACCCGTGCTGTTCGTAGAAGGCGCGTGTCGGGCTGTTGCCCTCCAACACCCACAGCGTGGCCAGGGTGGATCCGGCGTCGCGCCACGCCTGTTCGGCGGTGTCGATGAGGAGCGAGCCGAGGCCGGCGCCGACGTGGGGTTCCAGCAGGTAGATGGCGAGCAGTTCGACGGTGCCGGGAGGCAGGTCGTCCTCTCCGGCATCGTCCGAAGAGGCGAACCCGACGATCTCGTCGTCCACTTCCACCACCCATGCGGAGAACCCGGGGGCGGGGTCCTTGAGGAGGTTGGTCCACAAGCGCGCCCGCGCCTCGGGCCGGAGGCTGTCGAGGAGGTCGTCGGGCATGAGGCCACGGTACGCCCACTGCCATGAAGCGACGTGAACCTCACCCAGTCGGTCGGCGTCGGCTACGACAGCGGGCCGGATGGAGACGGTCATCACACGAGAGGGTACCCCAACCCCTTCCCCGGGGCGACACCTGTCTCGGCAGCGGCGTTACCGTGGTGCCGTGCTCAAGTTCTCCGTTACCGGCATCCCGGTGCAGGTGCACTTCTCGTTCCTCATCCTCGCCCTCATAGGCGGAGCCCGGCGGCCCGCCGAATACGTCGCCTGGATGGCCGTGGTGTTCCTCGCCGTGCTCCTGCACGAGTTGGGCCATGCGGTGACGGCTCGCCGCTACGGCGCCGTCCCGGTGACGATCACACTCTTCGCATTCGGCGGTGTCACCACCTACCCGGCTCGGGCCGACCTCACGCCGGGGCGGCGCTTCGTCATCGCCGCCGCGGGGTCCTTCGTCGGTATCGTCACCGGGGGTTTGACCCTGCTGGCCGTTCGCGCCGGCTGGCTGGTGCCCTCCGATCCACTGCTGCGCTACGCCATCCAGGGGTTCGTGTGGGCGGCCCTGGGCTGGGGCGTCCTCAACTGGATCCCGATCCGACCCCTCGACGGTGGCGCCATGCTGACGAGCTTCCTCGAGATCGTCGCCCCCAAACGGGCGCTCACCATCGCCCGCTTCGTATCCGTCGTCACCGGTATCGCCGCCGCCGTCCTGCTGTACCGCATCGGTGCCACCTTCGGGGCCTTCTTCGTCCTCCTCATCACCCTCGCCGGCTTCCGCGACGGCACGCCATCTCGGGCCCGCCCCGAGCCACCCCCTACCCAGACGCAACAACCCGCCACAAAGGAAGAGCCGCCGCCTCAATTCCCGATCTGAGCAGACTATGTACGACCTACTGCGGAGGCACGACTCCGGTCGGTGCTTCCCAGGTACCTAGTACCTAGTACCTAGTACTTAGTACCAAGTACCAAGTACCAAGTACCTCCCTGCTCCGCCACCAGACCGAGGCCCCTCACGTGGTATACTTCACCCCGTATTTCCCGCTCGGAGTCCGCGGATACCCTGAGGCGACGTACTCGTGACGGCGCTGTTGTAACGGAGAGACTCCCCTCGGGATCGGGGTCGTCCATGGACGGCGCCGATTTTCTTGTGTCACAGAGGCTCCCGGAGGCATTGGCTTCGGGGTGCCGTCATGTCAGCGGAGTCGAACAGAAGGAAGGCACGTGCCGACCGTACAGCAACTGGTGCGCAAGGGCCGCAAGCCCAAGCCGAAGAAGACGAAGACACTGGGCCTCGCCGGCTCGCCCCAGCGGCGCGGCGTGTGTACCCGCGTCTACACGATCACCCCCAAGAAGCCGAACTCGGCACTGCGCAAGGTGGCCCGCGTCCGCCTCAGCTCGCAGATGGAGGTCACCGCCTACATCCCCGGCGAGGGCCACAACCTGCAGGAACACTCCATCGTCCTCGTCCGCGGCGGCCGTGTGAAGGACCTCCCCGGCGTCCGCTACAAGGTCATCCGCGGAGCTCTCGACGCCGCCGGCGTCAGCGGCCGCAAGAAGTCCCGCTCCCGCTACGGCACCAAGAAGGAGGGCTGAGCACATGCGTCGTGCACCCGCCGAGGTCAAGAAGCTGGAGCCGGATCCCGTCTACGACAGCGTCCTGGTCACCCAGGTCATCAACAAGGTGCTGTGGAAGGGCAAGAAGGGCGCCGCCCGGCGCATCGTCTACGGCGCCCTCGACATCGTCGACCACCGCACCGGCGGTGACCCGCTCTCCACGCTCAAGAAGGCCGTCGACAACATCAAGCCCACCCTCGAGGTGCGGTCCCGCCGTGTCGGTGGCTCGTCGTATCAGGTTCCCGTCGAGGTGCGCCCGCGGCGCTCCCAGACGCTGGCGGTCCGCTGGTTGGTCGAGTTCGCCCGCCGGCGCAAGGAGAACACCATGGCCGAGCGTCTCGCCAACGAGATCCTCGACGCCGCCAACCGCACCGGCGCTGCCGTCAAGCGCCGCGAGGACGTCCACAAGATGGCGGAGTCCAACAAGGCATTCGCCCACTACCGCTGGTAGGCAGGCCTCGTAGGCCGAAGGGACCGGCCGTCGGGCCTGGGCCGCCCGACCGGCGACGACTGTGACGCCGGTCGTGTGAGAAGAAGAGAAGGAAGAACGAAGCCCCATGGCACGCAAGATCAAGCTGGACCAGATCCGCAACATCGGGATCATGGCCCACATCGACGCCGGTAAGACGACGACGACCGAGCGCATCCTCTACTACACGGGCCGTACCTACAAGATGGGTGAGGTCCACGAGGGCGCCGCGGTCATGGACTGGATGGAGCAGGA
>CAZOGW010000158.1:0-5886 GCA_964579415.1 uncultured Acidimicrobiaceae bacterium | reverse complement strand
CAGGCGAGCCGATCGCCCACCTCCCCCACCGAAGCGGCGGGGGAGGACGAAACCCCACCTCTTCATCTCCCCCCGGCTTTGCGGGGGGAGTGGCCAGCCCGGAGGCTTTGCGGAGGCAGGGGGGAGGGTTCTTCATCTCCCCCCGCCGCTTCGGTGGGGGGAGTGGCCCGCCCGGAGGCTTTGCGGAGGGCGGGTCGAGGGGGGTCTTCGTCACACACCCTGCACAGCCTTCGCGGCAAGCTCAACGGGGATCTGAGAGGAAGACCCCCTCCGATCGATCGGCCCACAACGAGCCTGTGCACGCGATCAGGTCTTGTGCCGCCAGGCGAGCCGATCGACCACCTCCCCCACCGAAGCGGCGGGGGAGGACGAAAACCGGCGAGCGGCGGGGGAGGACAAGAACCGGCGAGCGGCGGGGGAGGGCGTGACCCGATCTCAGCTCGTGGAGAAGTCGACGGTGTGGTAGCCGGTGGCGCCGTCGGGGGCGGGGGGCGCCAGCGCCGCGGTCTGGGTCTCGCCGTCGCCGTCGGTGGCGCGTACCTGGACGTCGAACCGGGTGCCCGGCTCGAGGGCCTTCTCCAGTCGCCACTGCACCCAGGTGGTGTCGGCCAGCGGCACCGACACCTCTGCGTCCTCCCACGCCGCCTCGTCCAGCGAGTCGCCCCTGACGGCGGTGCGCACCTCGACCCGGGCGATGCCGCGGGTGGGCGCCCAGGCGACCCCGGCGAAGGTGACCGGCGCTCCCCCGTTCACCACCTGCCCCGAACCGGGAGTGTCGATGCGGGACTGGGTCTTGATGGGGCCCTCCTTGGACCATCCCAGCGGCACCCAGTAGGCGTCATAGGCCTCCCAGGTGGTCAACTCGATCTCGGACAGCCACTTGGTGGCCGATACGTATCCGTAGAGCCCGGGGACGATGAGCCGCGCCGGGAAGCCGTGGCGGCGCGGCAGCGGCTCGCCGTTCATGCCGACGGCGATCAGCGGGTCTCGCCCGTCGTAGGCGGCGGCAGTGGGGAACCCGGCGGTCCACCCGTCGACGGAGCGCCCCACCAGCTGGGTCGCCTCGGGCGCCACCCCGGCCCGATCAAGGACTTCCACCAGCCGGACACCGGTCCACTTGGCGTTGCCGACGAGGTCGCCACCCACCTCGTTGGACACGCACGCGATGGTGGCGTAGCGCTCGTGGAGCGGCATCGCCAGCAGGTCGTCGAGCGAGAGCTCGAAGGGCCGGTCCACCATCCCGGTGACGCCCACCGTCCATGTCGCCGCGTCGGGACGTGGCACGACCAGTGCGGTGTCGATGCGGTAGAACTCTTCGTTGGGGGTCACCAGCGGCGAGAGATCCTGCACCGCGAAAGATGTGCCCGGGCCGGGGGCGGGCACGGTGGTGCTGGGCAGCGGGAGGGCGACGGCGATCTCCGCCTCGGAGTGCCGGATGGTGAGCCCGCGACCGAGGGCGGCGGCGGAGACTGCCACCACCCCCAGCCCGGCGGTGCGGGTGACGAAACGGCGCCGTGAGGCGTCGGGGACGGTGACCTCGCCGGGAGAGGTGACGGCGGCTCCGGATGAGAGCAGCCCGAGAAGCCAGCGCAACGCCCGGACTCCGGCGAAGGCGGCCCCGGCGATCACCAGCACGGTCGCCGCCGGAGACGCGTCGGGTCGGGTGAGGGCGGCGGCGATGCCGACGACGGCGAAGCCGCCGAAGCCGGCGGCGATCACCACCGGGCGTCTACGGGCGGCGCGGCCGATCATGGCGCCGGCGCCCAGGCACACCAGCACGGTGCCGATGGCGAGTACCGCCTTGTCGGCGGTGCCGAAGAGCCTGATCGCCAGGTGGCTGAGCCATCCCGGGCTGTTGTCGACGATGAGGCTCCCCACCGCCGAGACCGCCGAGGGCACCCCGTCGAAGATCCCCGCCGCCAGTTCGGTGAGGCCCAGGGACAGCCCGGCCGAGACCGCTCCAGCCCAGCCCGCCGACCGCCCGTCAACAGGCCGCAGCGGAACGGGGGCACTGCCGGGTGGATCGATGGCGCTGCCGATGGTCTCCATGCCAACCTCGCCTGCTCGTCGCCTGCCGGCCCGTCACACGGGCGCACTACCGCACAACCCCTCCGATCCACCCGAGGTTCCCGCTTTCGGAGATGTTGACAACTACCGCTTGCTGCGGGCCCACTCCAGGAAACGGTCACGGGGCCAGGTGTTGACCACACGGTGAGCCTCCACCCAGCCCCGGCGTGAGTTGGCCACACCCCAACGGATGTTGTCGTACTCCCCGAAGTGGTGGCTGTCGGTGGAGATGGTGAACAGCACGCCCTCGGTCCTCACCGCGGTGCGCAGCATGTCGGCTGGCACGTCGAGGCGGTCGAGATGCGAGTTGATCTCCAGTGCGGTGCCGGTGGCGGCCGCCGCCTCCAGCACGGCGGGAAGGTCGATCTCGATACCGGGACGCTTCCCGATGCGCCGTCCGGTGAGGTGGCCGATGACGTTGACGGCGGGGCTCTCCATGGCCCGGATGACCCGGGCGGTCTGCCGGTCCCGGGGCAGGTCGAAGTGGGAGTGGACGCTGGCGACGCACCAGTCGAACCCGAGGAGGAAGTCGGGGTCGTAGTCGAGGCCGCCGTCGGGGCCGATGTTGAGCTCGGAGCCCTGCAGGATGGAGAGCTCGGGGTACTGCGCCCGGAGCCGGTCCAACTCGACCCGCTCCTCGCCCACCTGGTCGCGGGAGAGCCCGTTGATGGCGAGGTCTTCGGCGTGCTCGGTCATCGCCACGTACTGGTAGCGGGCAGCCGCGGCCGCGATCATCTCGTCGAGAGAGCTGCGGCCGTCACCGGACCATGTGGAGTGAACGTGGAGATCCCCCCGGATGTCGCCCACCTCGACCAGCCGGGGCAGGTTCCCCTCCGCCGCCAGGGCGATCTCGCCGATTCCCTCCCGCATCTCCGGAGGCACGAGATCGAGATCCAGGGCCCGGTAGATGTCCGCCTCGGTGGCTGCAGCGACCACCGCCTCCGTCTCCACCTCGGACAGGGCGTACTCGTTGAGGGTCAAGCCCCGCCCCAGGGCGCGCTGGCGCAGGTCGATGTTGTGTTTCTTGGAGCCGGTGAAGTAGAGCAGGGCGGCGCCGTACTGCCCGGGCGCCACTACCCGCAGGTCCACCTGGAGGCCGGAGCTGGTGAGGATCGAAGACTTGGTGTCGCCACGGCCGATGACCTCGGCGACGAAAGGCAAGCCGACGAAGGCATCCATGATCGGTCCCGAGTCGGTGGAGGCCACCACGATGTCGACGTCACCGATGGTGTCGCTGAAGCGGCGCAGTGACCCGCAGTAGTCGGCCGCCTCCACGCCGGGCAGGCCACGGATTCGGGAGACGAGGTCGAGGGCGCCGGGCAGCACCTGGATGATTGGGGTGCGGCGGTCCTTGCCGTGGGTGCCGAGTCGCTGCAGCGACCTGGCCAGCTTCTCCTCCGACTTGGCGCCCATTCCGGGGAGGGTGCGCACCTGCTCGTCGGCGATGGCCCGGCGCAGGCCCTCGACGTCCTCAACTCCGAGGCGGTCCCGCAGCAGCAGGACCGACTTGGGCCCGAGCCCGGGGATGCGTGTCAGTTCCATGAACGCCGGCGGGTACTTGCGGCGCAGAACCTCCAACTGGTCGAGGGTGCCGGTGTCGACGATGAGGCGGATCTTCTCGGCGGTGCTCCTGCCCACCCCCTCGAGTTTCTGCAGTTCGGCCACGGTAAGGTCGGCGACCGGGTCGGGGCAGTCCCGCACCGCCGTCGCCGCCTTCTCGTAGGCACGTACCCGGAACGCCTGCGGGCTCCCCTCCTCCAGTTCCAGCAGGTCCGCCATCTCCTGCAGCACCCGGGCCACGTCGAGATTGCCTGTAGCCACTCGGTTCCTTTCCATCATCTCCCCCTTTGGGGGGAGTACGCCTGCCGGAGGCTCTGCGGAGGCAGGGGGGAGGGGGGATCACTGGTGCGAAGGCTGTCGGCAAAGACTGCGAACCACCGCTCCCCCCTTCCGTCAGCCGGCCCAAAGCTGCCGGCTGCCACCTCCCCCAAGGAGAGAGGATAGGCTCGGCCGCATGGCCAGGCTTCGAGACCACGCCGTCGTGTTCGCCTTCCGGATCGGGTTGAGTTGGCTGGTGGGACGCCGGTGGCTGGTGCTGACGACGGGAGCGCCGGGAACCACCGAAGGGCCGCGGGCGGTGCTCGGCTACCGGTGGGAGCGGGGCGTGCTCACCGTCAACGCCGAGGAGGGGGCGGCGTGGCTGGCCGAGCTGGACCGCCGGCCGGTGGCGATGGCGCAGGCGGCACCGGGACCGCTGGCTGTCGTCGCCACGCGGGTCGGTGGCGTGGTCGAGATGGCCCCCACCGGCAGGCCGGCTCCCCTGCCGGTGGTGCCCGATCTGGTGTGGGCGTGGGCGGTGCCGGTGGCGGCGCTGCTATCGGCGCGGAGCTACCGCCGCCGCCGGTGTCAGCGCGGCGGTGGACCCAGGGCGCGGCGCGCCTGAGCCGCCCAGCGGGCCAGCCCGGGCAGCGGACCGGCCCGGCGGCGGCGCACGTTGCCGTAGGCACGTCCGGTGATGCGGGACAGCTCGTAGAGCCGGACCGCCCACTGGTCGAGGGGGTCGGTGAGCGGGACAGGGCCGGTCCGGGCGTACCCGGCGAGGAAGGCGCCGCGCAGACCGGCGAGACGGGCAGAGGCGAGGTCGCTGCCGGCCGGCCGGTCCCCCACCATGGCACGGTGCATCTCGAAGGTGAAGGCGCTCAGGTCGCGATGCACCGGGTCGAACTTGCGGACGTGGGGAGGGTCAAGGAGGACCAGGCCGCCGGCACCGTCGACGAGGAAGTCACCCGGCGAGTACCGGTAGCCGCGGGCGCGATGGAGCCGGGGCCACACTTTCTCGGCGGAGGCGTGGGAGACCCCGGCGCGGCGGGCGGCCGCCAGCAACTCGGACCGGGCCGGAGCCCCCGCCTCCATCGCGCCCGGTTGGGCGGTGTGGAAGGCCCCGAGCGCCTCCCCGCACAGGCCCGCGATGGCGGTGAGGCGGTCTCCCTCCCACAGCGGGTGGGCAGGGTCACCGATGACGTCGAGTAGGTCGGTCGCCTCCATCCACTCCAGTACGGCCGCCGGAGGGTCGGCGCACCAGCCCAGCACCTGCGGCATGCGGACCGGGCCGCCGGGGAGCGCGGCGAGCAGGTCACCTACCCGGGCGCTCTCGGCGGCGACGAATTCGGCGTCCGCCGCGGTCCAGTTGGCGGCGACCTTGACCGCGGCCGTTGCGCCGCCGGGCAGTTCCAGCGAGGCGAACCGGGCTTTGAAGCTGGGCCACCGCCGCCCCACCGTGTACGGGACGTCGGGGTCGGCGAGCGGGCCGCGCCTGTCCTGGAGCGTCTCCATGACCCTGGCCACGGTGACGTCGTCGGGACCGATGGGACGGGTAGCGATCCGGGCCAGAAGCTCCAAGGTGCGATCGATGGCGGCCTGGCCACGGAACTCGTCGTGGAAGCGGCGCCGGCTCGCCTCGCCGTAGCGGGCACGGCGCTCCGGGTCGGCGAGCAGGTCGACGAGGGCAGCGGCCAGGGCGGTGGGGTCGCCGGGAGGGACCAGGTCGGCATTGGCGCCCGGTTCCACCACCTCGCGCAGGGCGGGCAGGTCGCTGGCGACGACGGGGAGCCCCAGCGCCAGCGCCTCGATGAGGGCGCCGCCTAGGCCTTCATACAGCGACGGGAAGGCGAACACGTCGGCGGCCGCCAGCAGGTCCCCGACGTCGGTGCGGTGCCCGAGGAACGCAACCACGCCGCCGAGACCGAGCCGGGCTACCCGCCGGACCAGATCGGCGCTGGCGTGGCCCTCACGGCCCACCACCAGCAAGCGGGCCGCGGG